>JARGNK010000143.1 GCA_029213145.1 Rubripirellula sp. | reverse complement strand
GTCCAGAGGCCCACACACCGGGGGACTATGCCTGCTTAAATCTGAATATCTTCACTGACGATTTGCAAGGAAGACAGTCAACGAAAATGCCTCACCGCATGTTCGTTACCGTTAAATATGACGGAGACGGATCAGACCAAGCGGATCACAAAGCCGCGACAAAAGCGATTGAGTTACTTGAGCAACGAGGCGAGAGTGGCCCCAATGAGCAACCGTTCTTTCTAGCGGTCGGGTTTGTGCGGCCGCATTACCCAATGGTCGCACCAAAGCAATACTTCGAACCCTATTCGTGGCAGAAAATGAAACTGCCACCTCAGATTCCGGGTGACTTGGACGATATTCCAAAACTTGGGTTGGCGGGGACCATTTCATCACGCAATCCCATCGGCGATCACCCTGATAACCAACAACGGATGTGGGCGGGTTACTATGCCGCCGTCACCTTCATGGACGAGCAAGTTGGTCGTTTGATCGAAGCCCTCGAAAGAAACGGACTTCGTGAAAGTACTGCCGTCGTATTTACCAGCGATCACGGCTACCACCTCGGTGACCATCAATTCTGGCAGAAATCAAATCTGCATGAACAGGTGCTTCGGGTCCCGTTGATCCTATCTGTTCCTGATATTTCCGCAGGCCGAACTCAATCGCTTGTGGAATTAGTCGATATATTCCCGACGCTTTCCGAGCTTGCAGGATTAGACATACCCAAAAGTGTCCAAGGACGCAGTTTGGTACCTATCCTTCGAGATCCAACCGCAACGATCAAGGATTCAGCGATCTCGTTTAACAAGGGCCATTCACTTCGAACCGACCGCTGGCACTTCATGCGTTACAACGACGGGACAACCGAACTTTATGACATGGAGCGTGACCCGCAACAAATCACGAATCGCTCTGCCGACCCTCAGCTTAGCCAAGTCATCGACGATTTAGCGCGGAGGCTGGACGAGCGACTTGCCAAGGTCAAAGATTTATCCAAACGCAAGAAATAGTTGGACCCAACATGCCACTCTCTCGCCCTGCCGGCAATGTTACCTTCGATAATCAAGGGCGTGTGATCCTTGTCACCGGAGGAGCGAGTGGGATCGGCGCAGCGATATGCCAAGCTTTTTCCGAAACAGGTGGCAGCGTTGTGTGTTTGGATGTGAATCTGCCCCCTACATCAATGGACGCCGAATTCGTTCGCTGCAACGTGGCTGTCGACGAAGATTGCGAAGCCGCAGTTGAACACACCATTGAACACTTTGGCGCGATCGATGTTCTCATCAATAACGCAGCGATCCAGCCGTCGACCTCTTATCAACCAATTGATCAAATCGGGCCTGAAGTTTGGCAGTCAATGATTGACATCAATTTGTGTGGCTATTTACGGATGGCAAAAAATGTCATCCCGTATATGAAACAACAAGGTAGTGGTGTCATTCTCAACGTGGCGAGCGGCCAAGCTCATCGGACAGCGCGAGAAGTGGGAATCTACGGGCCGATCAAGGCTGCCAATGTTATGCAAGCGAGGCAATGGGCAGTGGAGTATGCGAGGGACGGAATACGAGTGAACTCGATCTCACCAGGTGCCATCGACACTCCGATGGTCCGGGCTAGTTTGGAAGCGCAAGGCGGCGCTGATGCCTTGGCAAATCGCCACCCAATTGGACGGATAGGGAATCCGGAGGAAGTCGCCTCTGCTGCGGTTTGGCTATGCAGCAACAGCGCTTCCTTTATTACGGGGACCGACCTGGAGGTTGACGGAGGCCTCGGTGCTTTTGGCGCTTTTGCTGATCCCTACCAAACGCCAAGCCAGCAAACGGAAAACAGAAATCACCCAGGCTGAAAACTTGCACATCAAATTGTGTTAGCAAGCCATTTCATTCGCGTGGTCCATCACCTAGCGAATCAAGCAATTCCCGCTGGTATTGCGACTCGAGCGAGCCCTCTGGTGCTTGACCGATTTGCATGACTTGCCGCCGCACCGATTCAACATGTCGATTCCAGTAATTCTGGGTCTCTCGATGTCCCGGCTTTTCTTCTTCCGCGTATTTCTCACCGATTTTCTTCATCAATGCGTGATCCAAGCTAACAGCCGCGTCTCGCATTTCTTCCATTTGTCTTTTCGAGATCTTGACCTCGGATGACTGAAGATTGCTTTGTTCTGCCTTTTCTTTTTGCTGGGAGGTGAGCCTGTTATCGCGAAACGGTAACGAGAATGACCAAGCCATCAGAGAGAAGGAAAGGAACAAAGAGAGGCTTATCCAGACCTTTGCTCCTCCTAACAACCCTGCCTTGGCGGCATCTTGATTTTGCGTTGTTCGAATCATTTACGATCTCCCCTCGTTACGCGAAAGTACCCGTCGCAATCGCACCTGCACAAGGTTACGACGCCGCTGCCAAGTTTTGCAAAATCTACTTTGTCAGGATCGTTGGCAAATTGTTTGCAATTTCTTCAAAAACCGCGATCAACTCACTACCTGTCGCAGCATGGTAGTGCTTGCCGCCGCCGATTCCGGCGACTTGCTGCATCAGGGCTTGGTCTGCCCCATCACCAAAAGTCACCGTGTGAATGGTGAGGCTGTGAGCCCTCATTAGATCTTCAGCGACTGCCGAGGGTGAAATGCCGTAGTTATGAATCCCGTCGGTCATCACCACCATCGTTTTCGCTGCGTAAGGCCGGGCAGATGAATTCAAGAGCGACTCGTTTCCCTCCTCCATTCCTTGCCCGATGGCAGTCCAGCCCCCGGTCGTCAAATTCCCCACGGTTGAACGAACGATATCGAAATCTTTTTCCAACGAGGTGTCGAGGCTGGCATACGTTGAATAGCTCGCGATCGAGACTTGTTCTTGTTGACTGGTGCCCTCGAGCACGTCCAAGAAACCATTCACCGCACTCACTAAGTCTTGCCACGGCATCGTCGGTGCGGGACCTAGTTGGTAATACTCCTGCCAGACCCATTGCTGATAGCTGACTGAATTTTCGCCTGACGCATAATAGTATCGCTTTCCCCGACTGGTATATCTGGACGTAAGCAAACCAGCATCAACGCCAGCATCCTTTGTCGACGTGTACCAAGGCGATTTGTTTGATGGCCAATTGAAAACGAGATCGTCCATTGAACCAGAACGATCCAAAACGATTGAGATATCGCGATCTACCTGCATTGCAACCGCTGAGTGAAATGTCTCGAAATCACTTTGCTCAAGTAGGCCCGGAATCACGAATGGTATTCGACCATTGAGGGACCAAGCGTTGCACGTGCCATGAACTCTCACGGCGCTGGCCAGTCCATTTCCCTGACGAACCAGATCCGTCGGAATTTTTTCGAACTCGTATCTGCCATGCAGCCCATCAGGCTGTGTGGTCAATCCAAAGGAGATCTCCCCCGCGCGATCATCCCGTCGCAAAAGTAAAGGCTCGCCGTTGACCGTATTTAAAGCTGCGGTTGCGATCGCTGCCGACTGAGCAGAGTGCACCGATTGCAATTCACTGAAAGCGCGACCTCCGGCCCGCGCCGCGGCATCCGTTGCAACGACTAGCTCGGTGCGATTCAACTGCATCTGTGCAGCGTTGATGCAGAACGCTGCCAGAATTGCCAAGACAGGAAAAAGAATTGCCATCAGGCCCATCACGCTACCACGGCGTATTCGGCGCCCTCGATTCTCAAAATGCGCACTTCTTGGTTTTCGTTGGGGATTGCCATTCATGGTGAAGTTCGGTCGAGTAGAGGAGCTTAAGCAACGCATAAGAATGTTTGAAGCGAATCAGATGAAAATTGATTATTGCTCGTAGAAACCGTCGTATCGCTCCGTTCGCAAATGGGCGACTGTCGTAATGTCAGTATTTGGCAAGAAATAGGGGGCGAACAACGCCACCTCTGTTAAATCGACCGAGACAGTAACGCGAATATCTTGGGTGTCCACGTCAACGCTGGTGACATCAACGGTATATCCACTGGTTGCCAAAGAATCCATAATCCTTGATGCCTCATCAATCGCATCCTGCCTGGTCGCGCCCGGCACCATCGCCTGACGGGCAGCGAAATAGGCTGCATCTTGGGCCAAGTTCCTAACCATGTTCATCCGCGCGAATTCCATGCACGTGAGAATCATTAGGATCAAGAGGTTTGCAACGAATGCAAATTCGACGATCGACGCCCCAACACGTTGCGAGCCACGTTGCTGGCTTAAAAGCGTTTTGCCAGGTTTTTTATATCGGCGGAGAGAAAGGCTTCTTCGGATCATATTTGTTTTGCATACAAGCACTGAAAATTTGTCACCCCACAACGACTTGCGAAGTCAAACTTCGGTTATTGGGGATTCTGGTACTCTTTCCTCATCGTTACGCTCGCCGAGACATTCACGCCACCGAAAAGGGAGGATGGCACCAGCAGGTTGCCTTCTGTCGGTAACTGCACCGTTACGGTCACGTTTTCTAAGGTTGCGGCTCCCCCGAACCCCGGCGACGAGATTGAAACACAGTCGCCGTTGTAGGCGATATTTCGTTCAGCCAGAAATTCTTGAACCCGGTCGATCACGTCCGAATTTCTTTGCCCTCGCCCGACCCCCTGCCGCGCGCCCTCATAAGCGGCCAATACCGCTGATTCTTTCAGGAACATCACTGAGCAGAGATCCATCGTACCGAGTGTCAAAGCCAACAAAGCTGGCAAGACCACTGCCAATTCGATCGTAGCAACGCCACGAACCTCCCGATCCCTAATACGGCGTCGACTGGATTTGCAGAGTTTGATCATGCAGGGAATAGATGAGATCCAAGAAAAGAAAGACACCATCGAAAAGGTAGGTCGGATTCCTTCTCCCCGCGAACAAAACAGGAAAGAAATGTTCGCAGAGGTGACGGTCCCCGAGCGGTCGTCTGGATGATTAATCGCTACGATCGCCAAGACAGGAGTTTTAGCTGCGAGACAGGCTGACTTCGATTAAACTATCGGCAGGCGGGCCAGTGCCTTGGCTGCGAGTTCTGCCCATTTTTTCGTTTGATTTCTTGTGTCGTCTCATCTTCGGTTAAGTTTCATGCTGCCGCTTCGCTTTCTGCTTTCATCGCTATTCCTCCTGTCGCTCGGTTTGAGCGTCCAGGCACAAGGCGATCTGTTTGGCGGTCCTAATCCTTTTTGCACTTCGGCTCCTGCGGCGAGTGCCGTGGCAGACGAACAACCAGTGGATTCCTCCCCGCTAACCCGCCAGTTGCTCGAACACTCTGGGCGGGGCGCGGTTCAAAAAGCAATGGCGATCTCCTCGCTGGCTCGTACGGGGCGTTGGGCAGAGGCAAACCAGCTTTTAAGTGGTGCTACAGCGTTAGACACACCAACGCTTGCGAGGATGTACAAAGAAATTGGCCCAGCTTTGTTTCTTAGAATGAAGCAAAGTGATCAGCTAAGTGATGCAGCTAAGTCAGCGTTAGAGCGAATGGCATCCGCGGCAACAGCTTCGGCCGAATCGAGCGCACGCCTCCGCGAGGCGATTGATGGATTAGATTCAGCATCGGTTGATACTCGACTAGCTGCATCACGGACCTTGATTCGGGGTGGCACAACGGCGGTAGCAGAACTGGCTGCGGCTGCGGTTTCACCCTCACCATCCGCACCACGAGAAATCATTCTTCGCGCACTGATTGAATTTGATGCGTTCGGAGTTGCTGCTCTTCAACAACTCGCTTTGTATGGCCAACCCGACATTCGGAATCGAGCGTTGCAGGCATTGGGATGGATCGATCGCAAGGGCAACATTCCAATTTTCGTCTCCGCGCTGTTTGGGAAGAATGCGTCAGAGGCGGAGAAACAAACTGCAATGCGTCAGCTAGAGCGTCTGTCAGACAGAATTCCGACGCTTGCTACTTCCACTCAAATCCTCGAGGAAGATTTCTTGAGGCTTCGTATGGAGGCGAATCGGACGAACAACGACGATCGCACGACTTTGATTTGGAGTGTGGGAGCTGATGGTCAAACGGTGGAGGCCCAACCGACCACAACGATGCTGGCGGCCTACCGAGATGTGGCAAACGCCGGTGCTCGATTAAACCGTCTGGAGGGGTTGCCAGCCGAGTTGGAAAGTGCCGTGCTTACCTCCGACTTGGCGTATCGCCTGATTGTTGATCCGGACTGGGGTGATGCCGAGCAGATCAATGAAGTTCGCCAAGCTTATGGCCCGATAATTACCCCGGTGGGATTGTCTGCAGCACTGGCAGAGTCGACCAGATCAGATGATCATCCCGCAACGATCGGCCTGCTGCGATTAATTGATACTGCCAATGCAACGGATGAAGATCGCGCCGCACTGCTAACATCGCACGGTGCAAAACCAACGCCACTCGTCATGGCAGCGAACCACTCGATTCCGCAAGTTCGGTATGAGGCCGCAAGCGTCGTAGCAGCCATGGCTGGTCAAGCCCACTACGCGGGTAGTTCAATGGTACGAAAGACACTGGCTGAGATGACTTCGCTTGGCGACCAGCCGACCGCGATTTTGCTCGAAACGCGACCAGAGGTCGTGATCCGGGTGGAGACAATTCTCAGCAAGCTTGGGTACGCTACGTGCGTGGTCCAAAGCGTTCGAGAATTACAGCGTGTGATTGATCGTGGTGGCGATATTCGCCTGATCCTGTCCAAAATTGAGTTGTCGGACCTGCCACCCGTTGAAATGGTCGATTTGGTGAGGCGAACATCGCGCGGAAAGAATCTACCAATTCTCTTTTACGGACCAGAGGATCCTGCTTTAATGTGGAAACGCTGGGATGCACCGACCGTCGTGACCAAGATGCCTTCATCGGCCGCCGGCCTGTATGATGTTCTGGACGCGGTTCGCAGAAATCGTCGTTTACCCAGCCTTACAGTGATCGATCGTCAGCATTATCGTGATACTGCGGAGCAAAAGCCGGCCTCGTAGGCTTTAGACGCCCGGTTTCGGTGCCCCAGTCCTACCGCGTTGCACGATAACAGGGTATCGTCACGGCGAGTGGTCCGCTGTTCGGTTCATCGTTTCTCACCGCCGCCTTCCATGTCGATTCTTGGCATCTCACCGAGTGGCCCACACGGCCCGCCAATCCCTGGCATCATCGGCAACTCGCCGGCGATGCGAGAAGTCTACCGAGTCACCCGACGCGTGGCCGGGAGCAATGCGTCCGTCCTGATTTTGGGAGAAACGGGGGTAGGCAAGGAGCTAATCGCCAACGCGATCCACCAATTGAGTCATCGAGGTAAAGGGCCCTTCGTTCGAGTCAATTGCGGAGCTTTGAGCGAAAGCTTGCTGGAAAGCGAATTGTTCGGCCACGTGAGAGGAGCCTTCACCGGAGCCGTCGCAAATCGTACAGGACGTTTCGAGGCAGCAAACAATGGCACCATCTTTCTAGATGAGATCAACAGCACCTCGCTCACCCTCCAGGTCAAACTGCTCCGTGTTCTCCAGGAACGCGAGTTTGAACGGGTCGGTGACAACAGCACGCTAACAACCGACACGAGAATTGTCGCAGCCAGTAACCGCGATCTGATGAAAGAAGTTCGCAATGAAACTTTCCGGGAAGACCTGTATTGGCGTTTGAATGTCGTTCCGATCGAAATTCCGCCGCTTAGACGTCGCCGGGATGATATTCCAGCACTGGTGTCGTTTTTCCTTGAGCATTACAACGAAGTCAACGACCGCTACGTGGTTCACATGGCAGATGGCGTGATGGATGCGATGCAGCAGTACCATTGGCCAGGGAACGTTCGCGAACTGCAAAACTATGTTGAACGCGCTGTGGTCATGGCCGAAACCGATGAGCTCACCTTTGAATTGCTACCCAAGTGTGTAACCAACCGAGAAATCCCGACCGGAACCCCGACCCCCGTCAGTGATCTTGATTCTCTAACTCAGGAACTCGTGCTGCGAGGATTAACTGATGGCAACGATGCAGGCGGTGAGATCCACAGCAGCATTGTTGAGCGCGTTGAAAAAGAGCTCATCACGCAGGTGCTCTCAAACTGCGGCGGCGTGCAAACCAAAGCCGCGACCAAATTGGGAATCAATCGAAACACACTCCATAAGAAAATCAAAGACTACGGCCTGGAGAAACCAGAAGAGTCGTAGGAGCATGGCAGATGCTTGAGCCCGATCTAAGTCTCAAGGAAGCGTATTTGGCGATGCCATGTTCAGACGCTCCACTACCGCTGATTCAACCTTCATGCTCTTGGGGCGGATGGTCATGCTGCGAACCGCTCCCTCTGGCCCAGCGCTACCATCCGGCAAGGTTTGCCGAAATAATGCCGCTTGGTTGGGCGCCCCCAAGACAGTGAACAAGTCCTTGACCGAAGAATAAGATGCTCGGCTTGCGGTGCCCTCAAGCAAACCACGCTCATTACGAGTGCGAAATACGACGCCGCTAATCGCTTCCATTTCCCACGGCGTTGGCCCCCGCGAGGCCCCGCCACGCGAAAATGCAGGGTCGACGCTGAAACGCAAACGGTCACAATCCAAAGTTGACTCGCCCTCGGAGATAGCGTCCATTTGATAAGCATCGAATGACTCGTCCCAGCCCATCAATGTTTTTGTGCCAACGCGAACACCACTTACGAATTCTACATTTCGAAGCATTGCATCGGCTCGCAACGAATCATTGAATGTGAGATGAATCCCAGTCAACGTCCGATCAGTACCAACTGATTGCCCAGGCTGCACTCCTGAGTCTGGTAGCAACGCATTACCTTGCACGCCGCGTTGCCAACCGCGGTACCAACCGGGCCCGGCACCGACCAGTTTAAGGCCATCGACAGGCGTCAGCACCAATCGCTCCGCATGAATCAAATGCTTCGCCTCCAGTAAGCCGTCAGCAGCAGTCCGGTGCGCTTGCACAAACACGGGACGTGTCTCCGTTCCAAGCAAGGCAACTTGTTGAATTTGAGCGGCACGGAGCGACTGCACATCACGAAGCTCAACGTCGGCCATCAGATCGACCTGCAATCGATCTCCGTTCATCTTCAAATCCCACTGCTGCCGGTTTTGAATTAATTCCGCCGCTATCTCAACACCCTCAGATAGAATCGCGGTCCGGCCATCAAAAATCATCTCTCCTTGCCATCGGCAATAGGGTGGCTTGATCCAACGAATTTGATCCGCTGTTTGCCCTGGGTTACCGTCGCCCTGACTGTCCGACGGAAGAATCGCTGTGGGAACTTGGAATTCTCCGGCTGCATTAATCCATACGACATTATCGTTTGGTCGTATCTGAATTTGCGGACCGACAAAAAACCCGTCACCAAGTTGAAATCGTGCTGGTGACTCGACGCCACTACCCAACTGTAAGACATCTTCACCACCACCATCAATCAACTGCAAATGCTCACCCGTGAGACGGGCCGGCAGAGCCTGTGCATTCACCTGAAACTGATGAATCACCTCGACACCACCAGTAACACTGAGTTTCTTGGCACTGAAGCCGGCCTGATTTTGTCGCAATTGTGCACTGATCAAATCGCCACGAATGCTTGGCCGTGGTCGCGCAACAGGGGCAACTTGCTGCCTTTCGCCTCCCGGTTGGGCCACCCATTGGCGGAGCGGGGACGGAGTACCCGAATCGCGAACTGACTGGCCTGGAGGATCCGGCTCTGAAACGAAGAAAAGCAAGAGACGCTCGGTCTCCGCGGCGAGTGCGGTTGTGTCAATCTTCACGTCACCGATTACCTCGAAACGGTCAGGAACCAAAGTATTTCCCGTCGCCGGTAATTGCTGTCGCTCTGGTTTGAGAATTCCGGCAATGGAATTGGCTCGAAACTCACCGCCGTCTGACAAGGTAGCGTGAATATCCCCCTCCATTCGCAAGTGCACATCCGTATCCAGGGAGCGCGTGAGCGAGGATTCAACCGGCCAGATCCGAAACCCATCCTGCCAGACAGCTTTGCGAAGGGCAATCGCGGAATCATCGATCTCAATCCGTCCAGCTCCAGGCGCGTCAATTGACAAAATCGCGTCAGGAACCTGGGGGTCAAATTGGTAGATTAGTTTCGACAAACGCGCCGTGACCACACCGCGCCGAAGTCGAATACCTTGCCGGCCCTCCGCACGGATGATCCCCTTGACGGCATCGAAATCGATCCGTTCGGCTGCCAGTTCCGAATCAAAACTTGGAAGGTTGGCTACCGCAGGCGAACCGGAAGCGATGATGCCAACTAACCAATCCAGGGGATTCGCCCGGTCAATTCGCTTGTTCGTCGGATCGTTCAGCGTTAACTGCAACCAATCACAGTCAAATCGATCCGGTAATTCACCCTTCACCTGATGCACAAGCGAAACAGAATCGTTTACCAGGAGCTGATCGAGTGCAAAATCGTATTCGACACGCCCATCACACTGGAGCGAAACCATCGCGGCGCGGTCTGAACGTGGCGATGGGGATTGCTCACTTGAATCGGCATCGCGTTGCCAAAGCCCACCTGACCGAATCGGCATGCTGAATTGATCGAGGTAAATCAATTCCATGCGATCTAGAATGTCCGAACCTCGCGATGTTGAGGTATCGGTCGACGCGACAAAATGTAGCGTCAAGTCGCGGCCCATCCACTGTGCTTGCCCGACATTCATTTCGATCGCTTCAGTCGTCCAGAGCTTCTTATTGTCAATGCCGACATTTGCAGTCTTCAGATCAAAACGCCGCTCCGGGTGCGTAGCGTCCTCGCGAAAAACATGAACTTCACCCAGTATTCTCCCACGTGAGAATGGCGGTGATTCTCCACCCATCACGTCAAGCGAACGGGCAAATTTTATTTCCGCACCTTCTTCAGCTTCGATGATTACAGGCGATTCGTTCTGTTCAGTCGACATTCCTCGGCCGATGATTAGCGTCACCGGCCATAATTTCCACTGGTCTTGGCTGACCTGCTTCGAGTTCAGAAACAGCAGTGTACCGGTGGGCGTTTGCAATTTCTTGCATTCACCGTGCTGCCACGAACCTTTAGAAAACAGATCATGCAGGTTATCGTCACTTTTGACCGCGCTTACCATCTGCAAATTCACCGGATCAGAATCCGGTGGCTGCATCAGCGGCGCGACAAGGTTTTGATAGATCACCGACAATGCAAGTAGAAATGTCAACGATGCACAGTAATGAAAGACACGCTGAATCATGATGCGGCCAGAAAGTGTTGAATCGCTGGCTCCTGGCGGGTTCCTCAATGCAAGGTACTGCCAAGATGTAGCAGAGACTCTATCTCGGCACGTGTTCCTCCCATCGCTGCTTTGCTCGGAGCAATCGTTCAACCAGTTCCCGAACCGCTCCGCGGCCACCATCCCGCTGTAAAATCCAGTGGGCGAGATTTCGAACATCCTGTGCGCCATCAGCAGGCGTTACCGCGAGTGGAACCCGCTTCATCACCGGCATGTCCGGAAGATCATCGCCGATGTAACACACCTCCGAGTGGTTGGTGTTCATGTCAGCAAGCATTTGCTGGGCCGCTGGCCATTTATCCTCAAATCCCTGCCGAACGTGCCGCACTCCGAGCTCCTCCGCACGCCGGAGAACAACGGGACTTTTTCGCGCCGTCAGAATGCCAAACTGAAAACCCGCTCGCATCCATGCCTTGATCGCCACACCATCTTTGACATGGAATTGTTTCGTCTCGCATCCGTTTGCATCGTAAATGATTCGCCCGTCAGTCATCACGCCATCAACATCACACAGAATGCAAGTGATAGAACCAGCAATCTCAGCGTCAGATTTTAAGAGTGCAGACATACAATCAAATAGTTGCGGGAAAAACCGGCCAACGTCACCATCGCCCGGATTTCGTGGTTACTTAAAACTCTTGGGCTGCTGAAAAGGTAACGTGGATTTTTCGCGGGGCTGATCTGTAAGTGACACCAAGTCAGTGATATCGACTAATCCAACAGGACTGTGTTCATCGTCAATCACCGGCAGCTCGCTAATGCGGTGATGCGAGAAAACCGCCATCGCTTCTTGCAGCGACCAATCGACCTGGGCGGCAATGGGATCGCGAGTCATTCTGGACGATATCGGTTCATCCAATGAGTGTTCATCACGCTGCTCCAGGATTCGCGACAAATCACTATCAGTAAACAAACCGGTAAATCGACCAGCAGAATCAACCAGCATGACCGCCCCACTTCGACGCCCAGCCTTGGATGACGTGACCATCGCATCGCGAATCGACATTTTGGCGTCCGCCAATCGGCACTGATCGAGCGGACGCATGATTTGAGCGACGCTTGCCAATTTCCGCCCCAATGCACCACCAGGATGAAATCTTGCAAAGTCCTGAGACGTGAACCCCCGTAACTGGCTTGCCAACATCGCAATGCCGTCACCGACAGCCATCATCACGGCGGTACTGCAAGTCGGTGCGAGCCGATTGGGGCATGCCTCATCGTGGGCTCCCAGCGTCACGACAAGGTCAGCCGCCGCCGCCAACGGATTATCTTCATTCGCGGTGATTGCGATTAGACCACTGGAATGTTCGCGTAAATGGGGTGCAATGCGAACGACTTCTTCGCTCCGTCCTGAATTGCTCAATGCCCAAACAACGTCACCTGAACGAATACGCCCCAAATCTCCGTGAGCAGCCTCGGCAGGGTGCAAGAAATGCGCTGGATTACCAGTGCTCCCCAAGGTCGCAACCAATTTCTGGCCGATTAGGCCAGCTTTCCCAACCCCTGTCACCACCACGCAGCCATCACACTTTGCCGTCATTTCGGCCGCTTGCACGGCAGCCGAGGATAGCTGCGAAGAACATGCGAGAATCGCTTCCGCTTCCGCCGAAACGAACTGTCGAATCGCCCGCAGACGCTCCAGTGGAGTGGTCGGTGCACTTAGTGAGGTTGTATTTCGAGCAGCAGCCGGCAAGGCAACACCTTCCTTGGTGAGGCGGCGGGGTAAACCGCTTCCTGAATCCGCTTTCATCGCGTTGACAATCGTAACGTTTTACGCGGGGCTGCGACAACGTGAGTTGCCTGCCAATATTTTCTTGCAGGTAAGGTTCCAGCCCGTAAGAAACACGGCCTGGTAGTTTAGGAGGCCTGCCGGGGGAATAGGCAGCCCAGGCAGTCTGCCTAAAGAACTGGGGCAAACGATCACTCTCGCCACTAAAAAGATCCTTGCTGCGGAGAAGTCGTTATCGAGACGCCAGAAGGCCCGAAGGCCAGTACCGACAACTCGATCCAAGCACAGAATGACTCGACTGCAGCGTTGGAAATAGAGGCATTTCTGAAGGCGTTTCAGATCACAAACCTGCACCCTCGATTTGTAAATTGAGGCACAGCCCGCACCCGAGTTTCCGCCCTCCAAGCACAACAAAATGCACTCATTCATTGGTCTTCTTGCCGAACAACCAGGGCCTCGGAACAAGCCAGAGGTTGGCTCAAGTCCCTGACGCCGATGGTTACGATTGGCTCGGTGAAGCAGCCTGCATTCCTCTCAAGTATTTGCAAACCTGTTTCCACGGTCCGGCCCTGGATTGAAACGGCATCCGCGGACTACCATCAGCGTCGAGAGCAACCTGCACGTTTTGCAACATTGTCCCTGAAAGCCTCTATGTACGATTTTTTCAAGCAAAACTTCCGCTGGCTCGCCGGTGGTTTTTTGCTGACTTACTTCTCAAGCTTTGGTCAAACTTTTTTCGTCTCGTCGTCCGTGGGTGAATGGCAATCCCAGTTTGAATTGAGCCACGGGCAGTTTGGCCGTCTTTACATGTTGGCGACGCTGGCGAGTGCTTTGTGCCTGCCGTTTCTAGGTAGACTCGTCGACATTCTGCCCGTATCTCGCATGGTGCTACTGGTCATTCCCATCCTTGCCGTTGCCAGTTTACTGGCAGCCAACGCGTCCTCGGTCGTGATGTTAGCGATCGCCATTTTTCTGCTACGCTTGTTTGGCCAGGGGATGATGACGCATATCGCGTTAACAGCAACAGGTCGTTGGTTTGAGCAGCAACGCGGGCGAGCGATTTCGATTGTTGTACTTGGCCATCAAGGTGGCGAGGCGACCCTGCCACTGCTTTTTGCTACCGTCGTTAATGCCCAAGGCTTTCAAGCCGGATGGACGTTGGGTGCCGTGTCGTTGATTGGGATCGGCCTGCCACTGGCGTATTACGCTTATCGGCGGCCCAGGATTCCACAGGAACATTCCCAGGAAGGTGAAATATCCAAGTCAGAGATCCGCAGCTGGACTCGCACTGAAGTTCTCCGTGATCCATTATTTTGGATCTTGTTGATCGGCGTCCTTGCACCGCCGTTCATCGGCACCACCATTTTTTACCATCAGGTTTACCTGACTGAGCTGAATAATTGGCCACCCCGCGTGTATGCGTTTTCGCTCTCGGTGATGGCAGGAACCACCGTGTTTTTTGCCTTAACTTCCGGAGCATTGATTGACCGTTTCCGAGCAACCAGTGTATTGCCGTTTTTTTTGTTGCCTTTGGCAGCGACTTGTTTCGTCCTCTCCCGAGGCGGCCCAGTTCCAACCCTGTTCGTCGTGATGGTCCTCATTGGCATCAGCTACGGATGCTCTTCGACATTATTCGGTGCCGTATGGCCTGAAGTCTATGGAACGCTTCATTTGGGTGCGATTCGTTCTGTCATCGTCTCATTCATGGTCTTTGCGACTGCTGCTGGCCCAGGACTGACCGGAACACTGATCGATCGCGGCATCCCATTACCCGTCCAAATGTTTTGGGCTGGAATTTATTGCCTGGTCGCTACACTCGTCGTTGGACTCACTTCCCTGCAACTCAAAAAAAGAAGCAAGCAGGCATTTGTGCTCAGAGCATCTTGAGTCGGCAGCGCCTACGATGTCATAGATCACCCTGACGACTTCGCCTCCAATCTGGTTCGACGCATGTTCCCCATCGATAATCAATAACGGAGGAAAGCTATGCGGATCGCTTCATTGTTACCGAGTGCTACCGAGATCATCTGCGGATTGGGTCTGCGGGATTCACTGGTAGCTGTCTCGCACGAATGCGACTACCCACATGACGTGATTGATTTGCCAAAGGTGACTCAAACACTAATACCAGCGCAGGCCACGAGCAATCAAATTGACTCATTGGTACGTGAACGAATCAAGACGAAACTCGCACTCTATGAACTCGACAGCGCGGCATTCCGATCGGCCGCACCCGACCTGATTATCACTCAGACGCTGTGCGATGTCTGTGCGGTAGCCGAGAGCGAGGTACACGCAGCAATTAAATCCCTGCCGGGGACTCCTCGCATACTTAACCTGGAACCTACCAACTTAGCAGACGTATTGAACTGCATCCGGCAAGTCGGAAACGCAGCAAGCATCGGCCCCGCGACTGAAAGGTACGTATCGACTTTGCGTTCGCGCATCGACACCGTTTTGCACCGTTCCCAGAGCTCATTGAAACGACCGTCTGTTCTTTTGCTCGAATGGCTCGACCCACCATTCTGCGCTGGGCACTGGAGTCCTGAGCTCGTCGAATTGGCAGGAGGAATCGAAGCGATTGGTATCGCAGGAAAACGAAGCGTGACAACCTCGTGGCGAGAGATTGCCGCCGCGGATCCTGAAGTGCTCGTGATCGCGTGCTGCGGATTCAACGTCGAGCGAACAATGCAAGATTTGCCGATCCTTCAATCTCAACCCGGCTGGTCTACCTTGAAATGTGTCCAGACACGCCGAGTTTATCTCGTTGACGGATCTGCCTATTTCAACCGTCCAGGCCCAAGACTTGTTGACAGCTTAGAGTTGCTAGCTCATGCACTTCACCCTACGCTCCACCCGCTGCCAGACGGCGTGCCAGGCGCGAAAAATATCTTTGTCGATGGCAACTGAATTAGCTTTGAAAGGCTAAAAGCCTCGAATCCTTCATTATGACAGCCGCTATTACAAAGTGAGCCCAACGTTTCTGCAAGCTCGTCAAACGTGAATATCTGACAAAAAGCAGTTCAATTTGTCGCTTCGCTCGCCCCATCGTGAACTGAACGGACTCGCAACAGCCTAGTGCCTTGGAAACCGCCCCACTGGCAAACAAGTTTCCCTTCCGCAAAACCGTCCGTCGGCTAGAATATAGGGGTGCAGGGTTTGGTGATTCGGATTTCCATCCCGGCATTCCCACCTTCAAGCAGCTTGGTCACTGTGATCTCGCAAGCAGTGGCTCAGTTCGCCATCCTTCCAGTGCTCAATGGAGGAGATACACCAGCAGTGTCTCTAACCACTTCGCAACGCTTTCCTGGCGTAGGAAACGCCGACACCAGGAAGTTCGAGAAACAACCAAACCGCAACCGCTTGCTGCCTGATCCAATTGTTGGGTGGATACAGCCTCTGCTGCGGAAGCTGGCTTGGCTGGTCGTTTTACCACTGATCGTGATTGGAAATCCGCTCTTGATTTTTGGGCAGAATCTGCAAGGTCAAAAAGAAACTTTCTTCGAAAACAAAATCCGTCCGCTATTAATCAAGCATTGTGTTGAATGCCACGGCCCGAATGACCAGTCAGGTGACTTACGTTTGGACCGAAAGCTGTATTTTGAACAAGGCGGGGCAGCCGGGCCGGTTGTCGCACCTGGCAAGCCAGACGCCAGTCGCTTAAATCAAGCAATCGGTTATCAAAAGAACGACTTGCAAATGCCGCCAGCCGGCAAGCTATCCCAAATGGATATCGGATTGTTCAACCGGTGGGTCAAAGATGGCGCGTTCTGGCCAAACGACAAGAAACCACTCGATGTCGAGCCCGACGAAATGTCAGTCGAAGAATTCATCGCAACGCAACAACGATCTCATTGGTCATTGCAACCGATCATCGCACCATCAGCTCCGGCAAACATCCCCCTCCCAGCCGCCTGGGCAGACTCGAAAGACCTGAATTCAAATCATGAACCAACGGAGATCGATCGCTTCGTCCTGGCGAAACTCGCACACGCGAATTTGACCCCGAACCGCAAGGCTGATCGACGTGCACTGATTTACCGAGCTTACTTCACGTTACTAGGCCTGCCCCCTTCGTTTGAAGAGGTTCAAGCATTCCTTGCCGACGAAAAACCCGATGCGTTTGCGAGTTTGGTCGATCATCTTTTAGACAGCCCACATTACGGCGAGCGTTGGGCGCGTCATTGGCTTGACATCGCACGGTATGGCGATACGAAGGGTTACTTCGCTGGCAACCGCGAAACACGTTTTCCTTTCGCATTCACCTACCGTGACTATGTAATTGATGCCTTCAATCGTGATAAACCCTTCGACCAATTCATTCTCGAACAATTGGCCGCAGATCAACTCGACCTGAAAGGACCAAAGCAAAAGAATCTTGCGGCCATGGGCTTACTGACGGTGGGTCGCCGATTTATGAATCGCCAACCCGACATTATCGACGATCAAATCGATGTGGTCACACGTGGATTTCTCGGCCTCACCGTCTCCTGCGCCCGGTGTCACGACCACAAATATGATCCAGTTCCAACGGCTGACTACTACTCGTTATATGGGGTCTTTGCTAGTTCCCAAGAACCCTCTGAGTTGCCTTTGCTTGGAGAACCGAAATCGTCACCCGACTATGAAGCATTCCTCGCTGCCAAAGCGGTCAAGCAGCGTGAGGTGGATGAATGGGTCGAGCAGCGGCGTATTGAGACTGAAGGTGAATTGCGATCTCGGGTCGCGGATTACCTAGCCATCCTCCCTGGAGCGGTAGAAAATTTCCAACGCGGAAAATTGAAGTTGCGGGGTGAACGCGGTCCACTACGCCGCGGTACCGCATTGCGATGGCATCAATACCTGTCGAACCCAAACGAATCTTCACACCCAATTTGGGCACTTTGGCGTCTGTTGGCAGCGACCCCCGCCGACGACTTTGCAACCCAAACACCGCTGATCCTGGAGGGGATCGAAAATAGAGCGTCTGACGATGGCGCACCGGAACCAGGCCCGCTCGGTAACGAGAAAATTCCGCAGCGATTGCTAAATGCGTTGATAGACGCAAAACCACAGACGATGAATGAAGCAGCCAAAGCGATCGGAGCGCAATTAGAAGCAGTCAACGCACAGTGGGAGAATGCAAAAAAGAACAACCCGACCATCGATCGTTTAACCGACGACGACGACGAATGGTTGCGGCAGGTGCTTTGGGCGCCTGGTTCACCGACTTCGTTAAACCGCGACATGATGATTGCCTACCTCAATCAAGGTGAGCGAAACCAGTACAACCAACTCGTCAACAAAGTCAACGGCGTCGAAGTGACTCATCCCGGCGCGCCACCACGCGCGATGATAATGGTTGACAAGCCAAATCCCATCGAACCGGTGATATTCCGTCGTGGCGTTGCGAGCAACCGTGGCGATCCAGTTCCGCGTCGGTTCTTACAGGTGCTCGCTCATGTCGACGGAGGGCAACCATTTAAGCAGGGAAGTGGGCGTTTAGAATTGGCGCGAGCAATCGCGAGTCCCAACAACCCGCTCACAGCACGCGTCATCGTCAATCGGATTTGGCAACATCACTTTGGTGAAGGCTTAGTTCGCACCCCAAGTAATTTCGGAAATCGCGGCGAGCGACCAACTCATCCCAAACTCCTCGATTACTTGGCGGCTGAATTCATCGCCGATGGCTGGTCGATCAAGCGTTTGCAGCGGAAAATCATGCTGTCTGCGGTTTGGCAACAAACCAGTGAGCTTCGGTCCGAACCGATGGAGATTGACCCCGAGAATCGACTACTGTG
>JARGNK010000006.1:99142-109889 GCA_029213145.1 Rubripirellula sp. | reverse complement strand
CGCCGGATTGCATTGTGCGGGAGCGATCCACTCTTTTCTTGGCAGTCAAGATCAGGGAACCCTGCGGATCAGCGCTGGTCACGAAACCAAGACATCCGACATAACAAAGGCTACAGAGGCCTTGCAGTCGATAACCGGCATGATGCAGTCGTTGGAATAAACCAACGATGACGCCGCCCAAAACCTCCCTCCTTCCCCTCTCGAATTGATTCAATGAAGCCTTTGCTCTCATTTCTAACACTGATTCTCGCAACTGGCATGGTACAGGGCCAAGGTACCCGTTCTGATTACGTGCGTTCGGCAAACTATGGCAAGCGTCACACCGGCCTGCTCGTTCGTAATCGAATTACTCCCAACTGGTTTGGAACCAGTGGAGACCGCTTCTGGTACCAAGTTTCAACCGGCAAGAACTCGCATGAATTCATCCTGGTCGATGCTTCGTCTGGAACTCGTCAATTAGCATTCGACCATGAAGGAGTCGCAAAACAACTGACCGAACTCACCGGTGCACCTGTGCGTGGAGACGCGTTGAAACTAAACGCACTGCGTTTCAGTGACGATGCCTCGACGTGCCAGTTTCAATTCAAGGGAAAGGCTTACCAACTCGAATTATCAAGCGGGCACGTGAAAACCGGTAGCTCGCAAATCGCGAACGTTGAAACCGAAGGCCTGACACCGCAGATGCGGGTTGTGCGAAGTCGCCAAAACGGCCCCCCCACGCAAATCAATTTCACCAACCGCCTCGATGAATCACTCACGATATTCTGGGTCAAGAGCGATGGGGGATTGCAGGGTTACGGGAAAGTTGCCGGCGGGTCCGAAGAACAATTGAGCACCTATGCCGGACACGCATGGTTGCTGAAAAACAAAGGTGGAGATCTCGTCGCCGCCTTCGTCGCATCGCCGAACCGAAACAACGCGATCATTAACGAAGACACACCTCCACCCAAGCAAACACAAATCAGACAGAGACCATCTAACGATCGCCAATCGCCCGATGGTCGCTGGCAGGTCGCCCTCGACGAACACAATGTGACGCTAATCGATCGCGAATCCAAACAACCAAAAACATTGACTGAGGATGGAAGTGAAGACAGCAGTTTCGGGGGACGTGTTTGGTGGGCAGCGGATTCCAGCGCCTTTGTTGTCATGCGAACGCAGCGAGCGACTACAAGACAAATCTCGATTGTGAAATCATCACCGAGTGATTCGGTTCACCCGCAGGTGCTCACCCTGTCCTACGCCAAACCGGGTGACGAATTGAACCAATCACGACCGGTCCTGTTTTCTGCTCAGCAGGATTGGCAGCCACGCATGATCGACAATGCGTTGTTCCCAAATCCTTTCGCCCTGAACAACCTAAAATGGCATGAGAACTCTAGGTCATTCTCGTTTCTGTATAACCAACGCGGGCACGAAGTCCTGCGTTTGATTCAAGTCGATGCGACATCCGCAAAAGCCCGAATCGCGATCGATGAACCAAGCGACACTTTCATTTGCTATTCCCAAAAATCATACCTACGACGAATTGATCAACGGGATGAAGCAGTCTGGATGAGTGAACGCAGTGGCTGGAACCATCTGTACCTAATCGACACCAACACAGGCGAAGTAAAGAACGCCATCACCTCTGGAAATTGGGTCGTCCGTGGCGTGGAACGAATTGACCTCGAGAAGCGACAAATCTGGCTTTCCGTTTCAGGGATCGACGACGGCCAAGATCCCTACTACTTGCACTTGATCCGCGTGAACCTGGACGGCACCGACTTGGTGCGACTAACAGCAGGGGATGGAACACATCGCTGGGAAGACTCGCCAAATGGAGTTTATCTGATTGACACTTTTTCGCGTGTCGACTTGCCGCCCGTCTGCGTCCTGCGCAGCGCTCGGACTGGCGAATTGATCTGCGAATTGGAACGCGCGGACATGAAAGAACTGCTCGAATCCGGCTGGCAACCGCCAGAGCGGTTTGTCGCCAAGGGACGTGATGGTGTGACCGATATTTACGGCATCATTGTCCGACCAACCAACTTTGACCCCGATCAAGAATACCCTGTCTTGGAAGCGATTTACGCGGGTCCCCATTCGGCTTTCGTACCGAAGAATTTTGGCCTGCACCCGCGGCTTTACGAAATGGCAGAACTCGGGTTCATCATCGTCAAAATGGATGGGATGGGCACCAGTCATCGCAGCAAATCTTTTCACGATGTCTGCTGGAAAAACCTTGGCGACAGTGGCTTCCCTGACAGAATCGCGTGGATCAAGGCGGCCGCGAAAACACGACCCGAGATGGATCTAGATCGAATCGGGATCTGGGGAGGGTCTGCCGGTGGGCAGAGCGCGATGCGAGCCTTGATCGCTCACGGTGACTTCTACCATGCAGCAGTCGCCGATTGTGGCTGCCACGATAACCGAGTCGATAAGATCTGGTGGAATGAACAGTGGATGGGATGGCCCATCGGTCCCCACTACGGTGAACAATCCAACGTCACCCAAGCACACCGCCTGCGTGGTGACCTAATGCTGATCTGGGGAGAACTCGACCGAAACGTCGACCCAGCCAGCACAATGCAGGTCATCGACGCACTGGTCAAAGCCAACAAAGATTTCGAACAGTTAATCGTTCCCGGGCACGGGCACGGCGCGGCCGGGCATCCTTACGCCAAACGCCGCCAAGCTGATTTTTTCGTGCGAAAACTATGGAATCGTGAACCCCGCAGCGAATGAACAAAATCTCCGCCTCGTCAATATCTCCGCCTTGTCAATCGTTGACCACAGCGAGCCGACCGGGGCTTGCTGGTGACGACTGACTGAATCGTGCGAATTCAACGGCAAAACATCGTTTCATTCAACATCGTTTCATTCAACATCGAACGATGCAACATCGAACGATGCAACATCGATCAACGCTCAACCACTTCCCCGCCTGCGATCGTCAGCATCGCCTCTAGCTTTCCATCGGCTAACTCATCTCGAGTGAACGCCTGGACCGATCCATCCAGCATCAAAACTGTAATCAAGTTACGATCGCCAAAAATGTCGGAGAGTGGATCCTGTTGGTCGATGACCCACGGTTCTGGATTCGCCCAAGCAACCAGATCCGTCGCGGGGGCATCGATCAATGCGATCGTATTCGACATCCCGTCGGTCACATCACGAAACGTCTTGGGATTGCCATCGCCGTGCCACATCGACCCCGGAAATACGGGTGCTCGAAAAGCGGTTAGCTGTGGTTTTTCTTTTTCGCTTGAAAACACGGGAATGACAGTTGCCGACAATGCCTGATTGCCGCCACGATCGAATGCTTGATCCATCTTAAATTGACGTGACAAGGCGAATTGTTCCAAGTACGGCAACAACAACACGCGCCAACTCAGCAAGGCATTCGCTTGTTGATCTCTCACGCACTGCTGTGGGATACGCTTCTCATCATCGTGATAATTGTGAATTGCGATTCCGAGCATTTTCAATTGGTTCATTTTCGCCAACTGCTTAGCATTCTCACGCATCGGCTGCGCCACTTGACCCACCAGCTTAATAAGGGTCAAAGGATCGACCTCGCATTGAATCGTTGCTCGGTCCATGCTGATCTTCATCCCCATCTGTAGTGGCGGAAACTTGGCGACTAAATTGCGGAGAATGAGGTCGAGCCGTTTGGCAGCCGCAGGATCAGAGCATTCAAACCGAGCATGAATTTCCGGCGTTGGCGGAAGTCGCCACGACACCGTCAATCGTTCTAGATCCTGAATCATTTGGCGAGGCGAAAACGACACCGGCAGTCCCGGCGGCATCTGATCAGGCCACAACGCGGCGAGATCTTGACGTCCTTCCTCTGGTAATGCAATCACCAACGTGTGGTCCAAATGTTCGTCACCCAAAACAGGTGCGAGCAAATCGGATCGCATCTGGCCTTTTCGACGAATGATTCTGTCAACCGCAGCCAGCGGTCCGACCAAAACAAAACTGTCTCCAACATGAGACTTCAGGCCGAACTCAGCAGGGGCATTTTGCACGATCATTGCAGCCAACCCATTCACGACCGCCGTATTTTCGCAAGGAATCACCAAGACCGGGCCGCGATCAAAGAATGACCGAGTCGAAGCACAAACATACAACCGATTGGCACCAGCGTTTTTCAATGAGCCGATCAGCCCACTCACTGCGTCTGATGCGGTCGGCGGAAGCGGAAGCTGGTTCAATCCGAAAGATTCTTGGATCCAATTCAACATTGCTGGAAAATCGATTTTGTTCAAATCGATCTCAGCGAACAGAGCCGAAGAAGACTCCATAAAAGGCGTCACAGGATGCTCAGCGACCCCAGCTTCATCCACCTCGCGAAGCGTTTCATTCAGCTCGCGAAGCGGATCCCCCGATGGTGGCGCATCCGCAGTTCGCTGCTCGGTGTTCCGTTGATTCTGAGCATCGACATCCGATGCCATTGAAGTAAGCACGAACAAAAACAGTAATACAGTCCGGATCATGGCGTCCCTCGCAATCGAAGTTGTATCGTTGATTCCTCATCGCCAGGATAACGGGACCCCCGGCGAACGACAGATTCAGTAAAGGATGTACGTTCATATTCAAATGGCTTTCCTGTGATCGCATCACGCCAAGCAGGCACTGGATTAAGCATTTCCAAAGACTCTGGTAACTTACCTGTCTGCCCGGCGTGCATTCGGATCGCTTCGATCGACAGCAACAAGTGATGTTTTTGCCGTGCTCTCAAACCCGCGTTGTGGGCGGCATCCATTCCAGGCATGAGTGAATTCACTAGTAGTAACAACGGATCATCGTCTGATCCAAAATCTTCAAATGCTGCCTGACGCTGAATTGCATAGTCATCCCAAAACTCGGCAGGGAGAGACAGCCACGCAACCCACCTGTCGCGAATCCGATTGAACTTCAGCACGGTTGCTCGCAACACCGCTTCGGACGATGAAAGTTGATCAACACGGCCGGCCCATTGTTCGGTATCAGCGAGTAGTTCACGTGATGGTTCCGTCGCGGCAACGACGTACAAACCCGCCGTCAATTGCAGCCCGACACCACCACCCGAATCCGAATTGACCATGCCAATTCCCTGACTCGCATTTTTTATCAATCGAGCGATCTTCACACGTGCAGCGTCTGCTCCAATCGGTGTGTCAGGAAGCGGATCACCTACATCAAACAACAGCGAAAGGAATTTGGATTCGAATTCCAACGCTTGCTTTGTGTCGAATAATCGGTCACTTGGCAATCCGCTCAACGCCCAATACAAATTCGGGCAGCCAGGTTGTTCGATCGCCTCTTCAACGACGTTCATCATGACGTCACTAATCGCAATACCAACTAAACGACCGATTAAAAATTCGGTACTGTGCCCCGCGAATTCAGCCAATCGAAATCCCACCCGCAAATCACGCATGGCATCATCCCAGCGGCCTTCCGCAACCGCCACGCGGGCCTGCAACTGCAGCAACCGCGCCAACTGCCGCATCTCCTGTAATTCCGGCAACAAGGTTTGGACCAACTCCACTGCCGACACCCCTTCGAGGTGTAGGTCATACTCGATCCCAAATAAATTTTCTGCACGCCGCAGTTCATTCAGCGCCTGAGAATATGAACTTAGGAGATTCTGAACTTGTTCCGTAGGCAGCTGATCAAGTGGCAACTCCGCCCATTCGCTGAACTTCTCAGCAAACTGCTTCTTTGTCTTCGGCGAGACATTGGCGGCTAACAAGACTGCACGACTCATAAGCGCCGCTGGATTCCCCCGTTTGCGAACCTCCACCGCCGGCCAAAGTCGATAACGAAGCATCGGATCGGGCTGGCTCTTGGCAGATATCAACAAAACGTTTGACGGCGTTGACTCCAACGCAGCATCGGCAATCACTACCTCCCCGGCTGGTGTTGTTTCAGTAGGTCGCTCCAAAGAACCCGCCACTTGTGCTTGAACGATTGACACGCAGATCGCACCGCTCATCAAGACCGAAAACGCGTTTCTGGTTAGTCCAAACTTTGTAAGGCGAGCATGAACCATCAACCAATGAATCATCAGGACTCCTTCAGATTTGAAAAACATCGACAATCGCCCCAGACCATTTCACGTGCCGTCAACGCAACTCGATCTGCAACCGCCACATAGGAATTCGGCACCATCAATCCGTCAACAACGACTAACGAAAACACCATAACGCTTGGTTGCGATAACTCGACGAATTCATCCAAGCGTGAGCCAAAACCAAAGGCATCCGCAGGACCATGAACGCGGCATTAGCCGAACGCGCAACAAAAACGCTCCTCTCATGGGTTATCACCAGCAAGTGACCAGAATGATCGCTCCAATCCTTGATAAGCGGCGACGCATTCATCAAAGGCAAAGGCCTCCGCTGGCTCAAGGGTTGTAACCAGTGGATGCCGCTGACCGATGACTTTCTCTAAAAAACGATCTGAATCTAATTCTTTTTTTTAATGAATAGAGAAAGATGGATTTCCCGCACCTACGAGAGAGGAGCGAATCGCGACTGCTAACCACGCAAAAAAGAAGGATCCCGGCGTCAACGCGCGGGATCCTTGCTGAAGTTCAGAATCACTGAGGGATGGATGCGGCAACGCAATCCAATTGGCTCAAGCCGGACTTGGAGTGCGGCCGAATCGACCATGTTATCCTAACGAAGTCCGCGAATCGCACCTCGGAGCTTGCCGAGATAGGCATCGGCGTTACCGACTTCGTCGAGCACCTTTTGGTTCATTTCCTGGATCGATTGATCCGCATCAGCTAACAATGAGCGGGCCTGACGTTGCTGCGTACCGAGCCACCGCTGCAGTGACAAAGCTTCGTCATAATGAGTTTTCTCGATCTTCGCGGCCAACCGTGTCTTAGCATCCTCAAGCTGACTGGTTAACGCTTGCTGGCTAGCCCGTCGTAAGATCGTATTCAGGTTGCAATTTAGATCAAGATCGATGTCATTCCAAGTGCCGCCAAAGTCAGCATCAATTTCAATTCGATCAACTGCCGCCATGCTCTCTTGAAATGCAACGACAGCAACTGTGTCAGCGTATTCTGGATCGACCGCCAAGGCGATGGTCGCCCCCGTTTGCTTACTGACCAAACGTCCGGCGATTTCGTCACCTTGTGTACGGATTTGCACCCACAACTCCCGTTGTCCGCCGGCGATGGACAACTGGGCATCACTCGGCTTACCCAACCGGATCGGCTTGGCCTTCATTTCAGGCCAATGCAGCGTCAGCAGATCGATATCAGCCGCCTGCCTGCGATCGCGAACATAATCGACTCGCACTGTCTCTGGCCCTTCTAATCGCAACCGAGCTCGTGTTGGTTCACGAAGTTGCTCAGGCGTCGGGGTCAGATTTTCTAGAATGCCAGTCATCATGAATTGCTTGCCATCGGCCCGTAGCACTCCGCCAACTTCACAAAGACGAATCATGACCGCTGGCTCAGGCTGCGGATTGAGTTGAAAACTGACACCGCGGTTCCGATCGCTCGAGGGTGCAACGACGGTGTAATCGGCCAGGGTTCGTCCACTTTCTAGGTATTCCTTAACGCGGGCGACTTGCTGCCGAACGGCTTCCGCGACGAGATCGATACCGAAATTCTCGCTGCTCGACAAATCTCCAGGAACGTAGGCATCGACTTTCGCCAAATCCATTTGCTTGGCTTGTTGCAGCGATGCCAAATCCGATTGCAAATCCTCTGGCAACGCATCGATCGCCGCGCGAACGCTGGCCAATTCCTGACGCACCTGGTTCGCTTGACCGACCATCCGATTCAGTTCGGGTCCATCGCGGAGCGGATTCTTGATGCCACGGATACCGTCGCGTATGGACCGGATCTGTTTTTCTAAATCATTCGCTTGCTGCGCCAATTCGGCGTAACGCGTTTCCCATTTAGAGCGAATCTGTTTACTGCGTTGAACGGTTTCCAAATCCCCAATGGCCTGCTCAGCCTGTTCGCTCAATTTGCTGGTCGCCTGACCAACCAAAGTCGCCAGGAACGAAGGTCCCTCGCTCAACTCGACGGTTTCTGCAGACTCTTTGTGTCCACTGGTTTCTCTCGCAGACCCAATTTGAATCCCGCTAATTCGCCCCTCGCGTGCGACCCAACGACGATGCAGTAACGCGTCACCGTCGATGACAAAATCGACCGATTCAGCGCGAAAAGCGTCTCTCAAATGCTTGCCGTCGCGCGGATCTGCGATTCGAACGTCGGTGTAGTGGACGCGCGGTGGAAACAAACCGACAGTCGCCTCTGCGACCTCGACTTTGGCCCCAGTCATGGCCTCAAGACTTCGAGTCGTCATATAACTCGCCACAGGCCCCAGTCCCCAGCGTAGAAGCATGAGTACCAAAACAATGACGAACAGCCGTGTTAAAACAAAACGCCAGCGAATCATGCCGCTTTCCTTTGCTTTGAGTCGCGCAGTTGACGAAGCAGATAATTCAACGCCTCATCCATTCGTTCTGCTTGGTTCTCGGACAGATCGGCCGTTGAAGAACTTGAATCTACATCGCGATGATCTTTCATTCGAATCACATCAATGCGTGTCTCAACGGCGAGCTTCTCGGATTGATCACTGAGGTCATGATCAATCTCAACAAAATCAACTTCCTCCATCATCGACTCCGCTTCAGAAATCGACTGCACCGACACGTTCGACTTGCTCAGAGAAGTTGATGGTGTTTCAGGCTCAGCTGACGTCTGGGAATTCGCGACCGGCTGGTGAATCCCCACTTCCGAGCTTGAAGCTTCCGAACTTGAAGCCTCCGAGCTTGAAGCTTCCGAGCTTGAAGCATTCCGAGCATCTGCAGTCGCAGGCAGAGAACTTTCCTGTGACCTCAACGTTGCGGGTGCCTTCACTTCGGGCTGAGTATGAGGAGCGGCGATGGTTTGGTGGCTTGGGTCGATCAGCACCACTTGATGAACGCCAACTCCCACGTTGCCAGCCTTCGTGGATCGTTCGTCGGTCTGATCTGCTTCTTGATCCGCCGGAGGCGCGAAGAATTTGAAAATCGGATAGCTGATGCAGAAAACGGGAACCAGCATCGCGAGACCAAGCAAAAAACTCCCCATCACGACGGTATTGTTCAGGTCGGTCCAAGGCATCAAGGGCAGACGCCAGGCTGCGATCGCCTTCTCTTGCACAACCGGGTGACTTAGAACCCAATCTCCCAATTGGTGAGAATAAGGATCGAGCCGAGTTGCCAGAAATGAAACCGCCACGGCAGTCAATCCTGCCATCGCATGATTGACGCGTAACGAGAGCACGATGATCAGAATTGCGATCGCCAGAAAGTTGCCATGCGGCACGACTCCGAGCAAGACCCCAAAACCGACCGCCCAGGCGAGCTGGGACGGGTACTTCCGCCCCGCAACTGCGCGGCGAATGCTGCTGAGAAGTTTCACCATCCAAAGAATCATTGCGATGCGCCTCCATGCGCACGGGTGCGTGGGTACCCACAGCAGCCTTATCGGCCAGGTCGCAGCCGAATATTCAGAGTAACCGGCAAAGTTTGACGGAGTTGCCTGGACCTCGACTCAGCACTCGACACTAGCGAAACTAAATTGCAACCGACTGCCATGGCAAGCTCGATCCCGACAGTCTTGATCACTACGAGCAAACTGAGCCCCTGACTCTATAACCCCAATCCCTGATAGCCCAATTCCTAATAGCCTGGCGTTAAAAACCCTGTCCTCGCCGGCCTCGGCTCAAAAAAGACCCCAATCACCCGTCAAGCTTCGCTAACACCGACTTCAGCCCCCGGCAACAGCAAGCTCCACCCCAACAGCCAGCAGCCTGCAATCCTCACCACGGAAAGGCAAATTTTTCCCTAGCGGACCACTTGTCCATTGACCGGCTCGCCGTGGAGTCCGGATTTTGGGACAATTTTGGTTTCCTCGGATCACTTTTGACCAAACGTGTCCAAGCAAGCTCCGACACTGTGCGAATTGGTCCCGCCCGTGTTGGCGTGGACAATCCGAGCAAGGCATCTCTTGGAGCGGACTCCGTCGTGAAACTCTTTTCCACCTCCTGCGAAACAAGATTTCTCGGCTGGGATGCGCCATTGCTGCCGGTCGCCGCCACGACGTTACGCCAACGATTCGCCCATGGGAATCACCTCGATCTGAGCAACTTCATTCTTGTGCTGCCGACGTCACACAGCGCATCTCAGATGAGTGAACGACTGCGTGCAACAGCCGAATCGGAGCAACTGCACTACCTGCCCCCAAAAATCATCACGGTTGGTCAGCTCGCCGAGCAGTTGTACGAACCACCCCATCGAATCGCCTTGGAACTGGAGCGAACGCTGGCCTGGGCCCAAGTCCTTCGTACATTCCCGCCTGATGAACTGGAACCACTACTGCCGGTCATTCCCGCCCCCGAGCCAGTCGCACCTTGGATGGAGATCGCGGGAGCCATTAATCGACTGCACGAAGAGTTAGCCACCAGTCAATTCACGTTTCAGGATGTGATTGAACTCGCCGAAACGAACATTGAACAGCGTCGCTGGAAGTTACTCAACAAAACTTACAACGCTTACCTGGCATCGCTGGAAGCGGCCGATCTTTGTGATCCTTATGCGGCGAGGCAAGATGCCGTGCTTCACAACCGCTGTCGATGCGATCAGACAATTGTGCTGATTGGCACAAGCGATCTCAGTGAAGCGTTGATTGCCATGTTGCGGTCGCTCGAGAACAACTTGATTGCTCTGGTTGCTGCTCCGCCCAACGAAGCGAGTCGCTTTG
>JARGNK010000006.1:55169-99132 GCA_029213145.1 Rubripirellula sp. | reverse complement strand
ACGAACTTGGCTGTGTCGACACATCTCATTGGTTAAATCAACACCTACCCATTCAAGATCATCAGCTGATCGCCGCGCAAGACATGGCGGATCAAGCGAAAACCGTCGCCGAATTGCTCGCTGAATTGTCTGGCGACTATTACACCAACGAAGTGACGCTTGGCGTCACCGACGAATCGCATGTCGGACCAATTGAGATGGAACTTCGTTGCTGTGGCGTGAAACCCCACCGACATTTGGGATGGACCGTCGCAGAAACGTCAATCGGTCGTTTGCTCGATCTAGTGTCCGCTCATCTCGCCAGGGGCACTTGGTCAACCCTCGCCGCGCTCGTGCGTCACGCGGATGTCAGCGGCTACGTGTCCCGTCACCTTGGGATTCAGCCGATCGAGTGGTTAAAAGAACTGGACCAATTGCTGTCCGAATTTTTCCCAATCCGCGTCAGTGATCCCCTTTCAAAACCAGCCATCAAGAAGTGCCCGTTGGTGCAATCTGTCGCGAAGCTCATTGGCGAATGGTTGCTACCACTTACCGAACATGAACGGTCCATTGCCGACTGGAGTGGGATCGTGTCGAGCTGGCTGCTCGATTTGTTCCCGCTGGAGATGGACGATCTGCCTGCGGAGGAAACAGACGATCGCCAAGCTTTAGAAAAAAGCACCCTGCACGACCGCACGCATTTGGCAATGGTGGCGACTCAACGATTGTTGAAACGTTACGCCGAACTCAATGACCAACTTGACCTCACCGTCAGCGGTGCAACTGCCATCGAAATGCTGTCGGCGCGATTGGCTGATGTGCGAATCGCAGAGCCGAAACACAAGAATGACGTGTCGATTCTTGGCTGGCTTGATCTGGCCCTCGACGATTCCAAACTGCTCGTCGTCAATGGACTCAATCACCCCTTCGTTCCCTCTAGCGTTACGAGCGATCCGTTCCTGCCAGGTTCACTTCGCAATCGGTTGCGGATGGAGGACCACAATCGCCGTTACGCTCGCGACGCGTACGCGATGCACCTGATGATTACGACTCGCCCTACTGTCCGCTTCATTGTCGGCAGTACAGCAGCTGATCTATCCCCAACACCACCAAGTCGTCTATTGGCATCCGCGCCGGGAATCGACATCGCGCGGCGGATTCGCAAGTTGCTCGGCGAACAGCGACCCGCCCAGCCGGTGAATCATGAATGGGACATACACTCCAGCGATCGACGCCTGCCAATCCCCAAACTGCCAATCAAGAAAGATGTGCCGGCGGTGACCTCAATGAGCGTGACCGCGTTTGCCGACTATTTACGATGTCCCTACCGATTTTATCTGCGGCATGTGTTGAAATTCAAACCCCTAGATGATGAGGCAAATGAGTTAGCAGCGAATCAATTCGGAAACCTCGTGCACGCGGCACTAGAAGAGTTTGGCTTGTCCGATGATCGCGATGAAGGCAACGCCGACAAGATTGAGGCAATCCTGGCGAATCATCTGAATCAATTCGCATCGCAATACTACGGCAAATCTGTTTCCACAGCGGTGCAACTGCAAATTGCCCAAGCTCAACGCCGATTCAAAGCAGTCGCCCGCCAACAAGCACAACGAATCGCAGAGGGTTGGCGGATCCACGCAACGGAGGCCTCGGTCAGCGAACGGGACGGCGCATTTATCGAAGTCGATAACCGAAAGATGGGCCTGCGAGGACGATTCGACCGGATCGACCACCACCCAGGCACCGGCCAATGGGCCATCCTGGATTACAAAACACACGGCTTTCGTCCCGAAAAGAAACACCTCAAGAAAACCGACGACGGATACCGCTGGATCGATCTGCAATTACCACTCTACCGGCTCATGATCCCGTACCTGGGCATTGATGCCGTCCCTGATCAAGTACAGCTCGGGTATTTCAACGTCAGCGAAAAAGAAGAAGATACACGAATCAACATTGCAGGGTTCACACCGGATCAAATGCGTCAGGCAGAACAAGTCATTCGTGATTGCGTGTCCGGAATCTGGGCCGGTAATTTTCAACCCGCCAGTGATCGAATCCAATACGATGATTACGGCATGATTCTGCAAACAAGTGTGGCCAACCGTTTACTGGATCAAGTCGAATGGCTGAGCGGACCGGAGTTGGAATCATGACCCAACGACCCGCAAAACAAAAAGCCAATCAGAAACAAAAACCTGATCAGAAACAAAAACCTGATCAGAAACAAAACTCCAGTGGTAAAAAACAATTAACGAGCTCCGAACACACGCCTGTCGAAAATTTGCAAGACCAAACACAGTTTCGAACCGAACCTGCCCCCTCCGCAACTGAACCGAACGACGCATCGGGGATGGTTGGTGCAGCACAGCAAGATGAGCAAGATCCGGTATCGAACAACTCGACGAATTTGGACGCAGCGGCAGATGGCCTGTTGCGTCCCATCCTTGTTCGCGCTTCGGCGGGAACCGGAAAAACCTACCAACTAACAGCCAGGCTACTCCGGATTTTGCTGCAAGGTGGATCCCCCGAAACGATTTTGGCGACCACGTTCACGCGGAAAGCGGCTGGCGAAATCCTGAATCGAATCCTGATGACCCTGGCTGCCGCCGCAGACCCGCAAGATCCCGCGGCGTTGAACAAGCTGCGCGACCAAGTCAGTATCCCGACACTACCCGCCAGCATCTGCTTGCAACTGCTCGACTCGCTCGTTTCTCAAATCCACCGTTTGAGAATCTGCACACTTGATAGTCTGTTCGCGCAACTCGCGAGGTCATTTCCTTTTGAACTTGGCCTGCCACCAGCATGGCGGCAAAGTGACGAAATCGCAGAAATGATGTTTCGCCAACGGGCCGCCGATGCCGTAATCGCGTTGCTGGAACCTGCCGAGATGACGACGCTACTTGCGATGCTCGGCAAAGGTGAAACCAAACGATCGATTTCGCGAGAACTGCTGCAAGTTGTTGACGCTGCTTACTCGGCATCGCGGCAATGCGATCCTGACGCCTGGGATCGGTTGTCCGTTCCAACTCAACCAAGCCCCCAGGCAATTGACGATGCAATCGCGGCAATGCGGGCGGCCACGCCCAAACAGAAACGCTTGCAGTCAAAACTGCAAGATCTTGCTGACCGTTTAGAGCAACGTCAGTTTAGTGAACTCACCACCGACACTCTGATCGCAAATATCGCGTCCGCCCGGCGGACCGGTACCGATTTAAAATACTATCGTTCCACCTTTCCAGACGGCTTGGAACAAGCATTCGACGTGCTCTACAAGTGCGTTCAAAGTCATGCACTCTCCTTGATGCGTGCCCAAAACAAAGCGACCGCCACCTTATTGGCAGCGTATCATCAGCAGGTCACCCAACTAAAGCAACTCGCTCGAACACTCGGATTTGATGACATTGCCGTTCGATTGGCAAATCAATTTTCAAAAATTGATGACCGCGTCCTGAGTCACCGAATGGACGGGGCGATCGACCATGTACTGCTGGATGAGTTTCAAGACACCTCGTCTATTCAATGGCAAGTACTGCGGCCCCTGGCGACCCGCGCGGCGACCGCGGACGCACGACCAGATGAAACACAAACTGCCCAGACACAGGCTGCGGATTCCGACGATCAATCCAACGAACATTCATTCTTCTGTGTTGGAGACACGAAACAGGCGATTTATGGCTGGCGTGGCGGCGTCGCTGAAATTTTCGATGCTGTCGCCGATCACCTTCCCAACGTACTGGAGGTCCAACAAAACAAAAGCTTCCGCACCAGCCCAATTGTTTTGGATGTTGTCAACAAGACCTTCAAAGATCTAGCTCGTCACCCACTGGCTGCCTCCGCGGATTCACGCGACCCAGCGGACAAGTTGATGTACGAAGCGACTGCACTACGACGATTCGCGCGCCGCTTCCCAATTCATGAATCAGCCCACCCGACGCTTCCAGGGTTTGTACATTTTGGGACTTCCAGAATCATCGAAGATGCGGACGCGCAAGCCAAACGAATGGTCCTCTTTGACGACGTTGCCACCCAAGCCGCCAACCTGCACCGCCAGGCACCGCACCAATCGATCGGGATTCTCACCCGCACCAACGTTGCGGTCGCCCAGTTGATCTACTTGCTTGAACGTCAAGGCGTAGAAGTCAGCCAAGAAGGTGGTAACCCTTTAACCGATTCTGCGGCGGTGGAAGTCGTGCTGTCGACCCTCATGATGTCGGAACACCCCGGTGACGGCCGCTGGGCGTTTCATGTTTCCGGAACCCCCCTCGGCCAACAAAAAGGGCTCGATGCCGACGCGATTCGATGCCGTTTGGAAAATCGGGGGATTGCTGAAACGGTCGAATTCTTGGCCGGTATTCTCGCACCCCACTGCGATGCTCGCGAAACGGATCGCCTGAAACAACTCACCTATCTGGCTTTGGCGTACCAACCTTCGCCTGGGGCAAGAGTGTCTGACTTTGTCCGACTGGTCCGCGAAAAACGTGTCGAGCGGCCCCAGGCAGCGCCCATCCGAGTGATGACCGTACACCAGTCGAAAGGCCTTGAATTCGATGCCGTGATCTTGCCCGAACTCGACTCGACCCTTACCCGCCAAAGTGGTCACTGCGTCGCCGATGCTCCCGAAATTGGTCACCCACCCAAAGGCTTGACCCGCTACTTAAATCAAAAGCAGTGGCACTTCCTGCCCCGGCATTGGCAAACGGTCTTCGGTGAACAAGCCGAAACCCAAATGAATGAAGCAATGTGCTTGATGTACGTCGCGATGACGCGTGCACGTCAAGCCTTGTACATCACGATCACGCCTGCCAGAAAACAAGCTTTCGAAACTCGAACTCATGCGTCTTTGGTCTTTCATGCACTGCAGTGTGATGAAGATCCGACGCAGGCCGAAACGACACTCTTCCAGGCCGGTGATCCAAGCTGGTTTCAATCGACCGAAAAAGATCGTCAGAGAACGGACGACAAAACATCTCAGGACGCGGCGAGCCCAGCCGCAGCACGGTCGATCCGGTTCCGCAAATCGGATCAATCTCAATCTCAGCTTCATTCCCCGCAATGATGACAGACCCTCGCAATGCGCAAGATTCTTCACTCGGCAGACATTCACTTAGACAGTCCGCTTCAAAAGCTGGGCACGTATGAACATGCGCCGGTCGAGCGAATCCGCGGTGCTTCCCGCCGGGCCTTGCAATCATTGGTCGACTTGGCAATAGACCAGTCCGTCGATTTAGTCGTGGTGGCAGGCGACCTGTACGATGGTGACTGGCACGATCAAAACACAGGACTTTTCTTCGTGGCCCAATCCACTCGTCTTGTGCAAGCCGGCATCCCAGTGCTGGTCATCCGAGGCAATCACGACGCAGCCAACGTGATGACTTCCTCTCTTCCTCTGCCTCAGAATCCAGATGGTAGCGAGATCATGCTGGGATCTGACCAAGTCGACCAGCGAGTGTTCGAGGATCTCGGCATTGCAGTTCACGGCCGCTCATTTCGAACGCGGGCTGAAACGGAGAACCTGTCATCCAGCTACCCGCCACCGGTCTCGGGAATGTTCAACCTTGGCATGCTGCACACCAGCTTGACCGGTGCCGAGGGACATGATTCCTACTCACCGTGCACCCCCGCCCAATTAACCGACAAACAATACGACTACTGGGCGCTTGGGCACGTTCACACCCGCGGTGAATTCACCATGGACGGTGGAGCCCCAATTCACTTTTGCGGAAACCTACAAGGCCGGCACATACGCGAGTCGGGGCCGAAGGGCTGCCTGATTGTTGAGATCGATGACCGCAATCAGTGCGAAACACAGTTTCACGAATTAGATCTTGTTCGCTGGATGGTTTGCCGTTTGGACGTAACCGGATTCCAGCACATCGATGCGGTGACCGACGCCTTTCAAGCGTGGCTCCACGAAACAATGCCGTCAGTAGGCGATCGTTTAATGGTGGTACGAGTCGAATTGGTTGGACAAAGTGAATTGAATCAACTCTTACGGCAAAAGCACAAACAAGTTCGCGCGTCGATGCAAGCCGTCACAGTTGCCCAGGGCAGAGAACGCGTCTGGCTCGAAGATTGCAAAACCCGCACAACAATCCCAGAAGAAGGCATTCAGCACGCCGAACTGGAAGGTCCCTTGGAAAGCTTGAGCAGTGTGATCGATGACATGAAAAACGATCCAATGACCGGTGATGCCATCCGCGAAGAATTGCAAAGCCTCTTGAGAAAACTGCCAACGGAATTAAACGAAATCGATGCGTTGCCGATTCATCAATCGCAATGGACCGAGGAAATCGTGGAATCAGCGGCGGCCGAAATACTCGGCCGCTTACAGAAAGGAGCGACGGAATGATTCTCGCCAGACTGGATCTAAAAGCATTTGGCAGATTCACCAATGTCACCCTCGATCTATCCGCAGGGCCGCGCCGCTTCCATTTGATTTATGGACCGAATGAGTCGGGAAAATCGACATCGCTCCGCGCAATCACATCGCTGCTGTTCGGAATTCACCACCGCACCGAAGACAATTTCCTGCACGCCAATCCACACCTCCGCGTGGGTGGACTGCTCATCGACGGTGATCAGGAATTCAGTTGTGTTCGCCGCAAAGGAAAAAAAGCGACACTCCGCGATGCCAATGATGACCAGCCAATCGATGAAAACGTGATCGCCTCCATGCTCAACGGCATGCAGCGTGAATCGTTTCTCTCCAGGTTTGGGCTCTCCCATGAAGCTTTGGTCGAAGGTGGGCGAGAAGTCCTTAGCGGCGAGGGTGATCTGGGACAAATCCTGTTTTCTGCGGGGGCCGGAATCGGCCGACTGCGTGACGTACAAAAAGAGCTCGACGAATTATCAGCATCGATTTTCACGCCACGTGGAACCAAAACGTCCATCGCCAAATCGATTCAAAAAATCCAAGAACAACGCGGCCTCTTACATCAGGCGCAGGTCCCACCCGCAGAATATCGTGACCTGCGTGAAAGACTCGTCACCCGTCGCAACGAATCGGAGCAACTGAGTAAGCAAATTGAAAACTCAATCCGTCGACACAATCAACTCCAACATTTCAAGCAGGCAGTCCCGCTGATTCCAAATTGGAGGACAACCACCGAGACACTCAACGGTTTCAGTGAATCCCCCTGCCTTGACAAAGCTTTTACCGAGAGACGTCTACAAACGGTCTCCGATCGCGAAACTGCCCGCAGTATCCGCAACGAAACCCAGCGACGCATCACCGAGATGAATCGTCGCCTGGAGAAATCACCCGTCAACGATGCAATTCTCCATCAAAAAACCGAAATCCAATCGGTGTTCCAAGAAGTTGCTTCAAGGACCAAAGCAGAACGGGATCGTGAAGGCCTTCTCCGAAACCGAAACAACCTGGACCGAAAAATTGCTGATCTACTCGGCCAACTCTCCGCCGATATACCCGCACAACATACTGCCGATCGCTGGCCCGAAGCGATGGAACATGCCATCGACAAGTTAAAACTTTCAGACAGCAGTCGCAATCGCATTCGCCAACTGGCATCCAGTTACGAAACACTGATCAGCCAGCGGAATGAAGCAAGTGACTCCGTCGAATCAACACAGCGTCGGGCGGACGATGTCAGTGAAGAACTAGAGACCATCGGCACGCCAACTGACCCGATCATCGTATCCAATGCAATCGACGCCGTTGGGAATCCGCAGACAATACTAGAAGCCGTGACTGATCAACTCGCCGCCAATTCTTCACTGCAAAAACGCTGTGAACAATTGTTTCGCCGCCTTGAGGGTTTTGACGGCAACCTGGATGACGCAGCCGAACTCATCCTGCCGTCTCCGTCACAAATCCGTTCGCTGACGGATGCGATCGACCATGCGGATCGCGAACAAGAAAACGTTCGAAAACAAGCCTTACACTCAAAGCAAATGCAGGAGGAACTCGCTCGACAGATCTCGCAGCAGCAATCGGAACTACCGCTACCAACACTTGCGGAATTAACGACGACTCGACAACATCGCGATGACATTGTTGAAGAGATGCGTTACTTGGCGACGACATCCACCGACGCGGATCGAAAGCAGATCGTCGAAAAAGTTGACGAACTCTGTCAAAAAATCGCATCTGCCGATCAGCTGAATGACACAATGCGGACGCATCATCAGCAAGTCCACCAACGCGAACAATCTGCTTACCAACTCGCCCAACTCACCGAGCAGTGCCAAAAACTGGAAGCCGAACTCACGGCCGCTTCCCAGAATGTGGAAAAGAATCAACAGCAATGGAAAGCTGCTTGGCGGAAATACGGCATTGCTGCGAGCGAACCAGAACGAATGCAAAGTTGGGCGACAGACCATGCGTTGTTCTGCGAATCGCTAACCCAATGGCGTGAGGGTGAGCGACGAATGGAGCAACTTCAAAACCGCGTCGAAGTTGCAATTAAACGGCTCAGCAAAGCACTTGCGCACACCCTGCCTGCCAGCATCCACTCAGGCAAGACCGCTGAAACCGCCACTTACCAAGGCAGTCTGTTCGCTGAACCAACTGAAGAGATCACAAATCAGGTCCCCAACGATGACCTGATTTCGCTTTACGACTCCGCCCTGGCGGCACGCAGCAAAGCCTCACAACAACACCAACATTTCGAGGCGTTGCGACGTCGGCGAGAAGAACTCGCCGAAGAATCGCCAAAAGCAGAAATCAGACTGGAAACAGCCCAACAAAAGATCGATCAATGGCGAGAAGAATGGCAACGTGTCACAGAGTCGTTCACAGGAGACGAACGTGTTGGCACCGATGAAGTTTCATTGATGCTTGACCAAATCACCGATCTGCACAACAAAAAGCGTGAGCGGGACATCCTGGTTCGACGCATCCAATCGATCGGAGAGGATGATGCAAGCTTTCAAGCCCGAGTTGACCGATTAGTTGCCGCCACCCAATTCGAGCCCAACACTGAACGGCCAGCAACAGAAATTGCCCAAGAGCTTTACCAACAACTACAGACCGAGCTTAGCGCGGACAACACGCGGACCACACTGCGAGATCAAATCGACCAGGCCGAACAACGAATGTCAGAAGCCCAGATGCAGCAGAACGCATGTGAGGCGGTACTCGCAGAACTATGCAAAGAAGCCGGATGTGAGACTGCCGATGAATTGCCAGAGATTGAACGAAATTCAGCACAACGCAGGGAATTCGAATCTGAGTTACGCGGCCTCGAAAATCAGCTCATTATTCTGGCAGAAGACACACCGCTCGCTGAATTCATCGAGGAAGCTGGGAAGCAACAACCTGGGATGCTTGAGAGTCAGATCGCGGACGAAGAGACGCGACTAAAACAACAGCGCGAACGACACGCTGATCTACAGCAACAAGTCGGTGCCATTCAACACGAGCTGGAAAAAATTGACGGTGGTGCAGAGGCTTCTGAGTTGATCCAATCAATTCAATTCACCGCCGGTGAATTGAATCGAGATTGCGAAGATTATGCGCGCACAAAAATTGCGTCGATGGTCCTTCGTCATGCGATTGATCATTATCGCAAAGCCCACCAAAGCCCGATCTTGAATTTCGCCAACAAGTACTTTCAACAACTCACGTGCAATACTTACAGCGAGCTTCGCCCTGACTACGACCCAAAAGGTCGTGCGACGCTATTCGGAATCAAGGCGAATGGAGATACGGTTCCCTCATTGGCTATGAGTGACGGGACAGCCGACACCCTCTATCTCGCGCTCCGCCTGGCAAGTTTGGAATATCAAATTGGCTTGTCCAAACCGATACCGCTGGTGATCGACGATTGCTTGATTCAACTGGACGACCAGCGTGCCTCTGCTGCCTTGCACGCGTTCTCGGATCTATCGACAACGACGCAAGTGATCCTCTTTACCCACCACCAACACGTCATCGAACTGGCAGAACAAACGCTGAACCAAGGCGACTATCATCTCCACACACTCGCCTGACCCATCAACCTGAAAACCATCGAAGTATTTCGATGGTAACCGCTCAGGCAGCGTCGACAACAGCTGCAACAACCATCTGCGACTCACCGTTTTCCCGAACCTGCGAGCGAGTCACCACGCAAAATCCCAGCACGGTTCATGCAGGATTGCTGCTTGAGTGCCGCGAAGAAATTCAAATTGATCGCTGCGGGAATCCCACGGACTTTCACAACAGCCATGAACTGACGCAGGGGCGTATCGAAAAGGCATAGCCGCAGGAATTGCGTTGGGTCCACCCAGCATCAAACAGTCCTGCTATCATGGGAGCCCCAAAGTTATCCCCTCCTTGATCCTAGCACTACCATGAAAAACATTCTCGCTCTCCTTGTGCTTTGCTCTCTGCTGGCTAATTCCGTGGCCGCTCAGCAAATCAGCGACTTTGACAACATCAAACTTTACACCTTCACCAACAGCAGCGGTGCAAAACTGAAGGTGACCAATTACGGGGCAATCGTCACCTCCATCATGGTGCCTGATCGCAACGGCAAAATGGGAGATATCGCTCTCGGCTATGACCGGGTCGAAGACTATATCAACGCCGTGGACAAACCTTATTTTGGTGCCATCGTCGGTCGTTACGGCAACCGGATCGCGAACGGCGAATTCACGATTGATGGTGAGACCTACAGCTTGGCGAAGAACAACGCTCCCAATCACCTGCATGGTGGAGTCATCGGATTCGACAAAGTTGTCTGGGACGCCAAGTTGGTCGGTGGCGAAGGCTGGTCCGGATTGGAACTAAGCTACCTCGCCAACGACAAAGAAGAAGGCTACCCCGGCAATCTCAGTGTCAAAGTCACCTACAAATGGACCGACAAGACCGAACTGATCGTTGAATACGACGCGACAACCGACAAAGCGACCCCTGTGAACCTGACGCAGCACACCTATTTCAATCTGAAAGGGGAGGGGAATGGCACCATTCTAGATCATGAACTCATGATCAATGCAAAGAAGTACACACCGGTAACTTCCACCTTGATCCCGACCGGCGAATTGGCCGCCGTCGCAGGGACCCCTTTTGATTTCACCACAGCCAAAGCAATCGGTCGCGACATTTCACAAGACAACGAACAACTCGAATTCGGATTGGGATACGACCACAACTTCGTGATCGACCGTGACGGTGATGGCATGGCAGTCGCTGCTCGTGTGCACGAGCCTGAGTCTGGACGGACCATGGTGTTTCGAACCACCCAACCGGGAATCCAATTCTATTGCGGCAACTTCCTGGACGGTCGCCTAACCGGCAAGTCTGGTAAACCATACGTGAATCGCGGCGGTTTCTGCCTCGAAACACAGCACTACCCAGACAGCCCCAATCAGAAAAACTTCCCCAGCACCATTCTGAAACCGGGCGAAACCTATAAGACAACAACCGTGTTTCAGTTTGGGAACTAGTTGGATTCAACGTGAGCAGGCGGTTGCCGGCAAACGAGGGACCAACGTTTACCTGGACCAAGCGGGGTCACCAAGTCGTTTCGTTGACTTGGTGACCCAATGGTGTTCCGCGTTCACTGGATTAAGCCAAAACCTCAGTGATCACCTTTCCATGCACATCAGTGAGGCGGCGCTGAATCCCATTGTGATAGAATGTCAGCTCGCGATGGCGAAGCCCCAATAAGTGCAATATCGTTGCATGAAAATCGTGTGACGTAATCACGTTCTCTTGGGCTTGGAATCCGAATGGGTCGGTGGCACCGTAGCTGAAACCCTTCCTCACCCCGCCGCCGGCCATCCAACAGGTAAACCCTAACGGATTGTGGTCGCGACCAAACGTGCCGGCTTGCAACATTGGCATGCGGCCAAATTCAGTGGCGAATATCAGCAGCGTTGATTCCAGCATGCCACGCTGCTTTAGGTCGGTCAGCAATCCGGCCACCGGCTGATCCAAAATGTCGCCGTGAATATCGTATTGCGACTTCAAGCGACTGTGGCCGTCCCAGTTCAGGTTTCCACCTGACGCATACGCGCCGTTAAATAACTGAACAAATCGGACACCACTTTCGATCAATCGTCGTGCCAAAATGCAATTATTCGCGAATGCAGCCTTGGTCGCGTTCCCACTGTCGGCGCCATACAACTTGCGCACATGCTCAGGCTCGTCTTGAACGTTGACAACCTCTGGCACATGCAATTGCATCCGCGCTGCAAGTTCATAGCTGGCCAATCGTGCTGCCAGCTGCGCATCACCTGGATAGCGACGTTGGTTCGATTCCTCCAACAACTTCAATGCAGAGCGAGCCGAAGCATCGGTTTGGGCGGATACCCCATCGGGCCTTTGCAAGAAACGGATCGGTTTGGCAGCATTCAAGGGTGTGCCTTGAAAGGCAGCTGGCAAGAATCCGGACGCCCAGTTGTTGGGGCCCGATTGTGGCATACCGCGCGGATCTTCAATCGCGACGAAGGCTGGCAAATTTTGATTCTCACTCCCCAAAGCAAAGTTCACCCACGCTCCCATACTGGGAAATCCATCAAACGCGAACCCGGTATTCATCACGTTCTCAGCCGGACCATGCGTGTTGGACTTATTCGTAAGCGAATGGAAGTAGCAAATTTCATCGGATAGGTCGCCAATTCTTGGGACCAAATCTGACACCATTTTTCCACACTCACCCCGCGGCCGGTACGGCCAAAAAGATTTCGTCAGGTTGCCATTCGGTCCCTGGAAAGAAACAAGTTTTTCGTTGCCCGGCAACGGCTTTCCATCCAGACGTTCTAGCTCTGGTTTGTAATCGAATGTATCAACATGACTAATCGCTCCAGAACAAAAGACAACGATTACGTTCTTCGCTTTGGCTTCAAAATGTGGAGGGCGGACCGCTGTTGGGTTCTGTGGATCGACCACCGATTCAGACGGCGGGTTCGCTGCCTGAAGATCCGTATCGAGGAGCGTTGAAAGTGCAATGCCCGCCAGCGCCGAGGACGAACCCGTAAAAAAACTTCGGCGATTAGATGATTCCAGACGACCATTGGATTGATTCATTGGATGTACAAAAACTCGCTGGTATTGAATAACACACGACACAACTGCTGCAGACCTTCGCCTTCAACAAATTTCACCATTTGGCTCCGCTCCTGATCATGCGGCATTCGTGATAACGCTAAGCGAAACACAAGATCAACCTGGCTGGCGATCGAATCGGGGCATTGTGATTGAACTCTCTCGGCTAAAACATCCGCCTGCTGCAATACCATCGGACTATTGAACAAGCCGAGCGATTGCGTCGGGGTGATCGAATAGGTTCGCTTCGGCTTCATTTGACCGGCATCCGGACAATCGAACGCCCCAAAGACATCGACCGATTGCATGCGGATCTTGTGCGAGTAGATCATTCGCCGTAATCCTTCCCCTTCAAAGGTTTCGATCGGCGTGTACCCACTCAAACCACCACGTTGCTGAAACAGATTGAATCCTGGGCCACCCATTTTCAAATTCAAATTACCGCTGACGAGCAGAATGGAATCTCGAATCGCTTCAGCTTCCAAACGCCGTGGCGGAAAACGCCAAAGCAAGCGTGACTCGGCATCCATTTCCAGTGCGGCAGCACGTGGCTGACTTGCTTGCCGAAATGCATGAGACGAGAGAATCAAACGATGCAGATGCTTGATTGACCAACCTTTCGCGATCAGCTCCGATGCCAAGAAGTCGAGTAATTCCGGATGCATTGGCTTTGACCCCATCACACCGAAATCAGACGGCGTGTCGACTAAGCCGGTACCAAAGTGATGCTGCCAAACACGGTTTACGATCACGCGTGCGGCCAACGGATGATCAGGGCTAATAAAATGTTTCGCCAGGGCCACTCGACGATCCACGTCGGGCGCGTCAGGCGGCAAATCGAGCTCGCCCAGAACGGCAGGAATGGTGGGCGAAACGAGTTCGCGACGCTGCATCGGGTCACCACGATGAAGCCTCCAGGAGGGACCTGGGGATGACGAGAACCTAGCGGAAAAGACTTGTGGCCCCGCCGAGAGCCTCGCCAACTCCGCTCGTGCCACGCGCAACTGCGAGATTTGAGCAACCAGCGTTTCGATTTGATCAAGTGACAAATCCGCAATCGAAATCTGCGTTGCCTTTCGCAAGTCATCTTCACGAAGCATTCGCCGCGATGTGTCAGCGACGCTAACCCAATCAGAACCATCAGCCGGCAGAACCAGGATTTTGTACTGAACCGGCACCCCGCTACCCCGATCCCAACGGATCCGATCAATCATCGCAGGCTTCGCAAGATCGATCTGAATCCAAGCGGGCCCACCACTTGCCGCGACCCATGGAAACGCTTGCCGACGATCCCGGTCCCCATCAACAAGGTTATCAAAGTGACGCGTTTGATTCGCCAACGCGAAACTGGATGCCGAAGGCTGTGCGCCCATTGATGCCAACGCAACGTTGATTGACGCCGCCACCCCGTCCGCCGCAATCTCGGCGGTATCCGACGAGTAGATTTCAAACTCGTACAGCGAAGCAGCCCCATGATTTGCGGTGGCATCGATTTCCATGCGGACTGACTTCGCAGATACCGGCTCGAATCGTTCGGTGTGCAAATCCTCGACAGCCGACTGCAAGCCCAGCTCGATTCTCGTGGCGGCTAATTCCTCGACCAAGCGATTCACGTTCGCTTGCGCCGCGGGCACCCGGGCCACCCACTGATCGTTCTGCTCTCCTCGCCAACGCCGATTACCGTAAGTCAATCCGGCAAAGATAGCTTGCATCGAGTAATAATCGACTTGCTTAATCGGATCAAATTTGTGGTTATGACAACGGGCGCAGCCAACGGTCAGCCCCATCACACTTTGACTGACGGTACGAATTACTTCGTCTAATTCATCCTGCCTGGCTTGCCGCATTGCTTCTTCGTCACGTCCAATTTGCCCCGGTAAGTTAGCCGGGCCAGCGACAAGAAAACCAAGCGCGGCATCCTGCCCGACCGTATCGCCAGCGATCTGCTCAAACAGAAACTGATCGTAGGGCTTGTCTTCGTTCAGCGCATCAATCACCCAATCACGGTAGGGCCAAGCACGGGATCGCTCGAGATTGGTTTCAAAACCAACCGTCTCTGCCCATCGAATGACATCCAACCAATGCTGGGCCCAACGTTCACCATACCGCTGGGAGTCGAGCAGACGTTCGATGGCACGATCATACGCTGCATCGACACCATCCGGATCGTTCAAGAATTCGTCTAATTCTTCAATCGTCGGTGGCAGCCCTGTCAACACGAACGATACCCGGCGAAGCAGCGATGCAGGATCACAGCCAGGCGAGTAAGCCAATCCGACCGACTTTAGTTTCGCTTCCAGCAGTGAGTCAATCGAATCAGACTTCCTTGCTTCGGCCAATGGTTGCAACGACCAATGCAATGCTTGCGACTGCTCTGCGGAATCCTCCATTTGCTCCGGCCAGATCGCCCCAGAATCGATCCAGCGACGAAGCAGCGAAATCTCATTCGCGCTCAATGAGTCCCCACTGGGAGGCATCTTCAAGTCCGCGTGCTCGCCGGAGACCACTTGGATCAGAAAACTATCAGCAGAGTTTCCAGGAATGAGTGTCGGCTCACCGTAGTCCCCCCCCTTCAACATTGCAGCACGGCGATCGACGCGCAAACCAGATTTTTGTTTTTCAGGTCCATGACAGGAAAAACATTTCTGTTCGAAGATCGGGAGAATCTCACGATTGAAGTCGGTAACTTCTGCCCCTTCAGCAGAAACCAGACAAATCAGCCCAAGCAGAACTGCTACCCAGTGATGCACTGATGGCAACCAAGACCCTTGCACTGATGGCAACCGACACCGGGATGTCCAAAACGAGGCCAAAATCAGCGGTATGAGGTTCGCCATTGGGTTACAATCTCTGCTCGATTTCATCGCGATCCAAGTTCCCCTCCCGACTTGCGAGGTTTCCCGTGTTCAATTCCGACGACGATCCGCAGCAGTGTACGAAACAAGTCTCCCGCCGACAGTTTAACAAGACTGCCACGACTCTTGGCGCACTAGCCGGTTTTCATTTTTTTCCGGCACTTGGTCAGAAACGGGTCGAAAAACCGACGTTGGCCGGGATCGGCGCCGGCGGTAAAGGAACCGCTGACATCAATGGGTCCGCAAAAGCGGGTTTTGAAATCGTGGCGTTAGTCGATATCGTCGACGTCAAGAAACTTTCCAATCTCCAGGGCCGAATGAAGCGAATGGGACAAACCCGGACCTCATTCCCCGACGCGAAGTTCTACTTGGACTACCGCGAAATGCTGGCCGACCTCGGTGACAAAGTCGACGCGGTCACTGTCTCAACGCCTGATCACCACCACTTCCACGCGGCATCCGCAGCGATGCAAGCGGGCAAGCATGTCTATTGCCAAAAACCGCTGACCCATGGCATTTGGGAAGCAAGAATGCTGGCTGACATCGCAAAACGGACCGGCGTCAAAACCCAGATGGGCAATCAAGCCCACGCTAATGATCACATGCGCCGTTGCATTGAACTGCTACGGGCCGGAGTGATCGGTAAGGTCAAAGAAATTCACGCCTGGACCAATCGTCCGATTTGGCCGCAGGGATTTGCCGCCCCTCCAAAACCCGAACCGATCCCTGAAGGAATTGATTGGGAGCAATGGGTCGGTCCGGCACCTTTCGTCGATTACAGCTCGAAGATCGCGCCGTTCGCGTGGCGCGGCTGGTGGAACTACGGCACTGGCGCACTGGGCGACATGGCATGTCACATCATGGACTTGGGCTACTGGGCGATGCAGCCCGATTCGGGGCCTCGCCTTTCGCCCCAATCGGTGGTTGCCAAACAACAGGGCGCTACCGATTACTCACCCCCAATCAACTCGATCCTCACATGGGACTTTGGCCCAAGTCAGTATGCGGCCAAAGATGGCTTTAAATTCCATTGGTACGATGGATATATCGATGCCCATTTTGACCGTGATTCATGGCAATTGGTCAAGAATGGTAATGAGTACAACCATCCCAGCGAGGAGGTGCTCGAAGGAATGAACTTTGCCGATTACGGTAGTGTGATTATCGGTGAACACGGCAAACTGTTCTTCCATCGTTCAAAAAACAATTGGGTGCTGAAGACGTCATCCCAGGTCGATGGTTTTGAATGGCCAGAGGTATCGCTACCTCGCGCTCGAGACCAAGACAACTACAAGGAATGGATCGACGCGGTCGACGGCAAGATCGACCAGGGCGAATCAAACTTCTCACTAGCCGGTCCGATGACCGAAACGATTTTGCTGGGCGTGATCGCGCAGCGGCAACCCAATACGCCACTGGAATGGGATGCCGACAAAATGGAAGTGAAGGGCCGGCCAGATTTAAAGCAATTCATCCAGCGAGAATACCGAGACGGCTGGAAGGTCTAACCTGGCATGAACCATCAAGTGCTCGCTTGACGATGTTGGCTTGACCAGCGGAAAACGATCGCTTCTCGATGCGACCTGCGATCGGCTAATAGCAGCAGCGAATTCAATCGCTGCGTTGTGCGGGTTTCGAGATGCAACAATTCCCATCACAGCGAGCATTGAGAAACGCTCGCTACCGGTTGCTCGTGACGAATTACTGGGGCCGCGGTTGATTGAGCCATTGGTTGACCGTCTCATTAGATTCTTCGCGAGCAGGCAACGGTGAGAACAGCGACTCAAAGAACCCGCGTTTTGGTTTATCCGCGGTCTTCGCCGGCGTACGTGACGAAGCTGGAAAAATCTGCATTGGCGAAAAGTTATCGGGACTGAACGCCGCTTTCGTTTTGTTCCAACTATTACTTGCTGTCTTGCTGACTTCCCCGAAGAAACCATCCTTCTTTTTCTTGATCCGGGCTTTTTCTTCATTGCCTGGCAGCAGCGAAGGAAGATCAGGCATTTTCCACTTGGGCATCTGCCAATTCACAGGATTCAGGCCTCTAGCCAAACGTTCTACCGGTGAAGGTGGAACCACCTCGTCCGCAAACGAAGACGGAGACGCAAGACCGAAATTCAAGGCGAGCAATAAGACTAACCCCGAGATTTTTAGCACCATCGCTTTCATCTATCCAAAACTCCTTGTGACCATCCTGGAGGTACAACCTGAGTCCGTATCGCAAGAATCGCGCAACGATGACAAGACCGATTTTTCAATGTGCCGACCTCAGTCCAAGAAGAACATCCTCAGTGGGCTTCGTGAAACCCCGATCGGTGAACCTCAGGTTCTGTGAAACCCAACACCAAGACAATCAAACCATCAAAACACTGGACATCGCCGACAGTACGCGCGGTAGTGAATGCGTATCGAGTCCCTCCCTATCGCCGCACCAACAGGCGGCCATACCGACTGGGAAACATCCAACCGCGTGCTGACAAAACTCGGCTTCAAATCACGGCGAACTCGAATCCGCGATCGACGAAGAGACCCCATCTCCTCGCAACCTTACGAAGCCTCGACAACTTTACCCGCTCGCGATTCCTGCCGGCGATTCTCTCGGACCGACGAGCGGTTGCGATCAAAAAGCGGTAGCATCCTATCCCTCCGACGAGGCCCAATTCGGATCAGATCCAATTCAGCAGCGACCACGCTCCCAATTTGCCTCAGCCATTGAACCGTCACAACGAGATACGCTGCCCAACGCCATGAATTTTGGGCACCACCGAAAGGCCCGGGGGCTCGCCAAACGCAGACATATCTGCGAGAACGAAGGTCGTATCGCGTGCTGCAAAGGACCGAGATTTGGCATCACCTGAATCTGGTTCGAACTTCGCGAGTTCATTCGTGATCATTGCGACGCCAATTTAATCGTTTCGAGCAACAAAACATCGGTATCTCCATCGAAGGGGTCAAACCATGGACCAAGCAATCGACATTGTCTCAGCTGGCAAAACTCTGCATGTCAAAGTGACTGGCAAGCTGACCAAAGAAGTCTACGAATCGTTCACACCGGTTGTTGATGAACAGATTTCGAACCACGGGAAGATCCGCATTCTGTTCGAAATGCACGACTTCCACGGCTGGACCGCGGGGGCGATCTGGGAAGATTTGAAATTTGATCTTAAACACTGGAAAGACATTGAGCGTCTTGCCATCGTTGGCGAAACGAAGTGGGAAGCTGGCATGGCGGCCTTCTGCAAACCCTTCACAACGGCGAAGGTTAAGTATTTCGATCACGCGAAGCTCGATGAAGCGACCACCTGGATCGATGCAGAGTAGCTCGCTGCTGACGAACTCAAGTCACGATGCCCTTGGTCAGCCAGGGGCGTCGCAAACACTGTGCTGGTAGAACATCACATCCCCTTGGTGGACCATCACCGGCGGCCAGCGAATCGCCCGCTGGGGAAGTATTTCCAAGCCCGCTGCTAGCGGAAAAACTAGCCGGCGGAGTTGCGACACCGCTTCTTTTCTTTGACGCAATGAGGCGGGTGGCACACTTCACCGCCACCTCCAGTGGGTGAGGTATTCGCGATCGGCCTGCGGATTGGCGATGCGAGAAAACTCGCGAGCGTTCAAACACTTACGGCAGATCAAAGATCAGTGCGAATTGGACTCGGTTTGCCTCACCAGAGTTTCCATCCTTGTTTTGCCGCAGACCGTGCAAAAACTCGATACCGACCGTAACTCGGTCGAGCGGTTGAGCAAGCAGGTTCGCGGCGAAATAGGTCGTTTTGGAAACCTCATCCAGACGCTGGCTCGGTTCATTATCGAGGGAGTTTTCTGCATACGTAAAGTTCGAACTCAAGGTCTCGTTCCACTCTTTGGTGAAGCCAACCATCCACCCAAAGAGCCCCAGCAACCCGGCGCCGCTATCCAATCCCGGTGCGGCATCGGGCAAATCTCGATAACTACCAATCCCCTCGCCAAAAACGACTTGCGAATAAGCCTTGCAGGTATTGGTTAGCAGTACGACACCGCTGGTGTTGATGCCCCACCCATTTGACGTCAAAACCTTTTCGCCGACAGGCTGGAAACCCAACGTTCGATAGAGGTAGGCGACTTGAAACCGCCCCCAATCATTGTTCCACCGCAGTCTGCCAACAAAGTCAGGTGTCGGTGAGCGAGCCTTCCCCTGGATATCCATCGGCGGCTCAATGATGAATCGGGTATCCTCGATCGAAAATGCATAATTAACCCGAGGACTCAGTTCGCCTGTCAGCCGAAATTGTGCTTGCCGTCGATTCACGGCTGAGACAGACCCTTCGAAATCGAGCGTTGCTGGTGCGGCGGCGACATCGGTAAACGTGGTCCATGTTTGACCAACCAGAAACCGACCGCGTTCACCGTAAGCTTGGCGTAGACGAAAGCGATTCCCTTCGCTGAAAAAATCACCTTCGACGTAAATACGAACATCGGTGTCCTGGGTATCCCAGCGGGTATCAAAACTCAGCCGCGTTTGACGCGCGTGAAACCGAGCGTTGGTCCGAGGTAGAGCCCCAACAGGGATTGTTGTCGTGTCAAACGTATCAGTCGATTCGATCGGATCAAAATCGTAGATGAAGTCAGCTTTAACGTAGCCGCCTATCTTCATCGCAATATCATCGCCAAATATCAGCAAGCCACCGTCGAATTCCGGTGGCGAGTAAAGATCAACACCAACTTGCCGCAGATCCCCACGACTCTCATAAGAACCTACAAATCTGGATGCATCTGCAACATTTTGCTGAACGTTCGGAGTTACCAAGCCTTCCGCTGACGAAGCCGGAGCTTGAAAAGCCACCGGAAGAACTGGAGCACCGGGACCATAGAGCGGATCGGTAGGTTGCAGTGATTCGAGACTGGCATTTTGCTCGAAAATGGCCGGACTGAGACCTGGAACAGCCCGTTCGCCAGCATGAAATGCTGACGCCACAGGTTGATTAATTTCATCTGCCGCCCCCACCGACACAGCACCTACCGACACAGCCGCTAAGGACACAGCGGCTAAGGACACAGCGACACAGTACGCACTCAACAGGAGGCTCGAATGTGTGAAACACCAGCGAAGGTACATATTCTCTTGGACCGAGGATGCAGCGGTATTTTTCATTGTTCTACCCGAGGCTCGTAGGATCGTCCCCCGGGAGCCTGGACTCTGGTACCAAAAAACCTCCTCTCAGTAAAATGCTGAAAACCGACCACAAGAATTTAAGTATTCAAGAATTCCTGCCGGACGGCAAAAACAAACGGGGCTGACCAAACCGTATCGCGGGGAAACAAAAACGGCTCATCGATCTGCCCTGAACTGGCCCCGCAGACCAAGATTGCGCGATCCAGTGTTCAGACGCCACAATTGCTGGACCTGAGATCGCCACTGGATGAGATCGCCACTGGATGAGATCGCCACTGGATGAGATCGCCACTGGATTTTAGATCGCCACTGGATTTTAGATCGCCACTGGATTTGAGATCGCCCAAAGTCAGTGGGGCCAAATTACTTGGTTCAGATCACTGGATTCAGAAATTGCGAAACACTTGCGAAACAGATTGGCGAGCCCAACAACCACACACCATCAACGGCAGACTGACAAACTTCCAGATTAAGGTTGCGGAAAGATCGCGACTTCGGAGGGCGGCTTGAGCGCGGGAATGAACCATTGAATGTTGGCTTCGCTTTGCTGATTGATCAATGCTGAAAAGAGAGCATCAATCGCATCCCGTCGCAGTTGCGTCTGATCGGTCATTTGCTCGAACTCCAGTTCACCGGGCTCCGACTGGTGAACGTAAACCAGATGCAGTCCGAGCGGGCTACGTACCGGGCCACCGATTTTCCCATCGCTGGTTTTACGAATGACAGCCATCACGCTGCCGGGCAAGTCCCCATCATTTTTGACCCAACCCACCATGCCCCCGTTGCCAGCCGACCCAGCGTCGCTGTGTTGTTGCGCTGCAATGGCGAACGCTTGTTCGGGATCGTCTGCTGCGCTGAGCTCACCCGCGAGATCGGCCAGGCTCTGCTCAGCATTGGCGATCGCGGCAGTATCCGTTGGATCCATTTTCAGAAAGATCTGAGATACCTCCCACCGATGTCCAGCATATTGAATGCGTCGCTGCTCGAAGAAGCGTCGCAAATTCGCCTCGGTCAATTTGCTCTTGAGGTACTGAGCCCATGCGGTTCGCCAAGCCAAGTGAGCTTTGAGTGAGTTCTCATCCGCCATTCGCAAACGGGCCTGCTCAGCCAAACTGCTTCCTCTTCGTGAAGCCTCCGCGGCAACGCCATCGATTTGCCGCCGGATCATCGCCTCCAGCGATTCACCACCTTGGCTGCGAAGTGTTTTCATGGCCAAATGGCGTCGGACCAGCAAGGCAGCCGTCACCTGCTGAACTTCCATTGCAACCCTTCGAAGGTCGGCTGGCTTAAATCGTTCAGTCAGAATCAGGTTCAGCTCCCCTAAGAAAATCGCCTCTCCATCGACGGCGGCGATCGGATCTTCTGGCGTGTATTTCTCATCAGCATGCACCTGAGCGAGCGGTGGGATCGCCAGAAACAAGATCAACAGATGGCGGGCAACGATTTTCACGGCAACGCGATGTCCTGAATAACGAAGGGAATTTCACTCGGCACGACGGCGGTGGGTGACTGATAAATCAGCGTTGATTCGTTCACCGCGTCACCCAGACCGAAGAGATATCCAATCCCAACTCCTTTGTCGGACTGGCGAAAGACTTCGAAACCAAGATGGTCGGCGCGTGAGCCATCCTTGCGACGCACATAAACATCGTTTTCGAAGATCCATTGACGATGACTTTCCAGCGAGCGGCCCGCATCATCCAATTGAATCAGTAATCGCACCTCATGAAGCGGACCATTCTCGCGAACAGATTCGATTGCCAGCTCCATCGCGTCGATTTTCTTTTTTTGATCGGTCCCAGACAACGGCAACTCGAAGAGCTGGCGTTTTCCGGGCAGTAAAGCTCGCAAAAGACCGGTCAGCGATTTGATCTTCTCTGGCCGTCCGGCTGGTAATTTGAGTGGCAAGAAAAACTCGCTAAAGGCGATATCCGAGTTGGTCGAAACATCGATATTCGCGCCCGAATCCTGTGGTTGCACAACTGCCTCGTCATCCAACTGCCCTGCCAACTGGTCGATCGGAACCGTCAATCCAATTGGTGTCAGGCGTGGGTCCCAACTGATTTCAAGACTGACGTTCAATCCACTCAAGGTGGACTGTCTCAGATTTCTGCGAGCGGTCACGGATGTTGCTTCGATGCGATACACCCCGGCGTAAGCGGCCGAATCAACGCGGGACGGACGCCCCTCCTCACGCGGCACAAGCTCGAGCGTGCCTTGGCCGCCACCATAAAAATTGATGTCCAACTGGGCTTGATCGAGCACGTAGTCAACTGCGTGCCAAAACGGAAGCGGCGACTTGACCGGCGCAACAGGAGTCGACTCATCCGCTCGATGCTCAAACTCAACTTGACTATCTAGGCTAATCGCCTCCAATGCATCCCTCAGCGTTGAAACTTTATCCAGTCGAATTTCAATTGAATCGGCACTCGTTTCTTCCTCTGTACGCATACTTTGAAGGACCGCGCGAACACGCGACAAGCGTTCCATTGCCTCGGCTGAAACATCCAGTTTTTCATCGGGCAAGAATTCAAGCGCAGCGGGACCAGCTTCCACCAGAGCCTTCTCGGCAGCCCGACGCTTACTCAAGCTCGACGCGTCCAATTCATCGACCCACTGCAGAACGTCCGACTTCAGCTCAGCTTGCGAGCGAACTTCCTGGGCGGCATCGGGTTCTTGGGCGAACACCAAGGAGTGTGGCACTGCCACCACCGTGAGCCCAACTAGGGCGACAGTCCAAATAAGCCGCTGACACCCTATTCTCGCCACAATCGGAACAACGTTCATCGTATCCAAGCCTCACGGAAACGGACGGAGTGGCTGCCACCAGCCAGCTCGACCTCTGACAAGGATTTTAACCTAGCGTTGCATGAACCGCCGCATTGAAGCCGACATTCCAGAAATTGATTCATGATTTATCGCTGCCTATTGATACTCGGCTTCGTGTTGATTGCCTGGCTGCCCAATCTCCCTCTCGTTTCTGGGCAATCAACGGCAATGATCGAGTTTTTTGCCGCTGGCAAACAGCAGCAAGGACTGACATTGGTCGATCACGCTCACGAATTGATCGTGATTGGCCGCGACGGGTGGATGCACTCGATCGACCCTCGTGAGCAAGCAGGAAAGATACGACACACCAAAGCGACTTACTCGGTGGCCTCGGTAGCAGAATTGCGCAACGACTTGCGTGCCGAATTTGGGCCTGATTATGAGGTCTTGGCGACGAACAGCTTTCTGGTCGTCCAACCACGCGGCCGGGGTGATCGCTGGCCGCGAATGTTTGAACAATCCCACCGAGCCTTCATCGCGTTCATGAAAAAGCGTGGGGTGCGAATTCGCAAAGGGCGTTTTCCGCTAATTGCGATTGTCTTTCCTGATGAACAAGCGATGTACGCCGAATTTGAACGCCAAAAAATTCAGGTGAGCCGTGTCGCCGGAATCTACTCCGGTGACAGCAATCGTGTCATGACTCACGATGGCGGCCAGTCGACTTTTGTCGCGGCCACCGTTCGCCATGAAGCCGCGCACCAATCGGCATTCAACTTTGGAGTCCACAGTCGAGTCAACGATACCCCGCGTTGGATTACCGAGGGCATTGGGCAGATGTTTGAACCAAGTGCCATGGCAGAAACAACGACAAGTCGCTTATCCGATCGCGTAAATCGTGACAGCCTGCGGTTCATCCGCAGTCAAACCAAGAACCGCGACAACACCAAGTTCAGTCAGGCGATGATGCAATTGATCAGTAACGAGGCAATGTTCGAGGACCCCAAAAAGATCGTCGAAGCCTATGCCGTTTCATGGGCGATGATGTTCTACCTTGCGGAGCGGCAACCGAAAGCATTTGCTGAACTTTTACAACACACCGCGACACGACCTGCATTTCAAGCTTATACCCGCACCGAACGACTGCAAGACTTCGAGCGGATCGTGGGCGAGCCACCACTTGAATTCAGTCGACGCGTCCTTCACTGGCTCGAAAAATTCTAAGTGCACGTGAAACCCGCTTGATCACGAACAAGCTGAACTGCATCACGAAGTCGGCATGCAGTTACTTCGATATCACGTTCAGCGTTGCGAAGCTTTGTAGAACAGAAGCTTTGCAGGGTTGCAGTACCCGGCGATTGCGAACCAAAAACTGCCGTTCAAACCAGGATGTCGTGCACCACCCGTCCATGAACATCGGTCAATCGAAAATCACGACCAGCGTATCGGAACGTCAAACGCTCATGGTCGACCCCCAGCAGATGCAAAAGAGTGGCATGCAGGTCGTGCACGTGCACTCGATCTTGAAACGCATAGTAGCCGTAATCGTCGGTTTCGCCGTAAGCGAAACCTGGCTTCACCCCGCCACCCGATAGCACCATCGAGAAACCTTGCGGGTTATGATCGCGACCATTCTTACCTTGCACGACAGGCGTGCGACCGAACTCACCTCCCCAGACGATCATGGTTTCATCCCACAGACCGCGGCGTTTAAGATCTCGGATTAGTTCCGCAATCGGCAAATCTGTCGCAGCCGCATTCTTGTTGTGCCCTGATTCCAAGTTGCCGTGTTGATCCCAGACCTGACCACTACTGACAGTAATGAAGCGAACGCCTGCTTCAGCCAAACGTCGCGCCAGCAGGCAGCTTCGACCGAAGGAATCAGTCGTTTTCTGTCCGATTCCATAAGCCGCTTGCAACTGCGCCGACTCTTGCGATAGATCAAACACCTCCGGGGCAGATCGTCGCATGCGGTCCGCAAGGTCTACCGCTTCGATCGCACCTTCGATCTCCCGATCCGGACCACTTGAATTGAGGTGCCGTTTGTTGAGTGCATTCACCAAATCAAAGCGTTGCTGAACCAGCCCATTTTCGACCGGGCCATTCAGGTGAGCAATTTTCCCATCACCAAACTTTCCGTTGCTGCCAATCACAGTGGCCTGGTGCATCGCTGGCAGGAAAGCCGCTCCATAGTTCCGCGGCCCCCCATGGGCCGTCGCCGGCCCGATTGCAACATGCGCTGGAAGATCAGGATGGCCGCTCCCCAACGCATAACTAACCCAGGCGCCAACGCTGGGTCGAACAAAGTTATCACTACCCGTGTTGATCATGCCAACAGCTTGGCCGTGCGATTGCCCGCGGGTGTGCATGCTGCGAATGACGCACAGCGAGTCAGCTTCTTTGGCCATCTCGGGCAATAGACTGCTAACCCACAATCCCGATTCACCCCGTTGCTTAAACTTCCAAGGCCCGTTCAATAGTTTCGGCACTGCATCGATATTGGGCGGCAAATCGAAGGGCAGCGGCTGACCGTCATCGCGAGCCAGCAATGGCTTGTAATCAAAAGTATCAACATGACTAGGACCGCCATGCATGAACAAGAAAATCACACGTTTGATTCGAGGGTTTACTTGAGAGGCGTGAACCGTTGCCAACTCACTTGCAGCCGCATCACGCCACGGCATAACAGCGGACACACAAAGTGAACCGAGGCTCATCGTGCAAGTTGCACCAAAGTGTCGTCGAGTAATCTGAACGGGTCGATCTGACATCATCAATCCAACAATCGAAATTCGGTAGACGCAAACAACGCGGCGATAAACTGGTGCCACGCTTGTGGTGAATCGATCTGATCCTTAAAGAATCGCTGCGCGATCGTGCGATCTTCGCCACCAACATCCCGTTGCAGACAGACCTGATACGATAGCCTCAAGCGATCATCGAATCCGCTCACCGCATCAAGAATTCGCGTTGATGTCTCACCTGCCCAAGCATCAACCACAGGACTATTAATCAACAGCAGCGCTTGCGCCGGAACATTCGTGGTGGGGCGACGTCCCACCAACAAATCGGGATCAGCCGCATCGAGCGCGGACAACATTGGAGGCACATAACTCCGAACAACCGGCAGATAAATTGACCTGCGGGGCTGAGCTAAATCATCGAAACTGGCCGCACTGTTCGCCTTATTACTGCTCACCAAAACCCCACGGCCCGCCATTGGCTCCAAACGTGGCTGACGATCCAACCGGCCGGTAGCAGCAATCATAGCATCACGAATCGATTCGGCCGTCAAACGGCGACGATTCACTCGCCACAACAAACGATTTTCAGGATCGACGGCAATCGAATTTCCATCGTAAGTCGACGACTGGCTATACGCATGCGAGAGGACCAGTTCACGAACAAGTGGCTTCAATCGCCAACCATTGCGAACAAATTTCGTGGCAAGAAAATCGAGCAACTCGGGGTGAGTTGGCCGCTCGCCCTGCATCCCAAAATTGTCGACCGTTCTGACTAATCCTTCACCAAACAAGTGCATCCAGACGCGGTTTACAAAAACGCGAGAGGTGAGTGGATTGTCAGGATCGGTCAACCAATCCGCTAACTCGATGCGACCACTGCCTTGGGGATTCGGAATTGACGATCCGCCTTCACTCAACACTTGCAAGAAACCGCGAGCGACCGATTCACCGAGATTATTCACCTCACCGCGAATGTGCACCCGACTGTCAATCAACTCATTACTCGGTCGGTCGGAAGGTGCCATCGCGACCGGGGACGGGGGAGGTGCCGAGGCATCCAATGCTTTGAGAGCTTGCTTGAGTGCCTCCACTCGCCGCTTGGCAAACTCCACCGTCGATGGATCCGTCGCATCATTTTCTTCCGTCGCCGCTTTTTCCGATCGCTCGTCAGCCGACAAAAACTGCACAGCATCCGCGATCACATAACCATTGGTTCCCTGATTCGAGATTTTCACCACCGCGTCGGTGTCTGCCGAAAACGAAAATTCACCGAGCGAAGACCACATGGGATCATCTTGAAAATTGCGTTGATCCAGCTTTATCTCCTGGACACCGTTCGCCGTCAAAATGGTGACGGGTACTTCAGCAGCGCGATTTGATCCGGGTGAATGCGATACTCGCACCTCATACGTTCCCGATGTTGGCAAGCGTGTGGAGAATTCAATCGATGCTTGACCTTTGTTGGAATTATCATCATGCACATATCCTTCACCCACAAAATATTTGTAATAGGTTGAGGCTTTCCAATGGCCGACTTTCTTGGCCGCTTTGTCGTCGACAATGACTCCAGCCTGGACTGATGACTGAGCTGATTTGAGTTTTTTCTCTGCTGCCTTGATTTTATCTTTCAACGCCTCAACCGCTTGCTGATGCTCCAACACAGAATCGCGATAAGTCTGGCTTGTTGGCAGTGGAACACGGTTCCAGGTGCTGACATATTTCTGGCTCTCCCCCTTCAAGGTCACCGTGCTATTGAAGATTCCAGCCAAAGCGTAGTAATCCTCTGTTGGCACAGGATCAAATTTGTGGTCGTGGCAACGCGCACAACCCAGCGTCAAACCGAGGAATGCTCGACCCACCGTATCAATCTGTTCATCAACAACATCCAAACGCAACTTCGCCTTGTCTCGCTCGCTTAGCATTTTGGTGCCAATCATCAAGAACGTCGTTGCAACCACGTTATCGTACCGCTCTTGGTCCGATGCGGCGGGCAGCAGATCACCCGCAATCTGCTGGCGAATCATCTGATCCCAAGGACGATCTGCGGCAAATGCGTCGATCAGGTATTGCCGGTAACGCCAAGCCTCGTGGTGGGTCGCGTTGAAGTCACTTCCGTTACTGTCGGCATAGCGTGCAACATCCATCCAGTGACGAGCCCAATGCTCCGCAAAGGCAGTCGACGCCAACATGGAATCAACGATGTTGATCCAATGACGACGCGACGGATCGGCTAACCACGCCTGCTGAAGCGAGGGACTTGGCGGTAGCCCCGTCAAATCAAATGCCAAACGCCGCAAGCGAACCAGAGGTGCCGCAACAGGCGAGGGCGTTAACCCAGCCTGATGGAGCTGGCGATTCAAGAACCGATCAATCTGGCCGGTCGCCGATGAATGCCCTCGGGAAGGTGGATCAACAGCCGCAATCGGCCGAAAGGCCCAAAAGTGACGCCCTGCCTCTAGATCAATTCCCGACGGCTCCCGTGCCGAGTGTCCATCACGGCTGCGCGGATCGGTCGCCCCCGCCTTGATCCAGGACTCAATGTCACGAATCACTTGATCCGGCAAACGACCAGCGGGAGGCATCTCAGAGGACTCATAACGAATGGCCGAGACCAAAAGACTGCCCTCGGGGTTGCCGGGGTCTATCGCCAAACCACTCTCCCCGCCAGTCATCATTTCGACGGGGTGATCGAGTCGTAACGCACCACCAAGTTCCTTTGATTCAGACGAATGGCACTCGTAACAGTGGTTGACCAAAACCGGCCGAATCCGAGTTTCAAAAAAGGCCTCCGAATCCGGACTCTGCGCGCAGACAGCCGCGAGGGCAAACAAGCAAACGCTGAAGAGGCAACCAAAACGCAATGCGTTGAGTAGCAAACGCATCGTATCGAAGACCTGACTGGGGCAACAAAAAGGAGTTCACGAACCCCTAGGATACCACAACTGTGGGCCGCTTCGAATCAAGATCTGTTTCGCCAGTCGCTGTAAAAGTCCGCCTCAACGGCGGCTGCAAGCATCACGACGGTGCCCCCCACGACTGACGACGGCCCGTCTGGCCGTATCGACGCGAGTGCGAATGCTCGAATTTTTGCCACGGATCAACCGCGGCGGAAGGGTACGGGTGTCGCGAGATGAATCTGCTCAACAGCGCAGAGTGATACCGTTTGGCGAACGGTATCAGACCGATTAAGACAGACAATCCCCAATCGCGACTCTCAGGATCGGGTGGCCGCTAATAGCCATCAACCTCACCTGGAATGACGGCGATACTCGGACGGGGCCGAAAGATACGGCGAGTCCGGTCTGGTTGGTAATGCACCTCGCCTGGCGTACCTTCGATGATCTCACCCGCTGGCGTTGGCTCGGTAATCACTTCGATCACCTCACTCGTTTCAACTCCGCAACTATCGCAGCCGCCACAGCCATCACTGCAACCAGCTCCCAGGTGGACCGCCGAACCGCATCCGCCACCACAACTTGCAACACCACAACCGTCACAGGGTGGTTCGCACCGGTAACCCCAGATGGTTGGGAATCCGCTAAACACCGAACGGCAGGCACCACAGGATTGTCCATTGTGATTACCGCAGCCATCGCATGGATCGCAAGCGTCGGCAGGATGATTGATCCAAGGATCAATGTACAGCTCACCACACCCCTCGCAGTCACCGCAACCGTCGCACCCTCTGCCGAGATGGATTGGCCCATTCATGCCATGGCTGTTACATCCCAGCGGCGCCACACAGCCGCTCGCGCAAAGGAGTGCCGAACAGCAAAATGCTATCGAGAAACTTTTGAACCACGACATAGCTTGGATCCTGTGAAAACAAACGGCGATATTCACAAGGCTTTATCGCCCAAGCTAACCGTCAAAATTAAATCAATTTACCTAACCCGCAAAAACTAACGCACTTCTGTGAAACTCCCGGCAAGGAAACAAGCAACCGAGCGGGTCTCCCTGGCAACCGAGCGGGTCTCCCTGGCAAGAGCGGCACCGAGGCTAAAATCCTGACCTAGGCAAAACGACCCCCGGACAAAAGCGTCGCCGAGGCAAACGTCTTTCCCAAGCCCGCAGAAAAGGCGGCAGATCTTTGCACCAACGGACAACATCGAGCGATCCGATGGGAGCACCAGCAACCCATCGCGTTTCCTGGCAACCATCTCTCTAGGTCAAATCACCTCTAAGCATCAGCGGTCAGCAGCCTTGCCGCCACCGTGTCGGCAAAGAGGATTCCGCGTTCCGTTAGCCGGATCACGGAGCCTTGCCGTTCAATCAGCTCCTCCTTGATCGACAACTCAATCGCATCCGCGAAGAACCCGAGCAAATCCATCCCGGTTGCCGACTCAAATTCGGAAATTTCAATCCCGTCGAGTAATCGCACACCGAAAGCCGCCCTCTCACGAGCGAATTGTTCGACCGTGATCGATTCGCTCTCGGCGGTTGGTGTCAGCGAGTTTTCCATTCGCTTCAAGTAGGTAGCCGGACTGCGGTGGTTGACTTCTCGCAATCCATTGACAAAGCGTGCTGCTCCAGGTCCCGCAGCGAACCACCCGTCACCGTGCCAATAACTCATATTGTGTCGGCACCGAAATCCATCGGCCGCAAAACTGGACACCTCGTATTGCTGCAACCCAACCTTGCGGGCGCTATCTCGCGCCGCCTGATACATCGCAACCTCCAGGGAATCGTCGTTACCAAACAACTCACCACGGTGACGCCGATTCCAAAACTGTGTTCCCTTTTCAAACGTCAACGCGTAAGTCGATAGGTGTCGAATCGGAAGCGAACAAGCGATCTCAAGATCTCGATTCCAAATCGCCAGAGTTTCCTCGGGAGCGGAAAAAATCAGATCAATCGAGAGATTCGGCACCACGGTAGCTGCCTGATCAATGATGCGGCGAGCCTGATCACCGGTGTGCCCGCGTTCAAGAATCTTCAACTTGCTGTCATCGAATGACTGCACACCGAGACTGATCCGGTTGACCCCATGATCTTGCAACACTGCCAAGGTGGTTGCATTGATATCCTCAGGATTTGCTTCCACGCTGATCTCCGCGTCGGCGGACACGTCCAAAGCAGACGTGACCAACCGCAGCAGTTTCACCAGCGAATCGGCAGGTAAGTGGGTGGGCGTTCCGCCACCCAGGAACACGGTTGCAACGCGAGGTCGATTGAGCGCAGTCAATTCAACTTCGATGGCCCGTAAATAACGGTCGATCCATTCGTCCCGATTTGCGACCACGCTGAAGTTGCAGTAGCCGCAACGATGGCGACAAAACGGAACATGGATGTAAGCGGACCGAGGGACAGGCCAACCGCCCGGTGGCGTCGCCCCTTCGTCCCGATCGTTCGAGATCAAAGCCATAGTTTCAGACGCCCGCCTAGCTGATCAGGCAGCGCGCGCTGCACGAAACGCTTGACTTGGCTGGCGTTGTAGCGGGTACTTAGATGCGCGGCAATCACCAGCTCGTTTTTGAAATGCTCAGCTCGCTTCCGGTAATCGTCGACGTGCATATGGCCATGTTTGTGAATCTTTTCTTTGCGATGCTCAGGAGCAACGAAAGTCATTTCGCTAATCAAAATCTTGGATTCATAGAAGACAGGATTCAGATCCAGACCGCGGGGCGCAGTGTCGCCGGTATACGCAAAAACCGGCACACGCACCTCGTTAGTCACATCTTTCCCTGCTTGCTTTAGATCACGAATTTGGTCGCCACGAAGATCCTGATACTCTGGCTTGAGCTTTTGCCGTCGCTGGTGAATGACGAATCCAACGCTGTCGATGGTATGTTGAGTTGGCAACGCCGTCACCACGTACTCGCGACCAATCTTTGTTTCATCTCCCGGTAACAATCCGACCAACTCGCAAGGCATGGCCCCCCGATCAAGTCTCCGAAAGGTCTGCAGCATTTCCCACGCATGATCGACTGCTGAATCGGGCAGGTAAATCACTGGTGGATCCATCTTCATCATCCGCCGCCGCGAAACATACGCAGGCAGGCCCGCAATGTGATCAAGGTGCGCGTGGCTGATGAACATCGTCGCGGTGCCCATAAAATCCCAAGGCTGAACCCCAGCATCGAACAGCAGCTTCAACTCGTTGACTCGCCAGCAAGTTTGCACGGCAGCTCGCGAGTAACCCTCAATGGTCAATCCATCATGGTGATGAGACAGAACGGGAATGTTTTCAACCATTGACTCAATGACGAAAAAAGTAAGTAGAAGGAAGTCCAGAGAATTCAGTGTGGCACACGAGCAGCAGAACCGAAGATGAGGCTCGCCGCCATCGATCGCTCTCGTTCTAACGAGGTCGTCCCGGCATGTTGGCGGTTTTCAATTCTTCGCCACCGTAGTTATCGACTTCATTGACGTCCAAATCCTTGGAATAGTTCGCGGTGCGAACGACGTAGATGTCACCGCTGCTGTCTTGTTCCACCGCAGCCCCATGATGACGTGTAAGTTCCAAAGTGGCCAGGAACCAACCGATCAGCGAAGACTTGTGAATTCCACCCTGAATCAAATCCATCAGCTGCACTTTGGAATGCCCGCCAAGTTCATGATGAATCCGCTGCATGTACACGTGGATAGGGGTGTCGTCATACACGACTTCGGTCGGCGGCGGCCCAGCGGCTTCTCGCATGATGCGACCGAATGCGCTGACCAAATCCCAAATTTGCAGATCAACGATTGGCTGATCTCCGGGATCGACCCGGCGGGCTGGCAGATCATCGGCTAACCTTGGGTAGCGTTGCTGCCATCGGTTTCCCATCTCGTCCAAGATCGCCGCCGCATCACGAATCTCTTTGTATTGCAGTAACCGTTCGATCAGTTCAGATTGTGGATCCTCGATCTGAGGCTCCTCCGAATCATCGACCAATTGTGGCAGCACCGCCTGACTCTTGATTTCCACTAGGTTGCTAGCGAGGTCAATAAAATCCCCCACTTCGCCTAAATCCAATTCTTTTAACACTTCGATGTACCCGAGATATTGATCGACAATCACGGACACGGACATCGATTGCAGATCGACCTCGTGCCGCCGCACCAAGTACAGCAACAGATCGAGCGGGCCTCGATAGGCGGGCAATTCGACGCGAAATCCCATAGGGCGTTTGTCAGGAAAGAAAGTTAGGAAAAGAGGATCAGGCCAAGGAATCAGCTGGACGAGCCAAATCGTGAGGCGGCGGCCACTGCGTTAGCAAAGTGGGCAACCGAGGTCCGGCGTGACCAAGATTCTGCCTGTCAAGGATCGTCAAGGGTAGGAGGATAGCCTGGGGTTAGAACAGATAGGCTTGTGGCGGGTCGGAATCGGCCGAAGCTGCAAATCGCCGCCCTTGTTGGATTTACGTACCAAAATTATGATGCTCGCCACGAGCCAGTTTACCAACCCCTAATCTGGCCGATCGTTTTTCTCGACCTCACCCTGGCCTGAATCATGCCAAATCCCAACCATCGTCACGTCCTTTCTGCCTTGGTGCAAAACGTGCCTGGGGTGCTTGCCCACATCTCGGGCATGCTCGCCTCACGTGGATACAACATTGATTCGCTCGCCGTCGGCGAGACAGAAGACCCGCATTTGTCCCGAATGACCTTTGTTGTCGTTGGGGACGATCGAGTGCTGGAACAGGTCCGCAAGCAGTTGGAAAAGATCGTCACGGTCGTGCGGGTTCTGGATGTCAGCAGCCGTGATTTTGTCGAACGTGACCTGCTGCTGATGAAAGTCAAAGCCCCCGCCGGTGCGACCAGGAGTGAAATCCGAGAGCTGGTCGATATCTTTCGCGGAAAAATCGTCGATGTCGGGCCTGAGGAAGTAATGGTCGAGATCAGCGGTCGGGAAAATAAAGTCCAGGCATTCATTGAAAGAATGCGTCCCTATGGCATTTCCGAACTGGTCCGCACCGGCCGCATTGCAATGATTCGCAGCGGCAATGCTTGCGAAGACGAAACCGAGGCACGAGCGGCGAGCTGACCCGCTCTGTTGAGGATCCGCTCGAAGCGTCCAGGCCCTGCGGATCTGCCGTTCAAATTATTCCCCATCGAACATTCATTCCACAATTCAAGGCAAAGAACGCGATTCCATGGCTGCCACAATTTACTACGAAAACGACGCTGACCTCTCCCACCTCAAGGGCAAAACCGTTGCGATCCTTGGCTACGGTTCGCAGGGCCACGCACAGGCCCAGAACTTGCGTGACAGTGGTTGCGATGTGGTAATCGGGCAACGCCCTGGATCAGCCAACTACGACTTGGCCGTCTCACACGGCTTCAAGCCACTCTCGATTGCCGAAGCGACTAAGGCGGCCGACGTCGTCAATGTCCTGCTACCGGATGAAGTACAAGCGGATATCTACTGCAACGAAATCCGGGACAATCTGTCGCCAGGCGACGTACTGATGTGTTCGCACGGGTTCAACATCCATTTCCAACAAATCGTCCCATCAGAGGGAATCGATACACTCTTGGTCGCTCCCAAAGGCCCTGGACACTTGGTCCGTAGCGAGTACGAGAAAGGGGGCGGCGTGCCTTGCCTGATCGCGTTGGGTGAGGGTGCTTCGGAATCAACTAAGCAGATCGGCTTGGCCTACGCCAAAGGGATCGGTGGCACCCGCGGCGGTGTGATCGAAACCACATTTGCAGAAGAGACGGAAACAGATTTGTTCGGCGAACAAGTCGTGCTTTGCGGCGGTGTCAGCGAATTGGTCAAAGCCGGTTTTGAAACCCTGGTCGAAGCCGGATACCAACCAGAAATGGCCTATTTTGAGTGCATGCATGAACTCAAACTGATCGTCGATCTGCTCTACCAAGGTGGCTTGAGCTACATGCGGTACAGCATCAGCAACACTGCAGAATACGGCGATTACGTCAGTGGACCAAGAATCATCACCGACGAAACAAAGGCAGAGATGAAAAAGATCCTGCACGAAATTCAATGCGGCGAATTCGCGCGTAAATGGATCGCCGAGAATCGCGCCGGTGCACCATTCTTTAAAGCGACCAAGCGACGTGAACGCCAACATGGTGTTGAGCAGATTGGCCTAGGCCTTCGCCGCATGATGAACTGGATCGACGAAAAAGAAGTGAATTAATGACGAACTCCGAATTCCCAGCCGTCAACGAATTAACCCGACTGCAGATGGAGACCGTCGAACGGTGGCATCGTGAACCAATCGCGAATCCATACGAGGGGATTCAAGCTTTGGTTTGCACGCAGCATGAGTTCAACTACCGCCTGTGGCATGAGGAAGACAAAGCTCGCAGTCGCTCGGCGACGGACCAGGAAATCGCAGATGTCAAACGGGCCATCGACAAGCTGAACCAGGCCCGTAATGACACAATCGAAAAAATCGATGATGCGCTGACCGAAATTCTCTGCCAGCGAGGTATCAATGCGCCCGAGGCCCCGGTCAACACCGAGACCACCGGCAGCGCCATTGATCGCTTGTCAATCATGTCGCTTCGCCTATACCACTACCAGGAACAGGTCGACCGAGAAGACGCCGATGATGAACATCGCGAAAAGGTAGCGGACCGGATTGCACTATGCCGTCAACAACACGAAGACCTGTCCAAATCGCTGCAACAACTCATTGACGATATCTTTGCCGAACGAAAACAGCATCGAACTTATCGGCAGATGAAAATGTACAACGATCCTTCGCTGAATCCTGCGATTTACCAGAGCGAGCAGCCCTAGAACCAAATCGCGTTCTCGCGGCATAACGACTGACAGTGTTTGACCGACTGCCCAGGGTCGGTTGCTCCGAATCGGCTGCCGCAATTACCTCTGTACGAAGCACGCAAGAGACTGGGGTTCTCTGGCACACGGCCCGATCAACCGGTGACGTCGCTGGAGGCGAGCATCCAGCTTGGCTTGATTGACACATGACCTGGGAATCTTGACATGACCTGGGAACCTTGACCGGCGAAACGGAAAACTGCCTCGAATTCTGCCGGCAATCGAATTCTGCCGCGTCAAGGAGCTTCGAAATGAACGTCAGGCCCAACTGACCCCGGGACGCGGCTAGGGACAATGGAAACAGGCCAGCGAGCAGAAACTGGGCCAGAGCCCCAGAGCCCCAGAGCCCCAGAGCCCCAGAGGCCAGAGGCCAGAGGCCAGAGGCCAGAGGCCAGAGGCCAGAGGCCAGAGCCCCAGAGGCCAGAGCCCCAGAGGCCAGAGCCCCAATGAGCCGCCCACTTTCCATGCAAAATCCCCCACAAACTTCGCGGGCACCTCTCAAAAACAGGGTTTTTAAGCGAATTCGGCACTGGGAGATTTGCGATCAGACTGCACCAGTTTGAACGCAGAGGTTTGTGCGCGACCGCCACGAGCGGTAGACTCTTAACTTGGCCGATCCTGAAGTGCGGGCGGCGTATTCCCTTCTATTAACTTTTTGAGGGCCCCCGATGGTCTTTACTTCGAACACGATGCGTCATCGGCTGATGCTCGTCGTCGCGATGACATGCTGTTTGCCACTTGCCAATTTCTCGATCGCCACCGCGCAAGACAACGCCGCCAAAGATGGTGAGCAAGCCGCGGACGAGAAACCCGATCCGCTGGCCGTACCTGAAGATGCTACGGTCGAAGAATTATTTCAATTCATCAACAATGTAAAACGACAACGCGGTCGCAACCTGCAATCCGTCATGAAAGTTGCGAAGGCGGCAGCAGCTGCGGCAGACAAGATCCGCAAGACCGAAGGCGTTGCCCTCGATAACGAGTTGAAAGCAATCACCGAACAGCTTTCCGCCCTCGCCTTTGTATCTCGATACGATGCCGATGCGAAAGCGAGCTTAAAAAAGCTGGTCGAAGAGCTGGAACAGGACGACCGGCCTGAAATCAAAGCAGTTGCCGCAAAAGAGATTTTCAAAACCAAAATCTCCGCCGCGCAATCGAGTTCCAAAGAGGAACAGCTGCAACTGATCACCGAATGGAAGACCCTCGCTGGCGATCAATTGAACCGCGAAGGCTACTCCCTTGGCTCCTCGCTCGCGCAAGCGATCGGCAACTCACAGAACAAAGAGATCGCAGCTTCGCTATACGAAGACTTGGCCGCCATGATGAGCATCTCCGATGACGAGGTCCTCAAGAGCCGCGCAGAACGAACACTCGGTTCGGCTCGACGTATCCGGTTGCCTGGTAATTTCATGGAACTCAACGGCCTGACAACAACCGGCGAAAAGTTTGACTGGGAAGCTTATCGCGGCAAAGTTGTGCTCGTCGATTTCTGGGCGAGCTGGTGTGGCCCATGCCGCGCCGAAGTCCCCAACATGAAGCGTAACTTGGTCGGTTACCAATCGAAGGGCTTCGAAATTGTTGGAATCAATCTCGATAACACACTCGCAGCCTGCGAAAAGTATGTTGCTCAACAAGAATTAACTTGGTCGAACATTTTTAGCGATAAAGATGGGGAACGAGGTTGGGACGCGCCTCTGGTCCAGTACTACGGTGTTTCCGGCATCCCCACTGCAATCTTGGTCGACCAAGAAGGTAAAGTTGTTTCGCTGCGAGCTCGCGGGAAAGAATTGGATCGCTTGTTGCAGGACATGCTCGGCGACCCCGTCGAACCTGAGGAAAGCGAAGAAGAAGACACAGCAGAAACCAAATAGCCACTGCTGCAAATCGTGTTTGCGAAACGGCAGACCAGCCGGTCCACTTCGATCACGCCCGCGATGATCATCCTATCGGCACTCGTTCTCGCCCCACGTGTGGGGCGAGCCGAGGAACCGTCGGTGACTCGCTCGGTCGCCGTTCAGCAAACAGTAACAAAGGCACTTCCCTATCTTTGGAGCAAAGGGGAAGGGTGGATTGAAAAACGTGGCTGCGTGTCGTGCCATCAAGTGCCGACCATGCTCTGGAGTCTATCGGCCGCTCAGCAGCGCGGTTTTGAAGTCGATTCGGAGCGGCTTCGGAAATGGCAAGAATGGTCTGTCACTCCAGCAGCATTCGTTCGACCCAACGAACGCGAAGAGCAGGATGTCGATCAAACGCTTGCCAGCAACATCGATACATTGAACATGCTGTTATTGGCCGCTGACAGTGACCAAGCCTCAGCCCCACCGCCGAACCCTTCGGCCCCACCGCCGAAACCCTCTGGGGCGATGTGGAAAAACCAATTCACGTCCGCCTTGATCCAAAATCAGGCAGCCGATGGATCTTGGCGCGCTTGCGGCCAGCTACCCGCTCAAAAACGCCCCAAGCAGGAAACCACACAGGTCACCGTGATGTGGACGCTGCTCGCACTGACTAGGCAGGACAAGTCACCGACAGACCGCGAATCAGCGCTCGCGATGACCCAAAACGATCAACCTCTTTCAACCGAGTACCTCGCCGTACGACTCCTACTGTCACAGCACGTTAAGGAATTAGATTTAGCCACACTCCGCCGCGATTTAATTGATCGGCAAAACGAAGACGGAGGTTGGGGGTGGCTGTCTGCTGAAACGAGCGACGCTTTAGCGACGGGGATGGCGATATACGCTCTCCGGTACACCTCTCCGCCAGAGGAAATTGAATCAAGCGTTGCTGCAGCGGATCAATTCTTGATCCGAACTCAACGGGACGATGGATCGTGGAACGTACCGGGGACCAAGCAAAAAACACGTGACAAACCGACACCTACCTCGAATTACTGGGGTACCGGCTGGGCGGTGATCGGATTACTCGAATAGCTCCTCTTGCCAAGTTAGACCATGCTTCGACGTTTTCTCGCCATTGGCTTGTCGGCAGTTTCTCTTTCCGCTGCCTCCATTGCGCCCGTCCAATCACAGACGGTCCAATCACAGACGGTCCAATCACAGACGGTCCAATCACCACAGGAATCGCCCAAGTGGGTAAGGCACGTGATTCACGAAGGTGAACAAGCGATGACGGCGGTCGCCGGTGACTTCACTGGTGATGGACTGCCGGATGTGATTTCGGATGTTGGTGACAAGACTCAATTATTCGTCGCCCCGAATTGGGACGAAGTCACCTTAGATCAGCACAGCGGCTCAAAACGCTACATCCATAGTGAGTGTTTTGATATCGACGGTGACGGCGACCTCGACTACATCGGTGCCCGCTACAACCCCGGTCAAATTATTTGGCTGGAACAACCGGCCAAAGGGGCAACCCAGAGGTGGCAAAAGCGTTTGATCGATGACACCGTCCACGGCATTCACGGGTTGATCAAAGGTGACGTCGACGGAGACGGACATTTTGATCTACTGGCTACCAGCGCGCAGCCCAAACCACCTTACCCCGAATCGCTCGCGTGGTTCCGAGTCCCAAAGAACCCCCGTTCATCAGATCGTTGGACTCCTCATATTTTCGCCAACCAAGATGCACCTGGATTAACGCATTACATTGGTGTTGGGGACGTTAATGGCGATGGGCGACTCGACGCTGCAACCGGCGCCAAAGGGGGCCCTCAGGCGACTTCACAAGGCGCTTGGTTTGCGTGGTGGGAAGCCTCTGCGTTACCAAAAACCGCTTGGAAGAAACACTTGATTAGCGATACCGAACCAGGAGCAACGAATATCCACCCGGCAGACGTCAATGCCGATGGTACCATGGATTTTGTGGCATCGCGGGGGCATGGCAAAGGTGTCGTCTGGTTCGAAGGACCAACGTGGCAACGGCATGACATCGATGCGGAAATCCAGGAGCCTCACTGCTTAGTCGTTGTCGACATGGACGCCGATGGCGACTTGGATGCGGCGACGTGCGCGTTCGGAAGCAAACAGGCAGCCTGGTACGAGAACGACGGTAAGGGACGCTTTCAAAAACACGTGGTAGGTGAAAACCAGGAAAGCTATGACATCCGGGCGATCGATATGGATCGTGACGGCGATCTCGATTTGCTGATTGCTGGTCGAGGAAGCAACAACATCGTTTGGTACGAAAACACAAAGTGATTGGCAAAGAGCAATGAACGCTCGTGCTCACTCACCGCTGGTTCACCTGCAGATCCGTTAACTCGGCGATGCCCTTCCTGGCCAAGCCAAGCATCTGAGTTAATTGCTCATCATCAAAGGTCGCTTCTTCGCCCGTCCCCTGGATTTCGACAAACCGACCTTTTCCCGTCATCACAACGTTCATGTCGACATCAGCCGCCGCATCAAGTTCGTAATCAAGATCCAAGCGAACTTCATCGCCAATCAGACCAACACTGATGGCAGCGACAGAATCAATTAGCGGCCCAGAACCGATTGAAGAATCGGGCGCAATCTGCTTGACCGCCTCGGCCAGTGCGATAAAGCCTCCAGTGATCGATGCGGTTCGCGTACCGCCATCGGCTTGCAAGACATCACAATCGACCGTAATCATTTGCTCACCCAGCTGCTTCAGATCGACGATCGAACGAAGAGACCGACCAATCAAACGCTGAATTTCGGTTGTACGTCCATCGATCTTCCCACCTCGATCTCGTCGCTTCCTGGGGCTCGTACTGCCCGGCAGCATGTTGTATTCCGCCGTAACCCAGCCTTTCCCCTTGCCAACCAGCCAAGGTGGCACGGACGCCTCAACGGAGGCCGTGCACAACACAACGGTGCGACCGCTGCGGTACAACACACTGGCGGGGTGATTCTCCAAGTATCCACGCTGGATAACAACTTCGCGTAATTGGTCTGCAGATCGCATTGGAGGAGCTCTCTTGGAAATGGACAGGAGATCAGGCAATCGGGCTGCCCGTGGACAAGCGGTGATAAAATTTTCGGCATCAACCCAGCAGGAAAAACTGGATCGCAGTGAAGTTAGTGAAACTCGAGTGTAAGTATCCCGAACGATGGGTAAGCATCACGAATCACCATGATCGACAGGCTCCTACATCACGTTGAATCGTTCAAGATTGTTTGTCGAAGCCGACGTTAATCACAAAGTGATATTTTGATCGATCCAAGCTTGATTGAGCAGCCAGACCAGCACTCCTTTTTGGGCATGCATTCGGTTGCCCGCCTGTTGAATTACGTCACTTTGTTCACTGTCCATGACTTCGTCAGTGATTTCCTCACCACGAATCGCTGGCAAGCAATGCAACACTCGCGTGTGACTGGGCGCGGCTGCCATCAAGTCACCGTTCACCTGATAAGCGGCAAATGCTTCGCGGCGTTCGGCCGCCTCAGCCTCCTGGCCCATGCTTGCCCACACATCGGTGTAGATTGCATCGGCATTGGCTACGGCAGCCTTCGCGTCAACTTGTCGATCGATCTTGGCGTTGGGATATTCCTTGACAATCCGTCTAATCCAATCGGCATTCATTTCGTACCCATCTGGACACGCAAGCGTAAATCGCATGTCTAACATCGCGCAGATCAACGCAAGCGAGTTAGCGACGTTGTTGCCATCACCAACAAAAACGAGATGCTTCCCGGCACAGTCGCCAAATTTCTCCTGAACCGTCATCGCATCGGCGACTGCCTGACACGGATGACAGACGTCGGTCAGTCCATTGATCACCGGCAGCGCATCAAAACTTGCTAACTGCTCGACCCGATCATGCGACTTAGCACGGCAAACGACACAGTCGACAAACTGTCCCAAAACCTGTGTGAAATCGGAAGGTGACTCGCGTTTCCCCCAACCAACATCTTCCCCCAGGAACAAACTTGTCCCTCCCAGCTGAGCAATGCCTGTTTCAAAACTGACTCGCGTCCGCAAACTGGGTTTTTCAAACAACATCGCCAAAACGCGACGTTCCAAAAGAGCCGGGCGGTCGCCCTTCTTCAATCGCTGCTTCAAGACCAAAGCGGTGGCAAGAACCCTGCGTACATCCGTGGGTGAAATATCAAATAGAGTGACTAAATGTTGCATTTTGTTTCTCAACAAGATCAAACTCTCGGACTTAAACGCTCAAATCGGCGGTGGAAAGCTGGATAGACGCCATGGTCGCTTCAATCAATTCAACAACGAGGCGACGATCCTGTTCAGTCGCCACCAGCGGCAGCTGAATTCGAACTGCCGTCTCACCAGCAACATCAAGACGCAATTGTCGCTGCCTTGCAGCACGGACCAGCAATTCAGATTCGAGATCCGTTTCTAGGCCGATCGATAAACCGAGCATCTGAATGTCTCGGACAAATTCAAATCGGCTGACACATTCGGCTAATTCAACAGCGAAAGCATCCGCCGTCGAAGCAACCGCATCAAGTAGCCCACGCTGCTGCATCGCCGACAGCGTGGCCGACAAAACGGTCGCGAGCAAAGGGTAACGACCAGCGGTTCCTCGCTGCCCATTAATCACCCCTGAGGAAGCCCCCGTTACCCGCTCCGAGGCGAGCGTGATGCCACCCGGTAAACCGCCAAATAATCCTGATGAAAAGACTGCTAAGTCTGGCCGGACCTCGGCAATTGATGAAATCGCCATCGGATGCCCAGTCGAACCGAACACAACCTGCGTCTCATCGACCGCCAACAACACTCCCCGCTCATCGCACAATCGCCTGACACCCTGCAAATAGGCTGCATCGAGCACCTCACCGCCACAGTTCCAGAGAACCGGTGAGATCAAGACGCAAGCCGTCTGGTCATCGACGGCGACATCAAGTGCATCGATGTCACCTGCTGGGACGTGCGAGAATCCTGCGACCAAAGGCCCCAAATCCTCTTGCAGCTCCGGTCGTCCGCTGGCAGTTCGGCACAGCATGGTTCGGCCATGATCGCTGCCAACCAAAGCGACGGTTCGAAATGCTCGTTGGGGGCGGTAACGCCGCGCCAACATAATCGCCGCCTCTACCGCCTGATCAGCAGAGGGCGAAAGTAACACCGAGTGCGTCAGATCACCCGCGACGGAACCAAAGGCCTCGGTGATTAATTCTAGAACATCCGCGTCCGTTTCCGCTTCATTCGAATCGATATCTTCAAACGCTGATGCATCGCCCTGGTAGCCACCAGCCGCAGATCGAATTGCGTCACTTACGTCGGGGCAATCAAGCCCCAGCACACTCGTCCGTCCCGCCAGTCCATCAACCATCCCAATACCAGCCGCATCCTGACGGACCAGAACGCCAGTGAACTGCCGCACGGACCAAGGAGTTGCCGCAATTGAATATTGCTCAGCAATGTCAGCAACGCTCACATCGGTTGCCGCAGCCGTCTCGTCGACCGCACCCGCCTCAGCCTCCCCCTTCGCTGACTTCTGTTGGAAAGCCGCGACATTCACCTCTTCTCGATCTGCCTCTTGCGCGTCGGCTTCGAAATCACCGTCTTGCTCAAACTGTCCAGCATCACCTGCTCCGACGTCCTCTTCTGATTCCGCTGCCTTCAACTCGTCGACCTTGTGATCTTGGTCGGCTTCTTCATCGTCCTCTAGCTCTTCTTCATCGTCCTCTAGCTCTTCTTCATCATCCTCTAGCTCTTCTTCATCGTCCTCTAGCTCTTCTTCATCGTCCTCTAGCTCTTCTTCGTCATCCTCTAGCTCTTCTTCGTCATCCTCGAGCTCTTCTTCGTCATCCTCTAGCTCTTCTTCGTCATCCTCTAGCTCTTCTTCAT
>JARGNK010000006.1:29677-55069 GCA_029213145.1 Rubripirellula sp. | reverse complement strand
GCTCTTCTTCGTCATCCTCTAGCTCTTCTTCGGACTGCTCAGCGACCTCGCCCTGCTCCTCGACACCTTCCTCACTCCGTGCTGGATTTTTCTCGCCATCTTGAGATTCGTCGTGATCCGAAACTTCCGCCTGCGACTCCGATGCTTGATCGTGCTGCAGCTGGTCATCTTGCGGCGTTGGATTCTCAGCCGACATGACATCTTCGTCACGGGGCTGATCGGATTCCGGATCACTCATTTCGTTACAGTCGCTCGTCATGAGAAAGGAAAGAATTCAGGCTTGGCAATCTTAAAACGCGTTGGACACGGAGCGGACTCTTCAACATTGGCGATACGGAGACGACTCAACCATGCTGCGATTGGCACTCGCCAGGTTCGTTCCTGTGACGTTACTTTCCTCAGACTCGAATTTCGGTTCCAACACCGCTGGTCGTGAAAATTTCCAGTAGTAGTGAATGACGCAAACGACCGTCGATGATATGCACCTTACGGACTCCTCGATCAAGCGTCTGCAAACACGCCTCCACTTTCGGGATCATGCCGGATTCAATCACGCCGTCGGCAATGAGCTGTTTCGCGTCGTCTGCGGTCAGCGAGTGAATGATGGTGTCTGGGTCCTCTTTGTCACGACGCACACCGTTCACGTCGGATAAGAAGACCAACTTCTCGGCCCCGAGCGACTGAGCGACCGCCATGGCGGCGGTGTCGGCATTCACGTTGTAGTGCTCGCCGTTTGGACCTTCACACATGGACGGGATGACAGGCACCTGGTCGGTATAGGACAACCCTTCGATCACGCTGCGATCGACTCGAGTGACCTGCCCGACCGCACCAAGATCTTCGCCCGATTCACAAGGCAGCTTTTCCCCGAACAGCACGTTGGTGGTCTCAAAGGAGAGATTCATCGCGCGACCGCCGAGCCGCTCGATTTCTTCGGTCAGAAAGACATTGAGTTCTCCAGCGAGCACCCGCTCGACAACTTTCAGCGTGGGCGGATCGGTGATGCGGCGACCACGAATGAAATTGGGTTCAATACCAGTCTCGGCCATCGCGCGGCTAATCGCCTTCCCACCACCGTGGACGATCACCGGCTTCATCCCGACCGACTCCATGAAGATCACATCCAGCAAGATGTGCATCAGCTCGGTCTCGTCGTCCAACAGGCTACCCCCCAGCTTGATGACGGTCGTTTTTCCGCGAAAACGCCGAATCCAGCCCATCGCCTCGATCAGCGTGTCAGCTTTCTGGATGGCTTTTTCCACGCTCAAATCTCCAATATGGTTGGTTTGGTCCTGAAACGCAGTGACAGACATGATCACGCGAGGGGTGCCGGGGGTGTTCGGGACGGGAAAAACCGATCAATTTAGAGCGGGTTCGGTGTAGGGTCAATCGACAACAACAGCCGCCGAGGCGGCGGGGAACAGACTGATGAGCAAAATCACATTGGCCGTCGTAGGTGGAGGACAAATGGGCAGGGCCCTGGTCGGCGGCATGCTAGCCAGCCAAGTCGTCCAGGAAAGCTCGATTCGACTGGTTGAACCGAGCCAGGATTCCAAAAATTGGTGGTGCGAACACTATCCCGAGGTTTCCATTGAACAGCTCGAAACGGCCGTCTCTGCCAGCGATGTCATCCTACTGGCCGTAAAACCGAACGTGATTGCCTCGGTTGCCATACAAACCCCTTCTCTCTGGGAAGGCAAATTGGTGATTTCAATCGCCGCTGGGATCTCCTTGCAACAACTGAGCGATTGGATTGGACACCAACGTGTCGTCAGAGTGATGCCAAACACCCCTAGCCTGGTTCGTGCCGGGGCAAGTGGTTTTTGCTGTGGTAACGAATCAACGCCACAAGACCGAGAAACCATTCAAGCGATGCTCGACTCAGTCGGCCTGGCCGTGGAAGTTGAAGAAAGCCAACTGGAAGGCGTCACAGGCTTGAGTGGATCGGGGCCCGCCTACGTCTGCATGATGATCGAAGCCCTTGCTGACGGCGGTGTCCTGGCCGGGCTTCCAAGACCGCTCGCTATGCAATTGGCGACCCAAACAGTTTTGGGGACCGCTCAAATGATTGAAAAAACGGGTCAGCACCCGGGGCAACTCAAAGATGCCGTGGCCAGTCCCGGGGGAACGACGATTGCCGCCATCTCGGTGTTAGAGCAAAATGGGCTTCGTGGCGCATTGATTGAGGCTGTGGCCGCCTCGGCAAATCGTAGCCGATTCATGGGTCGTGATGAAAAATAGTCCTATCCGGAAAAGACATGATGGACTCTCCTCTGGTCAAAGTTGACGATAAGCAAGTTCCCCTCTATCGCATCGTTTGGGTTAGCGATGTACCGCATTTTTGTGGGGATGAGGAATGTATGCACGAGGGCGACTATGAGATTCGCCTCGATGTTGACGATTCCCTCTGGACCAACGGGGAAGGGCGCGATTCGGTCGTGGCTGCCCTCAATCGCTGGGGCAGTGACCCCCGCGGCGCCAGCGATGATTGGTAGTAATCGCGATGACTGGTAATCGCGATGACTGGTAATCGCGATGACTGGTAGGCCTGCTGGCGGACGACACTCGTTCGGCATTCACGAGTAACTGCGGGCTTGCTATCAAATTCGATCGACGGGGCAGAAACGCAATCGAAAGTCGTTTGGCGATCGAAAGTGGCTGCGAATCTCCATCGAAAACCGATGACGCATTTGTCAACGACTTGATAGCAGAATCGATTCATCCACCACTAACGACGGAATTCCGTTTCGAATTGGATACAAGCGGGTCCCCGATTCGTTCATTAGCCCGCTATCGATCGGTTGCTCCACACGCTGATCGAGCGGATCACGTATTTCGCCCTTTTCGATGCCTTGGTTGATTCTCTCAATGACTTCGGGCTCGGCGTTTCTTAGCGGACCGCCTTCCGCTGGGCACTGGAGCATCTCCAGCAATTTCGCATCAATCATTGTTTTCGCTCAAAACGGTGGCCGCCGGTTACCGAAAAAGAACCAGAGGCGTCAACCAAATCATGATGACATCGCTGCCGCCGCCCCACAACCAACCGTCCGAAATCAAAGCGAGGGATTACCATGCTTGCTCGGATCTTTTCTCCGGTTGTCTGCATCGAGACGCCTGGAAAACTGGCCGTGATACTTGTGCTGATGCTCTCGCAAAACGTGCTGGCACAAAGCGGGTACTACACGGATGATGCAACAGGAATCGTCTATCAAAAGGTCACTCGAACGATTGATCGACCGGTGATCCAAACGAAGGTTGAACAGCAACAGCAAACCGTCTTTCGCCCCCAAACGATCACTGAGACCTCACCTCAAACCAACACGATTTACACCCCAATCCTTGAATATAAATGGGAACCCCGCGTACACGGACGCTGGAACCCATTTCAACGGTCCACCGTTGCCTATCACCACGTTCCACAGACACGCTGGGAAGCTCGCAACCAAGTGGTGCAACGCACCAGCACCCGCACTGAATGGGTTGCTGAGAAACGCGTCATTGATGTTCCACGACAATTCGTCCGAATGGAGCGTAAGCAAGAAATCGACTACCGACCAATTGGTCGCGTGGCACCGAATTCAGTGGCACCAAATTCAAGCCAGATCGCGAGTGCCCCAAATGTCAGCAGCTTGAACATCAATCAGGAGATTGCCTCACGACTGAGACCGCTCGATGCGAATACGAGAATTCAGCCCTTCAACCCGTCGTCCGTCGCAGCGACGGCCACGGTGGCGGCCAGATCGCTGGGAGCCTCAGGAACGCTGGGAGCCCCAGGGGTGATGAGTACCACTGGGGTGATGAGTACCACTGGGGTGATGAGTACCACGGGGACGATGAGCCCAACTGGGGGCGTCGCGCAACAACGAAATGCAACCCAAAACGGCCTACCAGCGACCAACCTGGACGTTGGCGTACCAATGCGATCGATGCCACCAATGCCACCGTCGAACAGCAGCAGCGGAATCGCTACGCTTCCGGCACCGCCAGTGTTCCGATAGCGTGTTCCGATAGTGTGTTCCGATAGCGGACAATGAAATTTTGCCGACTGTAATGCGGTGTCCCCAAACAAAAAAACCGCTCGTGGAGCTGGGGGTACCCAACTACCAAGAGCGGTCATCGATGATTGCGCAACACAGACAGCCGGCGAGGTATAACCGGCATGTGATTCATCCACGCGAGCGGCAGGACTGCACCGGCACGAACGCATCGCGACCGGGCAGCACGATGGCTGCCAGACGGTCCATGGCGCAATACTAACCAACGCGAGCGAGCAGGCTGTAGCTATACACCCGAGCCCGCTGCTCTGGAAGCAGTAAAGTTGCTGGAGAGTCGACTACTTGAGTTCGACCGAACCGCCAGCTTCTTCGACTTCAGCCTTGACCTTTTCAGCCTCTTCCTTCGAAACCGCTTCCTTCAGTGTTGCAGGAGCGCTCTCGACCATTTTCTTGGCTTCCATCAGCGAAGCGCCAGTCAGGTTCTTGACAACCTTGACGACGTTCAACTTCTTGTCACCAAAGCCGGTCAAGACAACGTCGAACTCGGTCTGCTCCGCAGCAGCGCCTGCTCCGTCGTCACCGGCAGGACCGGCCATTACCACGGCGCCACCGCCAGCGGCTGGCTCGATGCCATGAACGTCTTTCAAGTAGTCGCTCAATTCCTTGGCTTGCTTGAGCGTCATGTCGGCGATTTTGTCGCCTAGATCTTTGGTGTCGGCGCTGTATTCGGCGACTGCGGTTTCTTCAGACATTTCGGATATACCTCAAAAACAAATGGGTGATTTGGTAAAGGATGTGGAGTGGTTCAGCGTTGCAAGAGGATCGGCAGAGCCTAATCTTCGCCTTCGCCGACCTGTTTGATTTGGCTGTTGAGCATCTTGCCAGGTCCGAGCATTGCGGCCGACAGTTGCGCTCCTGGTCCGAGGATCTGCCCCACCAACATAGAGATCTGCTCTTGTCGGCTGGGCCATTTGCTGACTGCTTTCAACCCATCAGCATCCAAACGTTCGCCATCCATGACGCCGCCATCGGCGACGAAGCTTTTGTATTTTTCGCTATCTTTGTCGAGTTCAACGACCTCTTTGACCAGCGAAACGAAGTCGGACGCCCCCCAGCAGACACCGATTTGACCGGTCGCCCCTTCAAAGGCGGCAGCCAACTGAGTGCCCTCGGTTGCTCGACGGGCCAACGAATTTTTCACAACTAGCAGATGGATGTCTCGCTTATCCAACTCGCCTCGCAGCTCGTTGGTTGTATTGGCATCCATCCCAACGCAACTGACCAAAACCGCGTCCTCGACTCCCTCGAGTCGCCGCTTGATGTCGCGTGTAACGAGATCTTTGACGTACTTACTCATCGGATTGATTCACTATTTCAATGGGACGACTAGGATGCGACGCGAACACTCGGGCTCATCGTCCCGCAAATGGCGACACCTTTGACATAGGTGCCTTTGATTGTCTGGGGTTTCAGGTTGTCAATGAACGCGATGAAGGCCTGAATATTCTCGACCAGCTTCGGTGCGTCAAAGCTCATCTTCCCAACCATGGCGTGGACGTTGCCGCCCTTATCATTTCGGAACTCGACCTTCCCAGCTTTATACTCGCTGACCACTTTGGCGACGTCTGGCGTCACGGTTCCAGCACGAGGACTAGGCATCAAACCCCTCGGCCCCAGTACGCGTCCGAGAGGACCGACTAAGCCCATCATGTCGGGGGCGGCGATACAAACGTCGAAGTCTGTCCAGCCATCCTTGATTTTCTTTGCCAAATCCTCTTGGCCAACCATCTCGGCACCGGCTTCAGCCGCTGCGGTTGCGGCATCGCCCTTCGCGAATACGACAACCCGCTGGCTTTTTCCGATCCCATTGGGCAGCACCAAGGACCCACGAATGATCTGGTCGGCTTGATTGGGATCAACACCGAGTCGCATGTGGATTTCGACCGTTTGATCAAACTTGGTCGAATCGTATTGCTTCAGCCTTTCCACCGCTTCGCTGAGCGGAAGAGCCTCAGCTGGCTGCTTTTCGAGCGAAGCGCGATAGCGCTTTGATTTCTTACCCATCGGGTCACGACTTCCATAGGTCGGGTGGTTTGGCGACATCACCTGTCCCGTTACCCGACGAGGGCCACGGCGGCAAAGTCTCCCACTTGCGCGGATGTTCCGCAGGAGCAGCGAATTTGGCGAACAGATCGCAAATCGTCAACGGCAATCCCTTGCCGATGCCCCAGATTTTTCCCAAATTGTCATGACACACCCAGGATTTTCGACTGTTTGCCCCTGAAGCGACCATCGCTTGCCGATCGAGCCTCTTCTCGTTCGGCCCCTCGCTGGCCCCTCGTGAACCTGCCCCGCGTGAACCTGGCCCCTCGTGAACCTGCCCCGCGTGAACCTGGCCCCCAAGGGCCTCTTCCAACTGAAACCAGGCTCCATACTCACGCGACCCAAAGGCCCATCCCCGCAGGCTGGCGTGGTGGCGAGGGAAATATCGAGGCTATTTTTCCGCCGAAATCGCTTTTGAATCACTTTCTTTGCTATTCATCAGCACTCGCAATCCCTCCAGGACAACTTGGAATCGCCGCTTCGCACGCTCGACCTCCTGTCCCTCCGTCCGATCTCGCGACCGCTTGGCTTGCAAATCTTTGGGAGAAATCTTGATCCGTCCGGACGATATATCAGCATCCTCCCTCGCCAAACGTTGGGTTCGCTGTGAGGCGGCGGCTGAAAATCTGGTGAAAAGCGAGTCGATGGTTTGAAAGGCCAGATCGTACTGCCCCTTGCGAAATTCTCGATCACGAACATGCCCAATCTGATCCGCCCCCGGCACCAACCCACATCGCTGCGCTGAAGTCAGCAATTGGCTGAATGTCCCCATATCCATCACACGAACCTCTGCAGATTCGTCTGCGGCGACGTCAGGCTTGATCTCCGCATTGCCATCGTGCTCGGACTCTTCCTTGACCGGCTCGCGATCAAGAACTTGGCGTTCGGGATTCCGAATCAGCAGCACCATTTTCGATCGTGTGCCAAGTTCCAAAAACTCACTGCGAGAAAAGGGTTTAATTTTTCGATCGTCGACAACGCTGGCGACCACGAACGAGGAAGCAATCTGATCTTCGCTGGGAGTACAGACGAGGAAACTTTGCTGATCAGTCCGGATCAAATACAAACTCTCACCGAAAATATCTTCATCGGCTTTGACTTCCTCGAATCGGAAATGCTCCCAAACCAGATCTAACTGCTGATCACCATCAGCGTTCGAAAACGCAAGCGCGAAGCCATCGGGCAAATCGCATCGCCGCGCCAACTTCGCGATTAATTGATTTCTTCGCTGCTGACGCTTTTCTAATTTAGCGGCCGCTTCCTTCTTCTCATCACGTTGACGTTCTCGCTCGGCGGACTTTTCTAATTGCGGCAGTAATTCATCAAAGGCCTTCACAACATCAAGCAGTTTCTCCTGCTTGCGTTTTAGTTTTTTGATCTGGCGGTCCGCATCCTTGGCCTTTTTGTCGACCTGCTTCTCGACGTCTTGCTTGATCAATCGAGAACGACTCTCCAAAAACGTTTCGCGAGCATAAGCCAACTTCTCGGTCGCAGCGACCATCTTGCGTTCTTGATACAACGCCTTGGCGTCGAGCACTGGCATCGCTGATTTACTGCCACGCAAAAGCTTATAGAGATCCTGAAAATCATCCACGTTCATACGAGATCCTAGCGACTAGAGGTTCGCTCAATGTAGTCGATCCTGGCCCCAGTGGGCGGAGAAACGAACCGACATACCTCACGAGAGCAAAGGCAGGCCCTCTGCAGACGGGCAACTCACAGCCGTCTCGGGCCTACCAAATCTCCGCCTTCAGCAGTTGCGCGGTCACCTTGCCCGACCAGTCTTTATTGGCTGCCGGCGAGGCGGGGCTGGGATGCAGAATGCGGGTCAGTTTCGCCTGGCAATCTGTCTTCGCGACAACGCGTTTGAGACAGCCTTCAGCGTAAGTTCCAACCGCCACCAAGTGTTCAGGATCGACCGTTTTGATTACTTCCAGCAGGTGTTGATCGCAAATGTCATTGAGAAACTGGCGTTCCTCGGCCGGCAGTTTATCGGGAGTTCGGTTCCGCCCCGACTCCTCCATGAAGACGAGCGGGCAGTAGTTGGCGATAAAGTAGTCGGCAAAAAAACGATCGGGAGTTCCCAGCTTATCGCGAAACAACCCCCACAAACGTCGTCCGCTAACCTCGCTGCGTGCGCATTGAAATCCTTCGACAGGACGCTTGGGGTGTTCGGGGTCTGGATGTTTGACGGGGACGTCGATCCCAAGCCAATCACGCACGGCAGCGACTTCACCAAACGGAACTCCAGTCTGCCCCATCCCCCAAGGCCCCGGGTTCATACCCAACATCAACACGCGGACGCCATCATTGGGAACATTTTTGAGATACAGCCGGTGTGATTCCCAGGCGTAGTCCAACGGGTTGTATACATGCGTGACCGGAAACGCAAAACTCAGCGCATTGACGGCATCGCGTAAACGAGCGGCGGCAGCAAGCAAGCGACGTGACGCGTGATGGGATGCACTCAATTGACTTCGCTTTGCGTTGGAGGTGATTGTGGATTCGACTGCGACGCCCCAGCGGGCTGCTGATCACTTGTTTCCGACTCACGAAGCTGGTGCAAAACCATGATCTTTTGCCATATTTTACGAGACAAGCCATTGGTCAACTGCTCAACCTCTCCCACCGCATTGACCGATTCAGAATCATCAAATCTCTGAACATAGAGCGCTGCAACTTTCCCGGTCAGCGAAAGCATTTCACTGCAATAATCGAGATATCGATTTAATTGCCCCGGCGTCATATTGCGTTCGGGGGAATGCTCGGCGTTGGTATAGCCACTAAGAAATCGCTCCGGATCTTTGGTCAACTGATGCATATCAATGACGTGTGCGATTGAACGCAATTCGTGGATCGCTGCCAACGTTCGCCGACGCTTCAAACGCGACTCCAAGCTAAACAGAAAGATGACGGCAATCGAAGCCAGGATCAGCTCGTTCATCACCGCCTCGAGCGTTTGAATAATTTCGGTGACGCCAATTTTCTCACCTTCGGCCGCCTCCACTCCGAGGTAAACCGAAACACCCACGACGCAAACCAACACCGCGGTCACAAACAGACTCAGCAAGCGAATCCAACGAATGGGTTGCGAGATCTGCAAGGCACGGCGAGCCGCTTGTTCCGAATTACCCCGCAGTTGCCCGCAGAGGGTTGCCAAACCTGATTCGGGAAATCGATCTTTAATGCGTCGCTCGAGCTGGGAAACTGTCTCAATGATCCGATCATCGCGCAGAATCAATGAACACTTCGCATCGGCTTTGTCGGTCGCTCCGCCAGCAACACGACCGCTGACGGGCGACTCTTTTTTTTCACCCACCTGTTTTTCGTCGACTGGAACAGGCGGATTCAAGTCAGCCTCCGGCTGCGAAAAATCCTTTGCCATGATTGATCCTTTCGATTGGTTTCAAACACCCAGATACTCTTCAATCGCATCACAAATCACACCATGTGGTGCCTGTCGCCCAGTCCAACGTCGCAGACCCCCACTAAGTGTTGCACTCCGCCGTTCAAACTCATCCACAAAACGATAGCCAAGTTCTTCGAGCCGATCCCGTTCTGGATGCCCCTCTGTCAAATCAATCACAACCGTGGAGCCATCGTCGGCGGGCCAATCCTCGGCGTCGACTTCGCCGGTTTCAGCCAGCACAATAAAGTCAGCTTGTAACACTCGCCGTGGATCGGGTGGCAAATCCAATCGCTCGTATCGAGGTACGGCACGGGAAGGGGATTCACCCGCCGTGTCGTCCCCTAACCATATCCAAGCTGCTTCGGCAACGGTGACAGAGGATTCCGTCTTCACCTCAGTGGGCGGTAAAGACTCGGCGGCGATTTCCATTGCCTCAGTTATAGCTTGGTCGGCTGCGAGATCCGCCCGGGAAGCACCATGCGTCACCTGGGGAGAATCAGCCTCCAACGGCGTGGATCCGTCAGCCGTTTTCGCGACCTCGGCCAAGGTAAACCAATCGCCCAACTCACAACTGCCACGCAACAGTCCATCGCGATCTCGGTACAAACAATCGATCGCGATGGAGGCCTCGTCTTGTTGCGGATACTTGGCGGCATACCACTTGGCGACCGCGCGGCTAACCGATGAATCAACCAACACGCCGCGAATCCCTAAAACCTCCAATCCGTCCAAAGCAGCCGGTATGTCAGCCTCAGGAACATCAAACGACAAAACTCGCCATTCCAGGTTCATGTCATGCAAAGCACGTTCGATTGCAAACTGCGAGGGATTCCCTGCAATAGGATGCCCGAGGATCGTCAAGATTGGTTCGGTGGTTCCTTCCATGGTGGCAGCGACAGTTTGGGGTCGGCGTGTTAAGTTGGAAAAAATTGTGCAATGCGAGCGATCGAGTGATGACGCCTTCGAAATACGTCCAACCAGAACTCGGTCGACATTCGCTGAGTGTCCTGCTGGTGTTGCTGTTGGTCTCAGCCGCGTTGTTCTCTGATTATTGCCTTGGCTCGGCGACCAGAACCACCCCCGGGCCAGTGAGCTTCACTAACCTGAACCTCTATTCCTTTTTCCTGGTGGGCTTGATTTACGGCTGGACAGCTGCAGGCAGTTGGCTGCTGTCATGCATCGAGCGACGGTATCTTCGCTGGGGGCTTCAACTCGGGCTGACGGTGGTTCTTGCCCGTATTTTGCAAGCAATGCGAGAGGACGAATGGATGCGTTTTTTCTCCTCCTTGGGTGGATTGGTTTTCTCGCAGACCATCATTTTCCACCTAATCGGCATGCCGCGTTGGAAGATAAGTCGGTTGGCTGACCGAGATTCCCCGAACCTCAAGGACGAGCCAACCCGACAGTTTGGCATCGGAGATATCCTTGCCTGCACTACCTGCATCGCCTTTTTGTTGGCGATCATGATTCGTTACCAGCCCAGCGGGGTCGGCTCGACTAGCTATTGGCTGCCGTTAATTGCGTTTTTGACAATAGCCCCGCTAAGTGCCGCATCGATGATGAAAGCAGTCCTCGGGTCCCGACGACGCATCGAGCAAATCGCTTGGGTGCTACTGTCAATCGGCACCACCATTCTCTGTGCCGCTGGACTGACCTTGGCTCAATTCCTGCTGACCGATCTTTTGAAAAACCAGTCGAACTCACCGGATCCCTGGCAATTGGCTGTCACGATTGGCTTGGCTTACGAAACCCTGTTAATAACGTTTGTCGGGTTGTTTGCTGCGTTGGCGAGCGCCGGACTCATCGGCAACAAACACAAAAGCAGCAGACCTGCTTAAACTAGAACGCGGGTCCGAATCGCCGCAAAACAGCCTCGCAGCACCAATATTTTCGCGCGGCAAACGAAAAGAGAAGGGTGCAATAGGCTCTCAAGAGCAATAACGCTCGTTTCCAGAGGGAGGAGATAGAATGGCTCGTGGCGAACATTTTTTCGTTTGGCGACATCATCGTGGTTTGCCATTCCAGCACCACGGCATCGATCTCGGTGATGGAACGGTGGTCCACTTCACCGACGGCGGAGAAGGAGTTGCCGGTCCGGGGGGCACAACGGACGAAATGATCATCGCGAGAACTTCCGAAGACACGGTCAAACGGGGCGGACGAGATCGACTGCACTTCATCCAACACACCTCTCGCTTCTCGGCAGATGAGATCGTCGAGCGAGCAATGAGTCAGCTCGGACGCCAAGGCTATCATTTGTTATTTGATAACTGCGAGCACTTCGCTCGCTGGTGCGCCGTGGGCGACGACGAAAGCCAGCAAGTCAATGTGGCCTGCGAGCGAATCAGTTCACTGGGAATCAAAGCGACCGCCGGCATGGCAGTCAAGCTCGCTGGAGCTCGGATGATTCGAGGCGTTAGCCCAGGCTTGTATCTGGCGGACGCCGCCCAATGGCTGACCGAAGCGGGTGGCCATCACCTGGGCTTGCGGGATCCTGACCAACGGAGGAAAGCAGGTCGCGTCCTGGGAGCGACCACAGCGATCGGGGCAGGTGCTGCCTCGGGCCCCGTCGGCATCGCCATCGCCGGCGGGCTGTGGATGGCCGGTCAATTCAGCGGCGAAGTCAGCAAAATGGCCTACTCGCGTCTTCGCCGCCAACGCAGCTCCGACACCACATCACGCGTTTGACCGACAAGCCGAACCTGATCGGCGCATCCGTCATCTTCGAACCTTCACTGGGTGAATCCATCGATGCAGGACGAATGGCTATTAGAGCCTTGGATTGGCTCTGGAACCGCCGTCGCTGACATGGCTGTCATTGAGCGACGACTGTTTCACGCGTTTTTTGCTTTGCACGGGGATTCACATGCGTTTACTTATTTCCACCGCCTTAGCGGTATGTGTTTCATCGATCACGGTGGCACATCACCCCGACAAGGAAAATCAAAAAGTTCACCCGCGAATCGAAGTCATTCCTCCATTGGGGAATGCACTACCGATGTCGCATCGACGAAAATACAACCGGCCAAGCTATTGGATGGGCAAGATCGCCTATCACATCGCCCCCAGCAGTCAGGAAGCGATGGCGTGGCACAATGCGACTCATCGTGGATACTACAAGAATAAAAGCCCACGCATAGTGACTCACTACTTCTACCCTAAACCTTGGGAAGGTTTGAGGATTGGGCCGCGTCGTCCCACAACTGAAGAAAACAGTCTTCCAACGACTCTCGACGTTCCTACGCTGAACGTTCACAGCCTCGAAGACACCACCGAAACGATTCCGTCACCGGACGCCGCTGTCGTGCCAGAAGAGCCCGCGACGAACGAAGAAGCGGCAACAGGTGCTGAGAACGCGGCTGAAACGGTCACTGAAGCGGCCGAAACGGTGGACAGAAACAAGAGCGAAGCGGTGAACGCAGACCAGAGCGAAGCGGGAACGACGGCTTCCCCATCCGACCTCACCCCTCCAAACGCCGACAATGACCTGCCAAACGCTGGCGATTCCGCCGCTGAAGGGATCAATCCTCCGCTCTCCAACGATACGGCCACGGCGGAATAGTCGATTCGATGAGTTTTTTTCTCAGAACCGTCAAAGTTTAACAGCGGTCCGCCCGATAACTTTCACTGGACGAGGTTTTCACAGCCCGCCTGGGATCGAAAGATCCCGAGCAAACCGCTGAAAACAACGTGGGGGGCTTCCACACTCGGCCCGTACGGGAACACACCATTCGCGCTGTGCGAATACGTCACGTGTGTTTCACGGCGGCACGACCCGGGAAGTCCAGGGCATGAACCGCTCACTGCTACGAATTACCGCTCATTTGCAACTTGGAATCATGTTCCTAGTGGCAACCGGATGCGCTCCAACTCAACCGTTCTTCTTCAACGAATCACCCGATCTGCAGTACTATCTAAATAGTGCCACGCAAATCGAGTATCCGGATGTTGAACTCGATAGTTTGGCGGAGACCACCGAAGCGGAACCTCCGCTGACGATTGGTAACCACGACTATCAGTTCTGGGATCTGACGGTCGAAGAGTGTGTTTCAATCGCGCTTCAAAACGCAAAGTTCTTTGTGACCACCAGCGGGAACGCTGAGTTTCGGCAGAACGTAGCGGCTCAGTTCACCAGCGCGACGGCTGATCAACTTGGCAGCATCTACGACATCGCGATCACTCAGTCGACGACTCAATCGGTGCCACTAACAGTCGATGGAAACGGCAACCGAGTGCTGCCGCGAGCTGTTCTACGAGCGAACCAAATCGGTGGTGTGGAAGATGCATTGTCAGAGTTCGACGCTCAAGCGAGTGCGTTTTTCAACGTCAGCACGACCGACCGTCAGCAAAACACAACCGTGCCGGTTCCTTTGCAAACGATCACCACGACGCAACAGTCGGCGATCAGCAAACGTTTCGCCACCGGTGGCGTCGCCACCTTACGACAGCAGGTGCTGTACGACCGATCGGAATCACCTCCTGCACAAAATACACTACGAAACCTCAACAGTGTCTGGACGGCTGTCTTAGAAGCACAGGTTCAGCATCCGCTGATGCGTAACCGAGGCACACTGGTCAACCGGATTCCCGTCGTACTGGCCAGCCTGAATGAAGATGTTGCGATCACGGACTTTGAAATCCAGGTCCGGAATCTGGTTCGTGACGTCGAAGTCGCGTACTGGAATTTGTACGTCGCCTATCGAAATGTCTCCTCCGCGGTGATCGGTCGCAACAGTGCCATCACAACAGCGCGAACGGCTCGCTTGAATATCGCCAACGGTACCGGCACCAAGCAAGAACTGGCGCAAGCCGAGGAACAATACTACAACTTCCGCGCACGCCTCTCGTCTGCTCTCGCCGGATCGAACGTACTCGGCGATGATCGCCAGGGTGTCTACGGTAGTGAGCGGGCACTTCGCGACCTGATGGGACTTTCTGCGACGGATGGTCGATTGGTCCGCCCTATTCAAGAACCGAGCTTGGCACGAATGGAATACGACTGGGACGAGTGCATCGCGCAGTTACTCTATCTCAGCCCCGAATTGCGTCGCGGCCGGGTTGTGATCAAACAACGCGAGCTTGAACAGATCTCTGCCAAGAATCAACTTCTGCCGGAAGTGAATTTGTCATTGCTTTACCGCTGGGTTGGCGTTGGCGACACCCTTGGCCCACCAGCCCGAAGAGACGTAAGCTTCCCCTCGCCTGGAAGTAGTGCGTTGGGCGAACTGACTGGTGGCAACTATCAAGAGGGTGCAGTGCGTTTGGAAATCACCCCGCCAGCCATCGGCGGCCGGCGTGAGCGAACCCGCATTCGAGGCAGCCAACTGCGGTTACATCAATCAAGAGCGTTCATGCAGGACGCTGAACGATTGATGGTCAGCCAACTCAGTGACGCGATTGCGAAAGTCGCGACTCACTACCAACTCGTGCAAACTCACGCCATGCGGTGGCAAGCGGCCGAACAAGAGGTCGAAGCGAGGCTGGCAGAATTCAAAGGTGGCCGAAGCCCGGTCAATGTTGTGCTGCAAAGCCAACAACGCCGAGCCGATGCCCAGATTTCCTACTATCGAGCTTTGGGTGAATACAACAAGTCGGTCAACTACGTCGACTACCTCAAGGGCTCGATGCTGGCCAACAACAACATCACCCTGTCCGAAGGCCCCTGGAATAAGAAGGCATACTGGGACGCCCTTGAAAGGGCACGCGAACGAAGTGCGGGTAAACAGTGGAAAGATGGCGTCAGCCGGCCTAGCGTCGTGCGACAGGGACCACTGCTGAACGACCAACACGCGGCCGGCATGTCCCACGAATCGGGCATGCACAACCAGCTACCAACCGATTCCGTCATCCTGGAAGCCCCTCGCAACGAGATGTTCGATGTCGGCGAAGTGCCGCTTGGAGAAATGGGAGCTTCGCAAAGCGAAATGCTGAACGATCCATCGCTCAACCCCAACCCAAGCGTCCCACCCCTTCAATCCAACCCACCCGCTCAATCCAACCCAAATGTCGAACAAGTACCACTGCCGTCGGCAGACCAATTGCCCGATGGTCCAAGCATTCTCAGCCCGAACGGTGGCGATGGCGGTCCAACCTCAAGCAGGGGAGCGATTCAAACCGCCCCCGAACAGCAGATTGCAAGCCCGGTTCAACACGCGTCGAATCGAATTCACCGAGTCACGACACAGAGTCGAGTGATCCCAACCGTCTATGAGCAAAGTGTCGAAGTTGGGTCCGCACCTGTCCCAGTAAAACGGACACCATTACCAAAATAAATCTCAAGACTTTCCGTGGGCGGAGGCTCTACGAGGGTTACCCATTAGCGTCGGGAACCATAATCCTCGTACACGAACAGCTCGAGAATTGCCGATTCGGCAACTCGAGCTTTTCGTCGTTTCTATGAGGCATTTCAGACAGCCAAGACTCAATCGCGGCGGCTGAATCGCAATCTCAACCTTGCGGCCAACTAATTGTCATTCCACCTCTTTAGCAGGCCACCTCTTGAACAGGCCACCGCTTTCATTAGCCACCACCTGCTAGCAGGTCATCTTGCCTAGCCTCATCAACCAGGTCGCTGAATCGGCACTGATTATTGAATCGGCACTGATTATTGAATCGGCACTGGCATCAACATTTCACTGGCCGACACAAGCCGAATATTTTTGCAGCGAGATAGCTGAAATTGCCGCGGCTGCTCGCGGCACAGGCAGAGTCCCAAAAAACGGTAACTCCCCATAAAACGGATCGGGCTGACAACCCGATGCGTTTGATTTCCTTTGGAATCGTGATAATCCATCTCGATCACGTAATTGTCCGCGTCTCGCATCGCTTTTTGCAACATTCGATTCATGTTTGACCCCCCTTTGGATGATTCGACTGCTGAAGTATTCGTCCCTCAGATGACACGTCTGGTCCGCTGTCTCCTCCAGACCAGCAAATGCAGACTCGATTCTCACTGGACGCGATTCGCCCTGGAATCCGCAGAACATTGGACGGTCGACCGTCGACCCGCCTAGGTTGGAAGACCAATCCGCTGCACGCGGTGGTTATTGCTGTCCAGCACATGGACTCTGTCTTGCGAATCAACGACCAACCCCCACGGTTGATTCAGCATGCCCGGCTCAAATCCCGATGTTCCCCAATTGGCGATCCATTTTCCGTCAGGCTCGAACCGTTGAATACGGTTGTTTTTGTATTCGATCACCAGCACCGTCTGATCGTTCGCGATTACCATGTCGTAAGGATAATAAAACTGCCCGTTTTGAGTCCCGGGGCCGCCCCAAATGTCGATCAATCGGGGAGTCTCCTCGCGGATGTCGAATCGCTGAATGCGATGGTTACAAGAGTCACATACCCACAGCACATCGCCCGAGATCACTAGGCTCTGGGGCCGCAAAAACTCGCCCGGTGCTTTGCCGGTGGCACCCCACTGGGTGATGAATTGGCCATCAGCATCGAACTTCTGAATTCGATCCGAGGCGTTGTACTCACCAATGTAAACACAACCGTGCCGATCAGTGACTGCGTCGGTGACAAACGCAAACTCACCAGGCTGATGGCCCGCCGTACCACCAATCTGTTCACCCTCATGCAACTCTCCCTCCAAGGAATAATCGAGCATTCGATAGTAGTGGGTGTCGGCCACCAGCAACCTCGCGGTGCGTCCGCTGGAGGGGCGATTGGTGTCGACCGCCAAGCCGGTGGGCCGACCATTCTTGGTCAGTGGCGTGCGCCACCATCGCAAAAGATTACCGTCACGATCAAACACTTGGATGCGGCCAGTTGTATCAACGATGTAAAGCTGATCACTCTGATCGATGGCAATCGCGCGTGGCTTCACAAATCGACCAGGTCCCATTCCGCGACTCCCCCAAACCAATTCGGGTTCGCCCGCAACGCCGGCCGGCACACAACCACCACTCATCGCGACTCCAGCCGCGAAGCAGCCACCCAGGAATTCGCGGCGGTAGACACGTTTCGGTAAGGAGCTCGTCTTCGTCATCACTTCTCGCTGGAAATCACGCGTGGTTCTTCAAAGCAGTGAAAGCCGAGGAGGCTGGGGCCTCAGTTCGTTGGCGGCATGGAACATGGGGAACGACCGATAACGCGATCGTGATCGGCCTGTCTGTGATTGGGAAGAAGCTCGCCTGCTTGTGGGCTCAAATTGAGTCCTCGTACAATGGAGGGCAGGTGGCGACGATTTCGCCACCTGCCTGCTTCTCTTGGTCCATATTCTACTCCAGTCACCCACTGCCCCCCATGTGGTAAGGGCGTTGCTTCTGTCCTCCGCCTTTCGACACAGCGGTTGTTGGTCGAGATCCGCAACAGAGAACCCGGGAATCACATGGAAAGTCATTCAATCGCCTCATGCTGAATCTCCTCGATCTTCGCACCACCGATGACCCGCGGGACATGATCCATCGCTCGGTACAGGCCTTGGTCGAAGGCAAGGTCGTTGGTGTACCAACCGAGACGGTCTACGGCCTGGCCGTCGACGCGTTGAACGAGCACGCGATCGATGAGCTCTACGAATTGAAGGGTCGTGACGCGGGTGTACCGTTAGCGATTTCCGTTGCCAGCCGGGAGGCCGCAGAGGACTTCATATGCGGCCCCAGTCCGCTGGTACGGCGGCTGAGCTACCGCTGCTGGCCTGGCCCTTTAACCCTGGTAACCCCCTGTCAGTCGCCGTTGAGTGCGGTGACACAACTGCCCGAAAGGGTTAGTGAACAAATTACCAGTGACTTTGGCTGCGTTGGGTTTCGAGTGGTCGATCACCGCGTCATGGCGGGAATTCATAGGTTTTTGTCGGGTCCTTTGGTGCTGACGAGTGCGAATTTAAGCGGCCTGCCGGCTCCCACCACCGCCCAGGCGGTCGCGGAACAGCTGGGTGATTCGCTACCACTGCTGCTCGATGACGGCCCAACCCGTTATGGTGGAGTCTCGACGGTTGCCCGAATCATGGGCAATCGATTGGAAATATTGCGGGAAGGGGCGATCGAGCGGGCTGCCATGAATCAATTTGTAAAACCGGTCATTGTGTTAGTCTGCACGGGCAATACTTGCCGCAGCCCGATGGCTGAGACGTTGCTACGTGAACAAATACGGCAAAAACTAGGTTCCGAAGACGCCGTTCGAGTGCTGTCGGCTGGCGTTGCCGCAATGGCCGGTAGCGGCGCCTCGCCTCAGTCAGTCGAAGTGATGGGTCGACGTGGCCTCGATTTAACCGGCCACAGCAGTCGACCGCTGGATGATTCGGTGATGAATGTTGCTGACTTGGTCCTAACGATGACCGGAGGGCATCGCGCTGCGATTTTGGCTGCATGGCCCGGGATGCATGACCGCGTCCACAACCTGCGACGCGACGGCGGTGACATTTCGGATCCGGTCGGGATGCCAGTTGAGGTTTACCAAGCCTGCGCCGACCAAATTGAAAATGAGCTAGCCGCTTGGCTTGACTCGCTTGATGACGATTTTTTCTCGAATTCCACTTCGAACCCCAATTCCGCCTCAACTGAAAACGAGGTGCAGGACTAATGAGAGTTTCTGTTGGCAGTGACCATCGTGGTGTCCAAATCAAAAACCGACTGATTCAATCCCTCGCTGACGCCGGCTTTAGTGTCGCCGACGAGGGGACCGACTCGGAAACGTCTTGTGACTACCCGGACTTTGCAGCCCAGGTGGCTCAAAAAGTCAGTTGCGGCGAAGCTGATCGAGGTATCCTGATCTGCGGGACCGGGATCGGAATGGCAATCGCGGCAAACAAGTTTTCAGGCGTGCGAGCCGCCTCCTGTTACGACGAGGTGATGGTCGAAATGAGCCGCCGTCATAACAACGTCAATATCCTTTGCCTGCCGGGTGACATGATTGGTGAACGGCCAATCGACGAATTGGTGCTGATGTGGCTGCATACCGACTTTGACGGTGGGCGGCATGCCGCACGCCTCGAAAAAATCACGGAACTGGAAAATCCTCCTCCAGCTAATCCCAAATCAACCGACTCTGAGACATCGCCCGCATCGATTGATGAGCAATGAGTTCTGAGAAGACGGCCGAGGCCTTGCCTGAACATGGGGTCACCGCGTGGTCACAACTAATCGGCCACGACCGTTTGCAATCCTGGTTGGCCGCCGCCATCGGCAGCCATCGGTTCAGCGGCAGCTTTCTGCTGGTCGGTACTCCCGGCGTCGGTAAACGAACCGTTGCGAAACTGATCGCAAAGACCTTACTGTGCGAGAAATCACCGCCGGAAACAATGGAGCCTTGCGGAAAGTGCGAGGGCTGCATTCAAGTCGAAGCCGGAACACACCCGGACGTCGTGACAGTCGCCAAGCCAAAGGACAAAAGCTCGATTCCGATCAAGCTTTTGATCGGCGAAGAAGACGCACGTATGCAATCCGGTTTCTGCCGTGATGTTCGTATCAAGCCGCTTCGCGGTCAACGCAAGGTGGCCATTTTGCAGGATGCGGACTTTCTGCAGAAAGAAGCGGCCAACAGCTTGCTAAAAACGCTCGAGGAACCGCCACCCGGCACCGTCGTTCTGGTGATTGGCACCAATGAGCAAAAACAACTGCCAACCATTCGCTCACGCTGCCGAATTTTGCGACTGGGACCATTGAGCGTCGATGATACCGTGCGATTAATCCGCACGGCGCACCAAATCGAGGCTGGCGAAGATGCAATCCGCGGCGCCGTTGAAATGGCAGGGGGAGACGTCCACGCAGCCGTACGGCTACTGACCAGCCAGAGCGATCATCTGCGGCAATCGCTGACCAAGCAATTCGAATCGCCGCACCCCGACCCGATGCTGATCAATCGAATCATCTCAAGCCACGTTGGCCAAGCGGGTAAGGAAGCGCGACTCCGCCGCGAAGCAATGCGAGATGCCTTCTCAATCGCCATGCAGTTCTACCGGCAGCGTCTGCGACAGCAAGCGTTTGCATCGCTGTTTGACCAAGCCACCCTGGCTCGTCTAGATCGGTCGGTTCGCGCACTGCAGGAGGTCGACCGCAATGCGAACCAAGCAACCCTGATCGAATGCTATGCCACCGATATCGCCGCGGCGACAACCGGCGATCCCGGGGGAAGCGAATAGCCGCACTCGGAGCCCCATTCGTTCACCGCCACTTACACTCGCTGGCACGTTCGCTTGGGAACTCCAATTCCCCCACACGCCATCGAGCTCACGCGGCAACATGGCCCCATCGGTTTGCTGAGCCCCAATGCGTGCTGAGCCCCAATGCGTGCCGATCACTGATGCGTGCTGATCACTGATGCGTGCTGCTGAGCAATGAGCTGCACATGACACAGTGGCTACTGCGTCGCATGAGATGAGAAGCCCGCAGTCACGGTGACCATCCAGCAGGATCCGGGACATTCCCAATCAATTGCTAAAAAGGAAACTCGTCAATCGACTCATAGAGCGGTAAGTAGCGGTAGTAAACCTCTAATGTCATCGCACACATCGCGGTGGTGTAAAGTCTTCCACCGATGTCACCCCAGCGATCTTGGAAATGCCAACTACCGCGTTCGTGTCCGCTGGTTGCTTGGGTTGCAACCAAGTGATCACGCAAACGTGTGTTCCATTGATCCCAATCATGATGCCGACTGTGATGCAAGGCTAAGGTTCCGTAGTAATCGTGATAGATGTTGTTGAGTTTCGGCCCACGTCGTGCCAAGTCGGTCAGTGCGAGATAGAAGGGCGTGTAATCAGGTGACTCGCCCAGATACAGCATCAACGTCAACCCAACCGCAGTGGTGGTCGGTTCACCTGGTGGTCCTTTGTAGCCAAACCAGTACTTGGGATCATCGGATGTTGATTCGATAAATGCCTTGGCGTCCGGCAGGGTATTGGTTCTCAGGTCGACGCGGTTCCGCCGGGCGGCAATCAAGGACAGCACTTGCCAACCCGTCAACGTGGTATCACCGGGGCTCCCCGGCACGTAGCCCCAAGATCCACTGCTGTGCTGTGCGACGGTCGTGAATGCAGCTCCCCGTTGAACCAATTCCATCAAGTCGGTTTCGCTGCGTCCTGCTTTGCGAGACATCGCCAACGCCTCAGACAACGCCATCAAAGCAATCCCATGACCATACATACTGCCTTGCTGCCAGTCATAACCGGCCACCGCTTCTGCCGCGACCGAACGCAAATAGTAAATTCCTTGCCGAACGTTCTCCTGATACGGGCCTTCCTCGTAATGGGTGTGCCCAGCGCCCAAGAATGCCAACAACGCTAAACCGGTCGCACCTGTCGCGGGCGTTGGGGTATCACTTTCCTTTCGCTTGCTATGACGACACTGCCCATTACAGGGATCCAATTCCAAGTTAAAAGACCAACTACCGTTGGGGCGTTGATGCCTGGCGAGCCACTCCAACGCCATCTCTACCGCCTGTTCGCTCTCGGTTGTTGCGCCGTATCGATCACCTAGTTCGATCCTTCCCTCGGGGGTCCGCCCCGACAAACCACCCCCTGGAAGACGAATCAAAGTTGCTTGATTAGTGACCATGCTATCGGAGCCGAGTTCCTGCAGGGCTAAATCAGTCTCGGCTGGACGCGATTCGATGGGCGAGGGCACAGGCGTTACTTCGACAACACCAATGTTGACCGCGACTGGCTGCTCAACCATCGATTGTGCGTCGTTGGATTTGGAATCGCTGCGCACGGATTCAAAGGCAACGACCTCTGAAAGTTGTCCCTGGCGAGCGAGGATCGCACCAGCCGATCGATCACCTTGGCGATAGGCGAACAGAGTCAATAAAAGCAGCAACAAGGTGTGAAAAATCGCACTTAGCAGAACAGCGACACGAGGATCACCCCGCCAATTATGTGGCCGCGCACTCACTTCGCCAGGCCGCCCAGAAACTGAATCAGATCGATCTGAACGCGAATCGCTCGCAACCGCCGCGGCTGGCGGCGGTGATTGAGAGGCAGCGGGAATGATCGTACCGGTCATGGGGATTCTACTAGCCACGGAAGAGATCTCTACTCTCGACTATAGCTCCGCCCCATTCGGACAACCGCGTGAAATCCGATTGAATCCCCGCCCGCTTCGCCAACCTGAATCACTCTCCCCTGTCAGATCGCTCGCGGGGGTTCGCACAGGCCTCGTGAAAAAGCTCATCTCCGAGTGTCCGGTGACCAAAATCCGCCGAGCGTTGCGAACTCCACCAATCCCGAGATGCGGTTCAATCAAAACCGCCCAGCAGAGTCGAAAGAGATTCCAAACGCCGAGGCACTGTGAGGTCCCTCGGCATTGTTAACACCATCACTCAGCGATTTCAACACGCCGGATATTTTCCGGCGTGTTGAGCTTTCCGCCACGCTCAGGATGCGCAGCCCTTAAGATACGCCGCCCTCAAGATACGCTGGCTGCAACAGGCAGGTCTGCCAGTTGGTACGCGCGTGAACGGAACAGGAAGTCGATAATGTTGCCCTCGTGAGGCTGCAACCAATTCAAACGATTGGTCGGAATGGGGCCGACATTCAATCGGTCGATGTCGGTGCTTGACCCTGCAGCAGCGACGAACGCTGGATCAGCCGTCAACACGGTTCCTACCAAGGTTGGTCCGATCCGACGAAGCATGTCAGCCTGCGGACACTCCACAACGCTAACGAACGGGAACATGTACTCTTTTGAGGCGACTTGGCGATCGGGGGAATCGGCGTGCACAACCATTGGCCTTAAATACGCGCAGTGCTCTTTCTCAACCAACTTCTCGCCGTACTGGGCCGTCATATCTTCGACGCCTGACTCAGCGAGATCTTGCTGAACCATTCCGTGTGTCCCAGTCGCCATCGCCGGCACGGTGAATGCGGCCAGTTGTGAATCTGGATCGCTAGGCGGCAACACCTCGACCGGCCCTATTTTTTCCGCGATCGCCTGTGCGATCTCTCGTGTGTGCCGACTGGCCCAAATGCCGCTGCAGTTGATACAGCTACGGCCCGAGTTACTGAGTACGCTTTCAACCATCAGATCGAGATAATTTTCCCAATCATCGACGACATCATCACCTAGCAGAACCTTGGAAAACCCAGGGCCATGAGCCTGAACTTTCGGATTCCCCTCATGCTGAGCAACGGTCTGGGCACTACCGAAGATCATGCTTCGAGGCGCTTTGGTCATGATGGCACCACCAGCGTCATGCCCACCGGGGTACAGGCCGAAAGCCTCCGCTGGCACACCTGCCTCGATAAAGGCAGAAACCATTCGGTAGGGAGTCCAAGGTTCCTGCGAGCCAGGCTTTAAAGCTAGCCCGACCTGCAGTGGGATGGCGGGCAACCAAAGGGTGTGGACCCCCGGCGAATTATTTGGCAGCACGGCTCCCAAAACTGGCGTCTGCGACTGATAGCTGACGATCACGCCTCGACCTTCCTCACCGTATCCCCGAGACAGAATCGACAGGTCGAGACCCCGGGTCAAACAATCGAGAATCTGATCGATGTGACTCAGAACGAAGCTGTTCTTCGTCATATTGGAACGACACATGTGCTCGGGCAGACCAGTGCTCGCCGATTGTTGATGAACAAACTGGTCCACCGACTGCACCGAATCGCCGACGGTTAGATCAGCTGATTCGAACAAAACGGCCGCCCGTTTACAGCAGTCGATCAAGTCGTCAGTCGACATTTGAAGCAGAGCTTGCCGAGCCTTGTGGGCTTGTCGCATATCACGACCAACAATTCCACCGCCAACATTTCCGATTCGCGCGATGGGCTCACCGGTGTCGAAGTGTACAACGTCGGTGAAGTCAAGGGATTCGTAGGGTTTGCCCCAACGCAATGGACTAAGTGTGATCATGGGTCGCTGAACAATTAAAACGAAAGTGGATGAAGATGATTAAAAACGACAGACGAATTCCCGTCGAAAAACGTCTGCAATGATTTGCCTAGGGAAGATTCCTACGGGCGCTCTAGCATCAAAGACGGGCTGTTACCTAGTAAACCCCAACTGTCGTCGCGCTCGCCAGTTCGTGGAAAGGACGCACGCCACTAACACCATCCCATGGGTAGACGTCGTAGGGAGCTTCCCTCTCCCCTTCATCACGTTCCATGAAACCTGGCACGAAGAATTCATCGGTCAATGTATATAGTTTGACTCGTCCCGTTCCACCGTAATCAACCACTTGGTTGTAATCGTCGAACGTAACGACCTCAGTGACCGCTCGCGGTTGTGGCGCGTAGTAGGCAATTTTGTAATTGTCAGCAGCACTTATCTTCTTCCCGCAAGCGAGACCCATCAGCGTATTCCCATAAGTTGGAGTCATATATACTCCGCTCTCCTCGGGTGGCCCGCCCAACATTTCTTCGACGCAGAATCGAGTCCACTGCGGGGTGAACTCGGTCCCTCCCGAAAAGATGCCAGTGATACCGACCTCTTGAATACTCGTGCCGCGCTCCTCCAGCGCCTCACCGAGGGACTCGAGCAATTTTGGTGTCGCGAACATGCACTTGATGTCGTGACCGGCGGTCAGCACGGTGACGGCTTGGTCGATGCAGTGCTTCTTGTACTCTTCAAGATGCTCCATCCAACCTTTCTTGATCAGCTTAACGACCCAACGAGGATCAAGATCAATGCAAAAACAAATCCCATCGCGGAATTGAGCCAAGTGTTCGACTGCGAGACGCAACCGCCGAGGACCGCTCGGCCCCAACATGAGCCAGTTTGCGCCGCGGGGGAAATACTCGTCAGGCAACGTTTCACTGAACAGCTCGTAGTCTTTCCAGTGATCTTCGATTACAACGCGACTCTTGGGAATGCCAGTTGTTCCGCCAGTTTCGAAAACGTACGTTGGTTTTCCCTCATGCCCTTTCGGTACCCAACGACGGACGGGACCTCCACGAAGCCACTCATCCTCGAAATGGGGAAACTTTTTTAGATCATCAAAGCTCTT
>JARGNK010000006.1:24907-29667 GCA_029213145.1 Rubripirellula sp. | reverse complement strand
TCGAAGTTCAGCTCGGCCTTTTTTTCCAACCAAAACGGGCTACCTGTTTCGTCGCTGAAGTGCCAGTGAACGGTTTTAAGGGTGTGCTCATTCAGCCGATCTTTTGCTTCGGCTGCTTGTTTGGCCACTGCTTCACTCAAAGTACTATCCGCGGTGCTCATTCGTACCTCAACATGGAAAGGGATCAGGGACCGCATATCATATCACGAACCCCCCGCAGGCACGATCGGCCCGCTCTGTCAATCCATTATCCAGTGCTGGAAAGATGTAATCGCCATGATATTGCACAGGGGCGACACAAAGGCGCAGTCGCACAGATTAGCTAATCGGAGTTACCGAATAACTGAATCGGAACAACCGCTCGCAAGGATCGACGCTTGTGTAAAGTTCCTACGTGCGGCGGCCCCCGGGGACTCCGCACCCAAGCAGAGAGGTAAGAGGGAATCGGGATACAAGTCGCCCCATTCTCACCTGCAGGGAATTCAAAAAGAAACAACAAGAACGGCTGATCGTCGCGAAACCCCCGGAAGACCATGCCATGAACCCGTTCGCGGTAACAAATGTCGCTCCCCTGGAAACGGGGACCTTTGGAACGTCCAAGCGAATTCGCCGCAACTTTCTGTACCGTGTGATCGAGATCGGCCCCCCGCATCTTTTCCAACTTGTTTACGACGGCTGGTGGTTTCGCCAAAAAGTCGAGATCGATGGTGTCTTGGTGTCCCGACGGATTAGCTGGCTGTCCATTCAGCGAAAGGTAAAATTTCAGGTTCCATCAAACGTTGATTCCAACCAACCGACTGGAAGGATTGAAATCGACTTCACCCGTGGCCTGATGATCCGCCGCTTCCGCCTCTGGATCGGAGACGAATTGGTCTATGACGAAATCAATTAGGCACTGCCGGCGTGGGCCTGAATCAAAAGTTCACCGTTGCTGAGCAGGAAGAGGCTGCCCGCCGCGGAACCAAAAATTGCGACCCGCGTGTTGCGGCTCCCAAGAGAACTCCATCTCTACGGAGCACGCGTTCAAATCGTTTTCATGACCGGCAAAATCCTGTCGTTTCTGCGGATACTCCAGTGCGGCTCATCACAGCTTGCATTGACCTTCAGCTTGCATTGACATTGACATTGAGCGGGTAGCCTGTCGAAGGGCTGCCACTCAATTCTGCTGCAGTTTACGGCGGGGATTTTTATTCGCTGCCGATTCGCGGCGCGGCGTTGGTCTCAAAGTGCGAGCTATGGGCTACCAAACCCCTTAGGGCTTGAAGACACGTACTGCCGTCGCCAAGGCGAGCAGAACACCCAACACAGGGATGGCGACGATGATCATTCGGGGCCGAGCGGCCAACATCGCCAACGTCACCACTAACATCATCGCGAAACCGGGCGGCAGCCAGGACGCTGGCCGCTGCAAGGACGACCAGGCAAGCCACAACGCGACCATGACCAACGCAATCCGCCCTGCCGCAGCAGCGACGAACTTGGCTGAACCCGACTGCCCGTGTAGAAAGGTAATCGCAGCCCAAATCGCAAAGCAGACGATTGCGACAAGCAAAACCATCACGCGTCGATAGTCTTTCGGTTTTGCATCGGGTTGATTCATTCGCAATGGCTCGTTGAGGCGATCTAACCTTCGCCAGGAAAAAAATGAAACTGCTGTGCTTTAGTGATCTGCATCGCGACCAACAAGCTGCTACCAGTTTGGTCCAAGCGGCCGCCGATGTCGATTGCGTCATCGGGGCAGGGGACTTCGCCAACCGACACGAGGGACTCCCCGACACACTCAACATCCTCGCCGCGATCGAAAAACCGGCGATTCTAGTCCCCGGTAATGGTGAATCCGCCGCTGAGTTGACTGAGGCCGCCCAGGTCTGGAAATCGGCAACCGTCTTACACGGCAGTGGCTGCGTCATCGACGGAATCCAATTTTGGGGTGTCGGTGGCGCGATCCCGGTGACCCCTTTTGGAGCCTGGAGCTACGACTTTGACGAACAACAGGGCGCCGACATGCTCTCGGGCTGCCCCGCCGGTGGCGTGCTGATCGTGCATTCCCCCCCTCTGGATACCGTCGACAAAGATCGCTCCGGCCGAATTCGCGGCAGCGAGTCAATCCGTCAAACAATCCTCGACAGGCAACCTCAGTTGGTCGTCTGCGGACATATTCACGACGACTGGGGAAAACAAGCCAAGCTAGGGAAAACGCGGATTTTCAATGCTGGCCCCCAGGGGTTGGTCATCGATTTAAACGACCAGAATAACGGCTAAGGGATCGGAATGCCGGCTAAAGGAACGGCACGGCAGCTTTCCAATCGGCCCGAGCGGATCAACCTCAGCCAATGGCCGAGCGAGAATGGTGATCGCGTTAGAGCAAGCAGATTGCCCCCCAAGCAATCTGCTCGGCAAAAGTAACGCCTCTTGAAACAGTGAGCCGCAGACCCCTGTTGTCCCCCATCAAAACTCCGCCCATTACCGGGTCGGCCATTAACCTAGTTAGGCTATTAACCTAGTTAGGCTATTAACCTAGTTCGCTCATCACCAAGCTCGGCGGGCGTCAACCCAACCCCCGCCCGGGCCGTTGGGCACCGTGACAGCCTCTCGGTTGCGGCGACCGAACAAAGGCTACTGCAACAACCGAATACAAAACGGATACCGGTATGGCTCGCCATCACGCACCGCAATCGCGGCGATAATCGCAAAGACAACTTGCAAAGCCACTGGGACAAAGAGGAGCGGAAACAGTAGTCCACACGAAACCGCTGTCAGTAAACCGAAAACGACTCCCGCTAGGATCAGTGTGATTTGAAAATTCAACGCTTCCTTCGCCTGCCCCACCACATAGGGTGACCTCTCTTTGGACATCAAGTAGATGATCAATGGTCCCAAGAAACCGATCAATCCACCCGCAACGATTCCGGCCGCACCGGAGAGATGTGCGATTAATGCCAAATTACGGTCGTCGGCGTTCGGCTCAGATTCCCAATCCTCCAACGGTGTTGGCTGGGGCGGAACATCATAGGGATTTTGATCTGACATGGCGGACGCTAACCCAAAAAGTTAGGGGGAGTGGCAATCTCGTCAACTTACCAAAATGCAGGGTCGATGCCCGGAGTCGTTGAGTTTGACGATTACTGAGGCTGGTCTGTTTGTAGGGCTCGGATCGACCCCAGGCGGGGCGAAAAAAGCATCTGAGTGTCCGTCAAAAGCCGGTTTTTCGCGTTATCGGATGCAATCGGCGACAAAATCCGAAAAAACCTACCTTGCCTCCCTCGTTATGACCGAAACAACCAACAACACCGGTCTGGTATTTCCAACCGAGATTGTTGCCACCCGCGGCAACACGTTGCCGATTCGCATCGTGCGGTTGGATCTCAGGTTGGGCTCAGACCCAGAGTGATTTAGGACTGCAGGGAGGCATTTCGATGCGACGCAAGTATTTCGGATTGGCGATTGCCGCGTTCGCGACCCTTGGGCCATTGCAGGCCTGGGGTGGTGATCGTGAAATCGCAGAACAGATCATTTCCCGGTTGGAACTCAACCGGGACTCAGGCGCTTTAAAAGACTTCACCCTCGACATGAAAGTCGATGCAGGTGTGGTCTCGTTCCAAGGTAGCGTAAGCGAAAGTAGCCAGAGAGATCTGGTACTCAAGGCTGCCGAAGGCATCGAAGGCGTCACCAAAGTGGTGGACAAGGTGTCGATCACGGATGGGAAGGATGAAGCGAAGACGGAAAAAAGCACGAAAGGCTTTTCGTTCCGTCAGGCCTTAGCGAATCAGGCAGAAGCAATTCGCAACCAGGTCAAACCGGGTGATAAGCCCGTCGCCCAAGCCAGTACACCCATTGCGGCTGGGAAAGTGCAGCCAGCAACCGCTGTTGAGCCCGCCCCCGAGGGCGGCGTGAACAGCGACAACCAGGTGGTCTCTGCTGTCGTTTCGGCACTGAGCCAAGCAAAGGACGCTGGTCAGCTGCGAGGATTCGGAGTGGACGTCAAGAGTTCCAACGGAATTCTTCAGCTGACTGGCCGAGCTAGCTCGTCAGCTCAACGCGACGCGATCCTACGGATCGCCGAAAGCGTTCCTGGCGTGTCGGGAGTTCGCGAAGCGATCGCGATACCAAGCAATGCTCCCAATCTTCCAAGATTGCCTGAACCACCGGCCCTGCAGGAAGTTCGCGCTTCCCAATTGGCTCCAGTAGCAGTCGACCCGGTTGCTCACCCCAATTACAGCCAAGTGCCTGCCACTGTCGCATCGGCACCCGTTGGCATGCCTGCGATGGCAACGCCATACCCACAAGCGGCCGTTCCTGCTCAAGCAGCCATGGCACCACAAGCTGCTGTTGCGGCTCCAATGGGCAGCCCAGTGCCGATGGCACCTTACTCTGCCGTTGGTGCCCCTCGGTATGACTCGCCTAATCTGCCCAACTACGCTTGGCCAGGCTACGCAGCTCACCCGAACTACGCTGCTTTGACCTATCCACAGCAGTACAGCCCATCGGCATGGCCCTACATCGGCCCCTTCTATCCTTATCCACAGGTACCCCTTGGATGGCGTAAGGTCAGCCTGGAATGGGATGACGGCTGGTGGTTCCTCGACTTCACGTCGAAGTAACTCAAGCGGCGTTGGCTCAGCAAGACGAGCTGCAGTCCAAATTCACGTCTCCTGAGACACGCAAAGCCGCGAGCAGTCATTCTGCTCGCGGTTTTTTTATTCCAGCTCGCCGATCCCAACTCGCGGTCACGGCTCGCGTTCACGGCTCGCGGTCACGGC
>JARGNK010000006.1:0-24807 GCA_029213145.1 Rubripirellula sp. | reverse complement strand
GCTCGCCGATCCCAACTCGCGGTCACGGCTCGCGTTCACGGCTCGCGGTCACGGCAAAGCCGTGAAGACCGTGCGCTGACAGGACGGGCTGAATAGAGGGGCTGAAAGAGCCGAGTTCTGCATGAGATGAGGACTTCAAAGACCTCACCGCGATCGACTCGCCTCCGCGATCCGCGGACTTTCGAGCTTGAAGAAACGAATCGAAGAGACCGCAGAACTGCATTTCCTCGATTCTGCGGAATTATCCGCAAGATCGGCATAAGTTCACACGATAACTACTGTACCAAAGCCGCTGGAACTTTTGCCCAGCATCCATGGCCGGATCGAATCCAAACTCCGGCCAAGATTGTCGCCAGCATGGAACGAAACCACGGAAGGTTGCTCGGATGACCACACACGCGATTCCAAATAAGTCCCGGATCAGCCGGGTAAGTCGAAACGCCACACTTTGCTCGCTGGCATTGCTGGCATTTGCATCGACCGGCTGCTATGGCCTGGGCGGCACAAACTACAACCTTGGCTTCCTTGGCTATCCAATGCCAGTGAGCCCCTACTACCAGCACAAGCAGGAAGAGAAGTTCTGGAAGAAGGAACGGTACGAACGCGTACCAATCCTGGGTCCCACCACGGCTGGCGGACCGGCCGTCGCGCTCGACCCACCCAGTGACGACGAAGTCATGCATGCACTGGAAACAGCTCGTCCAGTACAAGGCGGAATCCCACTACTCTGGGAAACCCAGCGTAATGGTGTTCGTATCATCAAAGAGAAGATCGCCGATTACATTGACCCGCCGCGGTTCTATCCTCTGATCGGTCCTGCTCAATTGCACCACGCTCACTACAAGTGCACGGTCTACTTTGACGAGCGAACGACGGTCGGATATCCGGTCCCTCACACGCTTCACGATCGAGAAGCAATCGAAGTCATCTACATTGACCACAACCACTTTCACATGGTGGGCGACACCGAGCCTTACACGACTCCGAATCTGTAAGCGAACTCGAGTCCCGACGAAAACAAGCAAAGCCAGCCCCACGGGCTGGCTTTTTTTGTGCGCATTTTTTGCGTTGGCCTCTTTTGCGTTGGTCTCTTTTGCGTTGGCTTCGGAAATACGCTACGACGGTCAGTGATGCGCTGCGATTAATTGGTTTCAAGGATAACGTTCCAGCGGATCCCGTCGGCGTGCGGAGAACGGTACAATGCTGCGATGTTATTCTTCGATGCCCATCTCGATCTAAGTTTGAACGCGTTGGCTTACAATCGCGACCTTCGTTGTTCCGTGGCGGAGATCCGTCAGGCCGAGCATGGGATGACCGATTTGAAAGGTCGCGGTCGGGGCACCGTTGCCTTTCCTGAAATGCGGAGCACGGGTATCGGCCTTTGTGTGGCCACTCAAATTGCTGGTTGCATGAAACCACCCGGTCCGGTGGCCGCCTGGAATTCACCTCAACAAGCGTGGGCCAGTACGCGGGGCCAAATCGCTTGGTATCAAGCGATGGAGGATGACGGTCAACTTCGGCAAATCCGGGATGGCGATGCCCTCGAAACCCATTTGACGCAATGGGAGCACGACCCCCAAAACACACCGATCGGCTATTTACTGAGCTTGGAAGGTGCTGACTCGCTCCGCACCCTCGACGACTTGCACACTTCCCATCAAGAGGGCTTACGAGCCCTCGGTCCAGCTCACTACGGAATCGGCCGCTACGCACTCGGGCATGACTGCGACGGTCCATTACCAGCGATCGGGGTTGAGCTTCTCAAAGAGATGGATCAGCTCGACATGATCCTGGACGTTACCCACTTGAGCGAGCCATCGTTTTGGCAAGCGATCGATCTTTACCAAGGACCAATCTGGGCAAGTCATCACAACTGCCGCGCCTTGGTCGATGACCCAAGACAATTATCAGATGAGCAGATTCTCGCCCTGATTCAACGCAACGCGGTGATCGGCGTCGCATTCGATGTCTGGATGGTCGTCCCCGGTTGGCAACGCGGCCTCACAACCCATGAGGACTTACCAAGCGCTCATCTGACTGACCTCGCACGGCATGTCGATCACATTTGTCAGCTAGCTGGCAATTGCCGACACGTCGGAATCGGCACCGACTTGGACGGAGGCTATGGGAACGAGCAGACACCGGCTGACCTCGATACAATTTCCGACTTAACCAATTTCATGAAAAGGTTGCAGGACGCGGGCTATGGCCAGTCAGACCTCGACGCAATCAGCCACGGCAACTTCCTGCAATTCCTCCGAACGGCATGGTAATCGACTAAGATCTCTAGCCCCGCTTCATTGCGAGGGCTCCGCGAAATTGAGTGTCATGCTAGAAGTTAAAATCCTGTTCAAAACCCGAAGACCTATTGTGTCGCAAAACGCAAGTTGATCCGCGGTTCTGCTTTGCATTCAGCATTAAAAACCTTGCATCAAGCTTACGTTTCGTTTGCCAGGTTGCTCACCACCTGCCTCGCCCCTTTCCAACCGACACCTGCACCCCCATGAACCAGATCTGGAATCAAATTGAGCAACTGGAATCAGTTGCATCACCTGGTTTGCTGGTCGACGGAGACTGCGTCGCGCGGAACATCGATTCGATGGTGCGGATGGTCAACGGAGATACCGGCAGACTGCGTCCTCACGTCAAAACTCACAAGATGCCCGCTGTGATTCAGATGCAAGTGGATGCCGGCATTTGTAAGTTCAAGGCTTCAACGATCGCAGAAGCATCAATGGTGGCGGGTGCCGGCGGGCAAGATGTCCTGCTGGCTTACCCTGTGGTGGGATTGAATATCCAACGACTCGCCGAATTGCGAGATCAGTATCCCAACACCTCTTTTGCCGTTTTGGTCGATCATCCGTCAGCCATCTCGGTACTCATCGATGCCTTTCCGAAACGGAACACGCCCCTGCGAGTCTTCATCGACGTCGATTGCGGAATGCACCGCACGGGAATCCCCTGGGGCTCCGGTCTCGACCAACTCCGCCACCTGATCGATCAGAGCAGTGAATTGGAATTCGCTGGATTGCACGTCTACGACGGGCACCTCCACCAACCCTCACTCGACGAACGGCAACAGGCTGTCACTCAGATCCATCAGGAGATCGCTGACTATGTTGGCCAAGTGGGCGCCCCGGAAATTGTGGCTGGTGGCTCGCCGACATTCGCGTTGTGGGCTCAGCAGACGGGGATCCACTGTTCACCAGGCACAACGGTGTTTTGGGACATTGGCTACTCAGAGAAATTCCCTGATTTGCCATTCGAAATTGCGGCAGCCCTGCTTACTCGGGTCATCAGCAAACCAGGGGACAAGCGGGTTTGCTTGGATTTGGGTTACAAAGCCATCGCATCAGAGATGCCTTTTGAGCGACGTCTCAAAATCCCCAACATCGACGACGCAAGGCTGGTAAGTCACAGCGAGGAACACCTCGTTGTGGAAACGGTGACCGCAGCTTCGTTAGCGATTGGTCAGCCGTTGCTTGCTTTCCCCCGCCACATTTGCCCCACGGTCGCGCTGCACAACAGCGCTAACTTAATTCGAGATTCAGCGATCACCGGCCAGCAATGGTCGGTGACGGCGAGAAATCGCTAGGATGGCGACGTGACCAACCTCCAACGATCGGGGACAACGATGCCCACAGAAAATACGCCACCCTCAGATCCACTTTTCCGAAGCTCGCTGCGCGAACTGAAATGGATCATCGTGATCTGGCTAGCCAACTTCATCTGGGTCATCGGTTATTGCTGGCTATTTGGCTACAGCCCCGACCAACCGATCGCTTTGACATTCGGCATCCCTTCGTGGGCGTTTTGGGGCATCTTTGCTCCGTGGGGATTGGCCACGGCAGTGAGCTGTTGGTTTGCACTAACACAAATGCGAGATCATCCGCTCGACCTCGATGCCACAGACAAGCAAACGGAGGCGACCGATGCCTGAAGCATCCAACACCGCTTTGATGACGTTTGCGATTTACACACTCGCAGTCTTTCTGCTGGCCGTTCTCGCAAATCGTGCCTCCAAGGGCAAAGAGTTTGTGGGAGAGTACTTCTTGGGCAGTCGCAGCTTTGGCGTTTGGGCACTCGCCTTGACCTTTGCGGCAACCAATGCGTCAGGCGGTTCCTTCATGGGGTTCCCGGCGCTCATTTACACACACGGCTGGACCCTGGCGCTATGGATCGCCGGTTACATCATCGTCCCCCTGGTCTCGATGGGATTGATGGGAAAGCGATTGAATGAGGTCGCGAGAAAATGTGACGCGTTAACGATCCCCGAAGTACTCAAGGGACGCTTTGAGAGCTCGCGAGTAGGCTTAGTCGCCACCTCTCTGCTGATCTTTTTTATGTTCTTTTATTTAGTCGCACAGTTCAAAGCTGGCGGCAAAATACTGAGCACCTTACTGGCCAATGAATCCTACTTTCAATCAGCCGTCGAGCTGGTTAGTTCGGCAACGCAAAACATTCCTTGGGTCAATCAGGCCGAACCCGATTACTTGGTTTGCTTGCTGGTGTTTTCCGTCGCCGTCATCGTTTACGTCGTGTACGGGGGGTTCCGCGCCGTGGTGTGGACCGATGTCATGCAAGGCATTGTGATGTTCGTTGGCGTGATCTTGATGCTCGGCTTGGCATTGTGGCAAGTCGGAGGCCTCACAAATGCCACCCGTCAGTTAGCGGAGATGACACCACCGGAGAACGGAATCGGAACGGTAACACTGTCGTCCCCGGCCACCACCGAACGCTCGGTGGAAAAAGGAACGTGGATCGCGCAAACCGACGGTGTCTATCGACTCGCTGCCGAAGTAACGATCCCGGCAGGGCAAGTCGAAAGTGAACCGGTCGACATTTTAAAAATCACCACCGCAGAGGAGATCGACCGACTGCGTCGTGAAATCGAATCGAGTGACCTGCGTTTAAAAATCGAAGAATTGACTCGCTACAAATATGGTGCGGGTCAGAAAGGTGTTTACGTCACCAATCCCGGACCGAGCCCCACTAATCAGCTTGGATTCCTAGCGATCGGATCGGCCATCAGTTTCTTTATCTTCTGGCCGTTTGGGGCGGCGGGACAACCAAGCAATATGGTTCGTTTACTGTCTTTCAAAGATACGCGAACACTGCGTTATTCAATCGTGACCGTCGGAATCTATTACGGCGTTATTTACTTAGCGCTTGTCATCATTTTCTGCTGTGCTCGGGTGTTGATGCCGGGAATGGAAATTGACCCTGACCGCACCATGCCTGACTTTGCCACGAAGCTGACGGTCGACGCCGGTGTACCGTGGTTGGCTGGTGTCTTGGTCGCGGCCCCGTTTGCGGCAGTGATGTCAAGCGTTGACAGCTTTTTGCTGGTTGTTTCATCCGCAGTGGTCCGTGATGTTTACCAGGGCGAAATCAATCAGCACGCCAGTGAGAAACGCTTGCGATTACTGAGCCATCTGGTCACCGTCGTCGTCGGCTTGCTGGCGATCTTGTTTGTCCTTAATCCGCCGACTTACCTGCAGGATTTAATCGTCTTTGCTACTGGTGGATTGGCAGCTTGTTTCTTGGTCCCGATGGTGCTTTCGCTTTATTGGAAAAAAATGACTGGACCAGCGGCCATCGCAGGCATGCTCGGTGGCACGATGACCCATCTTGGACTGACTTGCTGGGGGTATCTCAAATACCAGGAGTTTCGGGCTTATGAGTTTGTCGGCCTGAATCCCTTCATTTGGGACTTGGCTGGCTCGATCATCGCTTGCCTGGTCGTCGTTTGGATCGGCCCCAAAGCTTCCCGGAGACTCGTCGAACGCTTCTTCTAGCGAGCGGTAATGAACCTGGAACATGCTCGCTGGCAATGGTTCGGGGCGCGGCGATTGTTCGGGGCCTCACACAGGGTCGGGGCCTCACACAGGGTCGGGGCCTCGCACTGATGAACCGACACCATCCACTGCAACTCCCGTCGCGACTCGGCAGAGTTCCCAATCGGCAGAACCCATTTTTCCGAAAAGTTCCTCCCATGGGGTGTTTAGGCGGGAAACGATGACGGGGAGAATATTTCGCCAGAGAACAGGAAGTTCAGGGCAAAATGCCAATCACACCGCATCAAAACGCGGGCGAGTAAGGATGCGTACCTGCCGCTGCCAAGTTAAGATAGCAAGATGCGACGGTCTCTTACTTTTTCGATCTCACTTGTCCTAGCACTTGGCTTGGCCTGTGCCTTGCATGGAGATGCACAAGCCGACCAAGCGGTAACGGAGCAAGCGTTTCGCGAATCGTTGCTGCCGCTGCTACGGACCTACTGTTTTTCATGCCATGATGCGGGCGACGAGATCCCACTGGCACAAGACGAAACACTCGTTGATTTCCAATCGCATCGTCAGACCTGGGTCCGAGCCCTCGCGCAGGTTCGACTTGGCAGCATGCCACCCGCGGATGCTGATCCGCTGGATGCTGACACCCGCTCTCGACTGATCGATCTGATCGACAACACCGCCAATGCGGTTGACTGTGTCCGCAATCCGAATGCCGGCAAAGTTGCCTTGCGGCGGTTGAACCGCGCCGAATATCGAAACACAATTCGAGACCTCACTGGTGTCGATTACAAACCGGCGGAAGGATTTCCCGGTGATGATGTTGGCTACGGATTCGACAACATCGGTGATGTCCTGTCGTTACCGCCCCTGCTAATTGAAAAGTACCTCGACGCCGCCGAATTCATCACCGGAAAAGCAATCTACACACCGCCACCGCCAGAGATTTACGAGATTGAAAAAGCGGCCTCATCGTTGATCGGGGCGGAGAAGCATGGCAATGGGGGATCTCGACTCACCTTAGCCAGCCAAGGCACGGTGTCGCTACAACAAGACCTTCCCTTCGGTGGAACTTACGATGTGACCATCGCCGCAAGTGGTGATCAAGCTGGTGATGAACCGGTCAAAATGCAGCTGACCTCCGGAAGAGTGAAGAAGATCATTGAGGTCAAAGCGAAGCAACCTCAGGACTACTCGATACGATTGCGTCTCGGAAAGGGAACGCGAAAAATCGACATCAGCTTTATCAATGACTATTACGTCAAAGACAAAGCCGATCGCAATCTTCACTTGCACCATGTCCGACTGAGTGGGATGCAGCACAGTAATCAGAATCTCTCACCAGATCGCTTGCCAGCAAGTCATCACAAAATCCTGTTCAAAAGACCGGACGGCGACAACACTCCCGAACAAGCGACTCAAGCCGTCCTTAGCCGCTTTGCCAGCCGTGCATTTCGCAGACCAGCAACCAACAACGAAGTGAATCGACTCGTCGCCTTAGCGACACGCGTGCGAACAGAAGGTGGCAGTTTTGAAGAATCAATCCAAGTTGCGTTGCAAGCGATCCTGATCTCACCCCACTTCTTGTTCAAAGTCGAAGAACCAAGGAAAGTCGATCCGAATGGCAAGATGCCAGTGATTACTGATTACGAACTGGCAACGCGAATTTCTTACTTTTTGTGGAGCAGCATGCCGGACGACGAATTGCTGATGATGGCCCACAGGGGCCAGATTCGAGATCGCCAACGCCTCCGCGAAAAAATCGGACGGATGCTGCAAGATCCACGCTCGAATCGATTTGTCGAGAACTTTGCCGGGCAATGGCTTCAACTGCGAAACCTGGAACAAGCGAACCCCGACACAGGTATTTTCAGAGGCTTCGACGATGACATCCGACGTTTGATGCGTCGGGAAACACTCACATTTTTTGCTGCTGTCATGCGTGGAAATCTGTCGGTCACGAGGTTACTCGACGGCAGATTCACGTTTCTAAATGAAAAGCTGGCTCAATTCTACGGAATCGCAGGTGTCAATGGCGACGAATTTCGGCGGGTCTCCCTGCAGGGGACACCGCGAGGTGGGTTATTGACCCAAGCAAGCGTGTTGACAGTCACCAGTAATCCAACGCGAACCAGCCCGGTAAAACGCGGGAAGTGGATTTTGGAAAACCTGCTCAATACGCCACCGCCACCGGCGCCACCAAACATTCCAGAATTGGAGAAAAGCCGTTTGGTTGGGACGCTGCGACAAAGAATGGAACAACATCGCGAGAACCCCGCCTGTGCCACCTGCCACAACATGATGGACCCGCTCGGATTCGCGTTGGAACAATTCGATGCGGTCGGCCGCTTCCGCAGTCACGATGGCCAAGCCCCAGTGGACGCCACCGGTAAACTTCCCGATGGAACTGAATTCAACGGGGTGGAAGATTTGCGCCGCATTTTGGCAACTGAAAAACAGGAGCAGTTTGTCCGCTGCTTTACTGAAAAATTGCTGATCTATGCGACCGGTCGCGGAACAGAGTATTACGACCGATGTGCCATCGACGAAATTGTTGCGTTGGCGGCAAAACATGATTATGAATTTGCCTACATCATCGCGGGGATCGTTGAATGCGATCCGTTCCAAAAACAAGGTTATCGCGAATAGAAAGTGAGAGTCGTGAAGATGCCCCACTCCTTATCACGCCGAACCGTTCTCCGCGGGCTTGGCACGTCAGTCGCATTACCACTGTTGCAGGCCATGGCGCCAACGCGATTGCTCTCCGCCGCAACCCCACGCGGTGGCCCTCCTCTGAGGATGGCGTTTCTATATGTTCCGAATGGGATGCACATGCCTGATTGGACGCCCAAGGAAGATGGAACCAAATTCGATCTACCACCCACCTTGGCCCGACTAGCCGATCACCGGGAATCGTTTAACGTGCTCACCGGCTTGACCCTTGATGGTGCACGGGCCCACGGCGATGGGGGTGGCGATCACGCTCGCAGCGTGGCTGCTTTTTTGACCGGATCTCATCCGCGAAAAACAAACGGGGCCGACATTCAAAACGGTATCTCTGTCGATCAGGCAACTGCCCAATTTGTAGGAGATGCCACGAGGTTTGCTTCGCTCGAACTCGGCCTGGAAGCCAGCGCCCAGGCCGGCAACTGCGATAGTGGTTACAGCTGCGCCTACGCATCGAACATGTCATGGCGTGGCCCCACCAACCCGATGGCAAAAGAAATCAACCCTGCTTTGGTATTCGATCGGTTGTTCGCGGGGCAAGTGGTCAAGGAAACGCGAACCGCACAATCAACTCGAGAAAAATACCGCAAGAGCGTGCTCGATTTTGTCCTCGATGACGCTCAGCAACTACACAAGAAGTTGCCAGCGGTCGATCAAAGAAAACTCGATGAATATCTGTACTCAGTCCGAGATGTCGAAAAACGTCTCAATGGAACCGAACGATTACGAATGACTGAAGAAGGCGTCCCCGATTATCCGCGGCCTAGCGGTGTACCTCGGGAGCTTGCCAAGCACGCCGAGCTGATGATGGACATGCTGATGCTGGCGATGCAAACAGACAGCACGCGGATATTGTCCTTCATGATGACCAACGCTGGCAGTAACCGGAGCTATCCCGAAATCGGCGTCTCCCAGGGTCACCATGAATCATCCCATCACGGCAAAAGCGCCGACAAACAACAGAACATCGCCAAAATCAATCGTTTTCAAATCGATCGTTTTGAATATTTACTAAGACGGTTAAGAGGAATCTCCGAGGGTCAGGGCACGCTACTGGATAATTGCATGATCGTGTACGGCAGTGGCATCAGCGACGGCGATCGCCACAACCACGATGACCTGCCGATTCTGCTGGCGGGTGCAGCGGGTGGCCGGATCAAAACCGGTCGCCATATCCGCTACAAGAATGGTACGCCACTCTGCAACTTGTACCTTTGGATGATGCATCAAATGGGAGCCAAAGCCGACACCTTCGGCGACAGTACTGGCACCTTGAATCTCTGATTCATCCGAGCGAACGTCCCCGCCATGATCACGACTTCACGGACTTTCAAAACTTGACAGGGACCAGTCTCACTGGCTCACTCGTCGTTGACCGATCCAAATTCGGCCGCCACGATCTCTTCACCACTCTGCGTCAGATAACGTTTTGCAGCCTGAGAAACTTGGTCAACATCCAAGGCTCTCAATCTTTGCAGCGTTTCATCGGTGCTGATGTATTCGTTACAGGTCAACCAACGACTTCCCAACCCGAACAAGCGGTTACCGGGCCGTTCCGATTGCATGATGCAACCAGCAGCCGCTTTATTGACAGCTTGCTGTAGCTCCTCTGACGTGACACCATCAACGGCCACCTGCTGAACGACTCCATCCATCAAACGACGATTGGAGTCGATATCCTCCGGTGCACACACCAGGTAAGCAAACCAAGCACCCGCGTCGATAAACTCATGTGGCCAAACCGTTGCCACCTCCGCGCGACCACTGTCGATCAACTCCCAAAACAGCCGACTGCCTCCTTCATCACCAACAATCGAAGCGAGAATCCTTGCAGCATATCGATCGTCATTGGTCGCGGTGGGACCGGGCCCCATTCGCACCAGGTAGGCTTGGTTTGCGTCGTTGATAGACAATTTCCGATCAAGGAAAATTCCTGCGGGCAATGTCTGCTCATCATCAGCGGCAGGCTCGGGTGGCTGTGGGCGATCGCTCCAATGTGCGGTTCGTTTTTCAACTTGCTCGACTAACCCATCGAAATCGAGATTCCCAGCGGCTGCCAGGACGATATTCTCCGGCCGATATCTTCGTCGAAAATAATTCTGCATGGCGTCTGCCGTCATGGCTTCGATCGACTCGGCCGTACCTAGCACCCGACGCCCCAAGCCGCGTGGCCCAAAGTAAACCTCCATGGCACGCTCGAAGGCACCAAACGGAGGTTGGTCCTCGTACTTGGCTATTTCTTCCAAGATGACCTGACGTTCCGTTTGAAACTCATCGGGATCCAACTTGGGCCCAAGCATGTCGGTCAACAGATCGATAATTCGATCCTGAAATTTAGGCAGCACCGTCGCGTAGAAAACAGTCTGTTCTTCGCTTGTGTAGGCGTTGCTCTGGCCTCCCAATTCGTCCAATTCGCGATTCACATCAGCCGCTGAACGTCGATCGGTTCCCTTGAACATCATATGCTCAAGAAAATGGCTGAGCCCTGACTCTGAATCAACCTCGTCTCGTGAACCGGCGCGGACAAAGTACCCCATCGCGGCCGAGTAACCAGCGTCAATCTCCGCTGCGATTCGCAAACCGCTAGGCAAGGTCGTTTCTCTAAATTCAGGCATTGGCAGGGAACCAATCGAATGGAAGTGCGGTAAAAATCGGGAGCGAGATGGAATGAACCACCGAACGCTCGCAGCAATGAATATCAGTACAACAACGGTCGTCGATTTCGGACACGGCTAGCGTGAGACTGATCTCGACGTGAGGATCAGGCAGCATCAGCGGGTGTTGGCCGCAGTCTGGGGAAAACTCAGTGGCTCAGGTCCAAGCGTTACCAAGCGATACTCGTTGGCAGGGCGGGCAACCCAAAAATCACGCACCTGCTGGACGGTTAAACCTTCAATGATTGATTCCAATTCTTCGGTCGTCATGGTGCGACCCAACTGATAAAAATCGGAGGCTAACGACGAGGCTCGCGAAGCACTCGATTCCTGCTCCATAATCAAGCCACTTTGAATGCGAACCTGCCAACGCTCCAGTTCACTCGCTTCTAAGTCGTCGGCGAAGTGTTCGATTTCATGAAGGGTTACATCGAGTGTTTCCTGGGCTCGCTCCGGCGTGGTTCCCGCATACCCAAAGACACCCGCGGCTTGTTTAAACGAGTGACAACTGGCGGCGACCGTGTAACACAGCCCTCGTTTCTCCCTCACGCGGTCGAATAACCGGCTACTCATTCCGTCACTCAAAATTCCGACGGCGGCTCGCATCTTGAAGTAATCAGCATCGCCATACGGAATGGAATCGAACGCGAATCCAATATGAGTTTGACTGGACGGACTCTCAATATGCTCGTAACACTCGCCACTCTCGCGAGACTCCAGCGGCAACGATTCACCCGTTTTCCAATCATCCAAGGCTGCCGCAGCCCAATCGATCACTTGACTTGGGTCAACATCTCCGGCGACCGCCAGAATGCCCCCACCGGCATGATAGTGGTCGGTGTAAAAGTGACGAACCTCCTCTTGCGTGATTTTACCAATCCCGGCTTCCGTGCCGTAGGGAGATCGCCCGAGCCGATCACCATAATGGAGTTCGCGCAAACGCTGCATCACGCGATGAGTCGGTTCATCTTGGATCGCCCGAAGTTCCTGCAGTGACATCATCCGGGCTTCATCAAGCTGGTTCTGCGGCAAGTGGGGACGTCGAACAATTTCTGCGTAGAGTTCGATCGCCTGACGCAACGACTCCGCTGGCATCGCGGCCCCGAAAGAAACCATCGCGGCAGTGACGCCTGAATTCCGGTCCAGGCCTAAATTATCCTGAACCGCGACCAGATCACGACTGCTATGGGGTCCGGCTCCCCGCTGCACCATCTCGCAAACGAGACCACTCAGGCCGCCACGATCCATTGCCTCACAACGCACGCCTCCCGGCAGACTGAGCGAAAACGCGGCGGTCCGCAGCCATGGCATCGACTGGACCAAAACGGTCAACCCGTTCGACAGCGTTTGGGTGTGAATGTTAGTTGCGTTGGTCAACAAGATGGTTACCTGATGAAAAAAACGAACGTCTCCATTGGCCTAGACATCCGGCCAACGTGAATCTTTATCAATTGGGATCAAAGCCTATTCAATGTTGCTGCAAGGAAACCCTCAACTGCCGCCGATTCGCAAAGGTGCTGCTTTTGCAACACCAAGCCCAAGGCTCGGCTCATGAAACGTCCCCGATGGTGACGACATCTACCGTCCGAACTCTTCCAACCAGCGTGTGGCAACTGACGTCATCGATTTGAATGTCCAAGAACTCGCCAGCCTGACGACGATTGCCGTCAAAAACCACGATTCGATCACAGTGGGTTCGACCAGTCATTTGAACCACATGTGCCTCTGGATCCTTGCTGGCCTTCTTACTGAGACCTTCAACGAGAACTCGCACCGTTTGACCGATGAACTTGTAATTGTCCTCTTTGGAAATCGCATCCTGCACGGCCAGCAATTCGTTGTTGCGGCGAGCCTTCACTTCGCGTGGCACATCGTCGGGCAATCGCTCGGCCGCCTTTGTTCCGGGACGAACGCTGTACTGGAAGATGAAACTATTCTTGAAGCGACACCGCTCCACGAGCTTGATCGTTTTTTGAAATTCGTCTTCGGTCTCTCCGCTGAATCCCACAATGAAGTCACTGCTGACAGATGCCTCCGGCAACCAATGCTCAATCCGCTCAAACATCTCCATGTAATCAGCGATCGTGTAGCCGCGTTTCATCCGCCGCAACACGTCATCGGAACCGCTTTGGGCAGGCACATGCAGATAAGGCGACACCTTCGGAAGTTCACCGATCGTGCGAAGCAAGCGTTCGGTCATATCCTTGGGGTAGTTGGTCACAAACTTGATCCGCTCGATCCCATCAATCGGATGGAGTTGTTCGAGCAGAGCCGCCATATCAGTCACCGCTCCGTCATCATGTCGAAATTTGTAACTGTTGACGGTTTGGCCAAGCAACGTGATTTCGCGACATCCCTGATCTGCCAAAGTACGAGCCTCGGCGATAATTTGCTCGGGAAGACGCCCCTGCTCGGGCCCACGGGTATTTGGCACCACGCAGTAGGTACAAAATTTGTCGCAGCCAATTTGAATTCGTAAATAGGCCTGAAAAGGCGTTGGTCGCATGCTGGGATCGCGGAGTGGATCGAAAGTCTCGTGGCTCCTTGCAATCACGGCTTGGGAGCCTTCGTTCCGCGATAACGAAACGGCCATCTGGCGGCCTTCCCCGGCCCGAACTTTGTCGATCAATCCAGGGATTGCGTGCAGTTGCCCTGGACCCACCACCATGTCAACGAACGGCGCCCGTTTGAAAACGATCTCTTGGTCTTTTTGGGCCATGCAACCCATAACGCCAATTAGTTTCTCCGGATGCCGCTCTTTCTGGGTCCGAATTTTTCCCAACGCACTGTAAATTTTCTCTTCTGCGTGCTCACGAACACTGCACGTGTTGTAGAGCAAACAGTCTGCGTCGTTAGGAGATTCCACGACGGTGTATCCGTGTCGACGGAGATCCGCGATTACCATCTCGCTGTCCAGCACATTCATCTGGCAGCCGACCGTCTTGATGTAAACCCGTTTATTCATCATGCCAAAAGTGTGATTTCCGAAGAGCAAGCAGGGAAGGGCGGATCGATCGAAACCAAGGCCACACTAACGATTACCCGCCGAATCGGGTGCTTTCCCCGTCGCTGGGGAATCAGTCGAGGAATCGGCGTCCGCGGAGTCCTCTGATCCCGAAACCGACCGATTCGTGTAATCGCGGAGTGAATCTGTCAATCCCGATCGCCGCCGATTTACATCCCCCAACAAAATCAAGACCGCGACGGCTGAACCAGCCAGCCACAGCAGAACCATGGGGGAAAACAGCAATTGATTGACACCTTCGCTCATCGCCACAGGATACCTGCACGGCCATCACTAGGGGTAGGGAGGATCGAATGACGGGGTTTTGCGACCAGAGGAGCGATCGAGCCCTCAGAATCAAAGCTGAATGGCACCAATTAGGGGCCAGACTCACTAGACGGCGAACCTGCAACCTGCTGGCTGCAACCTGCTGGCTGCAACCTGCTGGCTGCAACCTGCTGGCTGCAACCTGCTGGCTACCGGGTGCTTCCGGCATCACCAACGCCGGCGGGTCATTACTGAGTAAGTGAAGAAGGCCCAGGATCGGTCGGCCCCTCGCCGCTGGCCAAATTCGGCGACTGCACGTTCTTGTGAGCGATCCCCTCCATGACCTCGGCAGCCCGTTCGACTCGCTGCTGGGGCGGTACCACCACGCCACAGCTAATCACAAACTGCAGTGCTTCGTCGACGGTCAGATCCAAATCGATCGCTTCGCTTCGCTTGACGGTCACAGTAAATCCGGTCATTGGCATCGGACTTGTCGGCATCAAAACGCTTAGCATCGGCTCCCCGGTCGCCTCCGCAATTTCCGCCATACTATTTCCCGTGACGAAACCCAGTGACCAAATCCCCTCTCGCGGATACTGGACCGCCACGACGCGATTGAATTGAATCTCGCGTTCACTGAAGGCAAAATCGGTGACTTGCTTGACGCCGCCGTAAACCTTGTTGATCACCGGAATCCGTAACACCGCTTGGTCGAAACTGTGAACGACCCAGCGGCCTAGACCGATGGTGAAGAGCCGGCCAAGAAAGTACAGCACCACGGTGAAAAGGATTAAAAAGACCGGCACGACGATGGTTCGAGGCATGTACTCGATCTCGACATAACGGTGCCAATAGGCGTTGGCGCTGGCCGGCGACGGGGCGTAGGGGCCAAAGTAATCGACATGCTCGTCGACAATCGTCTTGACGTATTGAGGGAAAAAACGTCGCCCTGTTGGATCAGGGACGTACCGCAATCCGTCATAGGTAAATCCATCCAGAAGGCGATCCCCAGTGGCGGTCGCGCCGGCGGGGACCTCCGAGTAGGTATCACTGACTCCCCACACGATTGCGTGGCGAATCCCAACTTCGATCGGCCGCAAAACGTAGGCCTCGATCGTGCTCCAGGCCCAAATCAGCACCACAATCGTCAGCAATGGCGGTAACGCCACCCCAAGACCTCGCAAAATTGCTCGGCGGACACCCGAGTTGCGGTTCGATTCATCCGCGGTAGGTGAAGCTTGGGAATTCATGGGAACGCTGCCGTGACTCGGTCAAGAAATGCGTGCAGAGCCGTAATAAGGTGTGACGGATGCAACCAGTAAATAGTTCTGTTTCGGTTATTCACAACCCGCGAACCGCGCGGGCCACCACTGCCAGCGACACGCGGCGAGCCCCTGCGCCGCCAAGTAAATCGCCCAATTCTCCCGCAGTGGCGCCCGTGGTCAGGACGTCATCGACCAACAGCACGTGTCTGCCAGCGACGCGACCGCCCGGAAACCAAGCATAGCTTTTTTTCACTCTGAACGCACCGCGAACATTTTGCTGCCGTTGCTCATTATCCAACCAAGCTTGTTTCAAAACGGGGCGATTCAGGCGAACAATCGAAATACAACTGCATCCTAATACCCGGGAAACGGCCGTCGCAATCACTTCAACACCATTCCCACCTCTGGCAAGCTGGCGGTGAAGATGGGACGGAGTATAGGTCACAAAGTCCGGTCTTTCGTACCCCGGGCGCGATACGATCTGCTGCCCAAGTCTCTGCCCCAGCACCTCGCCCAGTGCGGAATGCGACGGATATTTGGCCGCAATGATCGCGTCCCGTACCCGATCCTCGTACAACCACATCGCGGTAACCCCCTCAAAACCAAACACTTTCCCCCGACAATGGCCGCATGTTTGAGCACGTGGGTAGGTCTTAGCCTGGTCAACTTTTGGCTGACTATCGGCCAATCCCGTACTGAACGGGCGGGCCTTGGTTCGGCTAGCCATTGGTGGCTCACCAGGAGTGTCCAAAATCTCAGCAGCCGAACTGGACTCTTGGTCATCAGTCGCGGCAATCGTCCGTGGAAACCCACAGTGATTGCATGCATTCCGCATCAAACACTCGCTCGCCCGAAGCGACCGATCGCAGGATCGACAAAAATGCTCTCCGGAAAAAATGGCCTGCTGACACAACAGACAAGATGGCGGAAAAATCAGATCAAGGAGAGCATTTTTCGCCTTTTCCAGTTTCGCTGTCACTGGATTAAAAATCGTCTCTTGCATTTGGATTGCCCCAATCACTCATGCAGCTTCACGAACTTACCCGTCGACACCGGTGGATCAGTCGACGCAAACGAGGCCCTTTAGATTTCAGCGTCCTCTCACCAACAATCAACGACGGTTCCCATCCACAACGGTACGCAGCAACCGAAGGTGAGTGGAGTCTTTCGAGATTCACTGCTTGGTTAGATACCCCTGGACTGAGACGCCTGGACTGAGACGCCTGGACTGAGACGCCTGGACTGAGACCCCTGGACTGAGACCCCTGGACTGAGACCCCTGGACTGAGACCCCTGGACTTCGCCCAAACCGTAATTGCATTCAAAGAATGCCTGCAAACTTAACGTTCCCGCTATAGGGAAGCAGACAAAGGGAACACGGCAACCCGAATCGGGCGGACATCTCGTCATCCCGAGCTCGTCGAGGAACCAAATAGTAAGCGTCTTGATTCCGCCAAAGAGAATCGAAACGCGATCGTCCTCCGGTTCCTCTCACTCCGAGTTATCGTCCAGTCGCTTGAAGATGAATGAACTATCGGTTGGGCGACCTACTCAGAGAGCCACACCCAGATCTCGCGACAATTTTCACTGAACAAACCATCAGCGGCTTGATCTTCCTGGTTCATTTCCGTCTTTTCTGTTCCCGAATCATTCGAAGCGGCGGTTCGGTCAACTCGCTGAACTGGCTAGGCCAGCAGGGCTGGAATCACTTGTGCCAGCGACTTCAGACCTAAACCCCTTGGCATCGGTTGCCCGAGACCAACTTCCCCCTGGTACCAATCAGCAGGAGCACTTGCCAAACACTGGAATACGCCATCAGCTGCTTGCATCCGCAATAGATTTGGATCGGGCCAATTCGCTGCCTGGTTAGCCTCGGGGTCGATCTCGCTCGCGTGATGATCAGCCGATATTTCAGCCGCCAGAAACGGATCAGAATGGTCATGATCGAATCCGAGCAGGTGCCCGAATTCATGAGCGATAACCGCGGAAAGATCGATGCCGCTAGGCCCAACATCCCGGCCGTGAGTCGCAGCATCGTCGTCAATCCAAACACGGTCGTGGCCCGCCATCCCAAGGAAGGCCGCACCTAGATTCTCAATGTGGACGTCAACGCCCAAAAGGTGCTCCAACTCCTGGGCCGGCAATCCAACCGCCAGCCAATACTCCATTGCCTCGTGCAATGCCTATTGAAGCATCACTGAATTCAACTCAGCACCAATTAGTCGTGATCATGATCATTCAGCAAATCGCTCACGCGTAACGCGTTGGCTCCACCATTGACTGAAACCGTCAACCCGCCAGGGAGAACCGCTGTTGAATTATCTGGATTGGTCACACGAACATCCCAGACTCGGTTCCGATTCGGCCCGCCCGATCTCACCTGAATGCGAGCTCTGGTGTGTTTGGATCTACAAACTGATCATCGGAAATGTCGGGGGACGGGCCTGAGCCATTTTCCATTGTCGCGGTGGCTCTCGCGACGAATCCAACTCTGCTAATGACCACGTCCTCAGTGCTACCAATGCTGATCACATTCGGTGACATTCCGGTCACCGCTAAATTTGCCGTGGCGTTGACGGTCAAGGTGACCGTCGCTTCATCCCCGACTTCCGCTGCATCCCCGACTTCCGCTGCATCCCCGACTTCTGCTGCATCCTCGACTTCTGCTGCATCCTCGGCGAAATACGTGAAACGGTCGGTACCTACGAACCCCTGGTTCGGTTGATCGCTGAACGAACCATCGAGATTCAGTCGCTCGCGTAACATCACTGGGCAATGAAGTCGCGATCGGATAAGTCGGGATCAGAAAGCGAGGTAAAGCGAACGAAGATGCTTCGCGAACCTGCTCGGAATACGACGGCAGCCCTATTCCTCGAACCCATCGAGCATCAATTCGTCATCGCGACGACGAATCATCCCACTTTTAAAGTGTTTTCGGCAGACCGAAATGTAAGTATCGTTGCCGCCAATTTTGATCTGTGCCCCTTGTTTGATGACATTCCCATCGCCGTCAATTCGCAGCACCATGTTGGCTTTCCGCCCACAGTGGCAAATTGTCTTGATCTCCGTCAGCTCATCCGCCCAAGCCAATAACTGCTCACTGCCAGTGAACAGATTGCCTTGAAAGTCTGTTCTCAAACCGTAGCAAAGAACGGGGATGTTCAATTCGTCAGCGACATCTGATAGCTGCTTGACCTGCTTCTTCTCGAGAAACTGTGCTTCATCAATAAAAATACAGTCGACTGCCTGGGTCTCGCGAATCGATCGGACCAAAGCATCGAGGTTGTCCGCAGTATGAAACGGTGTTGCCGGCGCGCTGAGCCCGATCCTTGACGAAACGGTGTTTTCGCCGCTGCGATTATCGATGGCCGGCGCGAGCAGCAACGGATGCATCCCGCGTTCTTGATAGTTGTAGCTCGCCTGCAGCAAGACCGTCGACTTGCCAGCGTTCATCGTTGAGTAATAAAAATAGAGCTTCGCCATTCGGGCTATTGTAGGCAACAGAGCAGGATGATTAAGTCCTGACGCGTTCCCTTTTGCCATCGCCGTTTTGCCATCTCTCCGTTGCTGGGACCGCCGTAATTTTCACGGGGAAACGACCGTCCAATTTCTTCATCCCATCCCCAGCTCAATTTCAACTCCAGGCCACCGCTCCTTCGGGTGCGACCGCCGCGAATGCAGCGACTTGCTTGCTTGGTAACCGGCAAACAGACTCGCAGGAGTCGAGGGTAGAGCGAGCGTTCGGAATTAAGCCACCGCAGAGCAGTCGTCCAGTTGCTTCACGCAGCACGCCTAAAACTCCCTTGAATGGCCGCAAGCAGTCGAAAAAAGAGGCAAAAAGGCCAGATTGGGCCGAGTCCCCAATTCTCTACTCAACTTTCTTTTTTTTTCTGCGAACCTTGAAGACGCCGGGCTGTCTATACGATTAATCCTTCAAGGCTAGGGCGTTGGGTCCACCTCCGGAACCATTTGCCTGGCCTTCACGGAACCTCTGGTGTAACTTTACATAGAGAGGGAGTTGATCGAGCCAACGGCTCGATCAACCTACTTGGTCTTTTATTTCTCCGCCGCCGCACCACTGCAGGTGCTACTGGAGGTTGCAATGCGTCAACAACAAATCATCGCCAATGTCGCACGCGTGGTCAGCACCACGATCCGTGAGATGGAAGCTGTTGTGTTGTTTGCTCGCACCGGCACCCTCCATCTATGGCAGAAGCGGATGTCGATGGGGAGTCCGGGATACCAGATGTCCATAGCCTCGTTACCACTCCGTGGTAAACCGGCCATGAATCATCAGGGCAACCCTGGCAGTCAACGCGGCAATTGGTCGACCGATCCGAAATCGGCACCGGCGAGTTGTTCCAGGGAAACCGACTTGGCCTAACCGCCAAACCTCGATTACCCCCCACTGCTTCCCGCTGATCATCGCCGACTTTGGATTCCAGAGTCGTTCTTGATGGGAACTTGACCAAAGGAATTTGCTTTCCGGGACCGAACGTGTCGGCCCCAGATGCGATTCTCGCCAACAAGCTCCATCGGGATGCAGTCGAACGATTGCCTCGAAACCATTTGATTCCAGCACCACCGCGGTGACGCGACTGGCTTCACTTGATTTCGTCCCTTTTGAACGTTTGCGGAAAACCATCTCTGTGCGACACCACGCAGCCATGGCTCAAACCGCACGCTCCCTCCCTCAACCAGCATCCGTGAAGAAAACCAAACCGATTGCCCTGGACGCCAAAACGCTGTCCCAGTTGGACGAATCTCGGAGGAACCGAAACATGAACTTCACCGAACACAACATTTTTGAAATCAAGCCACTGACCGTCGCCGACTTGGTCCGTTCTGCTCAGGCAGGCGATCGCGATGCTTTTGGGCAATTGTTCGAGCGATACCGCCCTGGCATCGTTGCCCTCGCAATGCGCCGAGTCCGCAACGCAGATGAGGCGGAAGAGTTGGCTCAGGATGTCTTCATCCAAGCAATGCAAAAGATCGATCAACTCCGCGTACCAGATGCCTTTGGTGGTTGGTTGCGGCAGATCGTACATCGCATGGCCATCAACCGCATGACGCGAACTCGACATGCTGTGGCATGCGATCCCGAAACGCTAGAGGCAACTTGCCTGGCAAGTGGTACGCCAGACGAAGCTGCAGAAGATCGTGAACAAGCGGAGGCGATCCGCGACAGCATCGATCGATTGGGAACACTTGATCAGCAAACGCTGAAAGCGTTCTACCTGCAGAGCAAGTCCTTGATCGAAATGAGCGATGAGTTCGACGCACCGGTCGGAACGATCAAGCGTCGACTGCACGTGGCACGCAAACGACTCGCGAAGGAAATGGATGTCGCGGTCTAAAAAGACGCGACTTCAACGGTCGCGACCATGAGTAGAAAGTAGAGGTTGGACTCCAATCCCAACATCTGCTTTCTACTTTTTTTGATTTGCAGCAGAAAACCCAACCCAGCAGAAAGCCCAACCCAGCAGAAAGCCCAACCCAGCCAGAGCCAACGGTAGACGACCGCATCTCAATCGCGGCACCGCTTTGGAGGAATCAACGGACGCGCCGACATTCCTAACCTGGCTGAACTTCTTGCAAAGCATTTGGCCCGAAACAAATCGGCTTTTTCAAACGCGAACCACAACGTCTTCCATCGACCGTCGATGATCACTTTTTGACAAGTGACCAATCACGACGCTGGCGACTGCTGGGGATTCCCATTCGCTTCCGATACTTGGTGACCGTTCGACGGGCCACCGTCATCCCAGCTTTCTTTAATTCTTCCACCAAACGTTCGTCGCTGTGCGGATCGCTTTTATCTTCCTTGTCAATTAAGTCCTGCAATTTCAAGCGAATGGTATCCCAAGCAACGTCCTCACCATCCTCCGTCTGAGTGCCTCCGACAAAGAAGCGTTTCAGCGGTAAGATTCCACGTGGTGTTTGGATCCACTTATCATCGACTGCACGACTAACGGTGGTCACGTGTACGCCGACCTTATCGGCAATCTGCTGCATCTTGAGAGGCTCAATTGCCTCGGGTCCCTCATCCAAGAATGCTTTTTGGTGCTCAACAATGGCCTGTGATACTTTCGTCAACGTACTCCGGCGTTGTTCGATTGAATCGATTAACCATTGTGCCCCGCTGATTTTGTTCTTGATGAACTCTTTCTCGGCAGCGGTAGCCGATGGATCTTGCAAGCGTTTGCGGTAGTATTCGCTGATGAACAACTGTGGCACACGGTCATCGTCTAGGCGGACTTTGTAATTCCCTGAGTCGTCCTGCTCGAGAATAATGTCGGGCGTGACATTGGGAACGTAAGTTTCCATGAACGCGGCACCCGGCTTGGGATTGAGCATGTGCAACTCTTCCCGAACCGTCTGAATCAACTCGATCGAATACCCAGTCTTTTTCGCAATCTGAGGCAAGCGATTTTCGGCTAAGTCCTCCAGATGCGACTCGATCAATACCTGCATTTCTTCGAAGTGTGGGAATCCTGGCTTGATTTGCATCAGCAAGCATTCGCTAAGACTGCGGGCGGCAATCCCAGTGGGTTCGAGCGATTGCACCAACTTGAGTGCTGTCTCGGCCAATTCGATATCTTCGCTGCTGTGGCCAGCCGGCAACAGATCAAGCAGCGGCGTCCTCAGATATCCACCATCGCGAGCATCGAGCGTCGAAACAATTCGTTCAGCAACCTGCTCGACCCGATCGTCAATGTCCATCTCGGCGAGTTGATGCAGTAGAAAATCGTTGAGGGATTCTGGACGCGAAACAGCATTCGCCATCAAGTCATGACGCCGGTCTGCATCTTCGGCGATTCGATTGGCTGACCGCTTGAAAGAATCATCAAACGTGTTGGGCAACTCCGAGATCATGTTTTGCAGTCGCTCGAAATCTTCCTGATTGTCATGGTCGTTATCGACCACTAACTCCTTTTCGTTTTCGCTGCGAGTATCACCCTGCGGCGTCTCATCGTCCGGCGTTTCCTCCGGTGCTAACGGGTCGACATCCTGCTGCTCAAGCAGCGGGTTCTCATTCATTTCCTGCTCGATCCGTTCTTGCAGGGCGAGCGACGGCAACTGCAGAATCTCCATTGACTGGATCATCCGTGGTGCCAGTTTTTGGGTTTGCAATTGCCGGGCCTGCAGGCCCATCGACATCCGCATGACAGCGACTCACAAATGGTTATCGCCGGCCAGGTCCGTTATCTGGGCGAGCGGTGGATTGACTTCAAAATATCGGTGGTGGAACGGAATCCGAAAGGACGCTGTCTCTATTGTGAGGGATAAAAAACACAACGGCCAGCGAATACCGTTCCAATTATAGTTTTTGTCTCCCTGTCAGTGCATCCGCAATCATCTCTCGGTTGGCATATTCCAAAACACTCCCCGCCGTGATGCCGCGGGCCAGTCGGGTGATTTCGACCGGAAAATCGCTGAGTAAATTGCTGATATAGAGCGAGGTACCATCGCCCTCCACCGTGGGATTGGTCGCCATAATAATTTCTGAAAAATTCCCCGTCCGAACCCGCTCTACCAAGGGATCGACGGTTAGCTGGTCCGGCCCCATCCCTTCCAACGGTGCGATCCGACCGAGCAAGACGTGATAAAGCCCGCGGAATACCCCCGACTGCTCCAAGCTCATCAGATCGCGAGGCTGTTCAACAACGCATAAACGGGTCGCGTCTCGCTTGGGATCAGTACAGATTGAACAGGTCTCCGACTCCGCCAAATTGAAGCAGGTCTTGCAGTAATGAACATCCTGCCGAACCCGCCGAATGGATTCAGCAAGCGCCAGCGCCTCTTCCTCACGAACACGGAGTAAGTGAAACGCCAATCGCTCAGCACTCTTTCTTCCAATCCCGGGAAGACGCCCTAGCTGCTCAACCAATTCTGCGACCGCGCCGCCATGATCACTCATCGACCTAACTGCCCCCAGTCAAACTAGCCAACACATTGTCGATACCCGGCAGTTGCAAATCCATGTCTTCGACCATCTGGCTAATCGACTCGGCGTACAACTGTTTTGCGGCCGCACCGGCTGCATTGGTCGCATCCTTGATCGCGTGCTCCAGTTCTTCGCCGCTAAGGTCGCCCTCAATCTTTACCTCTTGGACATGTCCCGTCCCATTCATTGTCACATGAATGGTTCCACACCCAGAACTGGCGCTCACCGATTCCGTTTTCATCCGCTCATTCAGCTCTTTCATCTTCTCCGGCAGCTGCTGGAGCGAACCAACCATCGAAGCGATGTTTCCGAGGTTTCCAAGTCCTTTAAACATTCCGTATTCCTTTCGTGACAGTGATCTTCTTTAACTTCAAGCGATATCAGATTGTGCATCGATCTCAAAACGGGCAATGCAGGGAAAAGGTGAAGCAGATTGTGTTTGACGCCAACAGGATCCGAACGCCAAGCCACTCCTTTGGTCAAGTGTTGATGATTCCATCAAACCAGTATTTGCCTCAACCATCTAACCCCCAACCCATTTATTGATCTCTCGTGCAATCTTTTACTGTGGTCTAGCTTTATCAATGCGAACGATTTCGGCATCAAATAACTCAATGCACGATTGGATCAGCGGATTGGCTTCGATTTCTCGCATGCGCTGCTGCCGCGATGGCCGATTCACGGGAGCCGCTTCCACTTTCTGTTGTTTTCGCATGGGCGCCGCAGCGAATTCCAGCTTGATCGGCTTCCCCGCTTGCCGCGACACCGCTGCTTGCAGTCCCGACTGATGCTCTGGCAACTGACAACGCTTCAGGGCCAAGGCTGCCTCAGCAGGGAAAATCAGTCGCAGGCAGTTATCGCGAACCGGCTCGACTCTTTCCACCACGCGGGCGAAGGTCTCCGTCATCGCCTCCAGTCCAGCAAGCACTTGCCCCCAAACCCGATTTACGTTGTCCTGGGTCCAATCGACTGGCTCCGCTGCCGCCTCGGCCACCGCCACAACCGGCGGTTCTGCTGGATCCTGCCCACTGGCGACTGGATTTGGCACGCTGGCTGTTGGATCCTGCACACTGGCTGTTGGATCCTGCACACTGGCTTTTGGATCCTGCACACTGGCTTTTGGATCCTGCACACTGGCTTTTGGATCCTGCAC
>JARGNK010000142.1 GCA_029213145.1 Rubripirellula sp. | reverse complement strand
CGAACAGCCCCAGGGCTCAAACACACGCGACGTTGGGGGGATGGGGAAAAACACGGCTCGCAGCAGCAACCAAGATGAGCAGATAGAACATCGTAAAAACTCACGCAAATAAAGTGTCCAGGTCCGTGGCAGGCTTCATGTTCTAGTCATTCAATCCCTATGGGGCAAGCATCCTGCCCCTCGCGTTCGAGTGGAAGTCGAGCAGCCTCGTTGAACGTTCTCGGCTTGACTTCGAAATGACCCTCGCATCGTCGATCATTGGAACCGAAAACGTGCGGGACTGAAAACACCAAAAGACTGGGGAAACCGAGGATTTTTGCTATACTGTGGTTCCCGCCTACCTCCTCACTCGGAGAGACTTCGTGATCACCAAGTCCAATGCTTCGCGACGACAATTCTTGCGTGCTTCTGGTGTGGCCATTGCTCTCCCGACCCTTGAATCGCTCTCGGCGCGGGGCGCAGCGGTGGAGCGGCCTGCTGTGCGACTAGTTTGCGTTGGGAACGAATTTGGGATGTATCCGCCGTCCTTCTGGCCAAAGCAGGTTGGGCGAGGTTACGAGCTTCCCAGTTTGTTGGAGTCCCTCGCCGATCAGCGCGAGCGATTCTCGATTTTTTCGCATCTTGATCATGGGTTGAAAGGAGGGCATTTTGCGGTCCACACCTTTCTAACCGGGGTGAAGGCGAAGGAAGCCAAGGCGATGCCCGACGGAGGAATCAGCTTGGATCAACGGGCGGCAGAGCACGTTGGTTCGCAAACGCGGTTCCCTTCTTTGACGATCGGTTCCGAAGGTGGCCTGCACGGCGGCTGCCGAATGAGCTGGACCCGTTCCGGCACTCGCGTGCCACCGATTGGTGGCCCGCGTGAACTGTTTCGAAAGCTGTTTGTCAACGAAAACGAACTTGCCAAACAGGCAGCCAGTGATCGCATTGCGATGCATGGGTCGATTCTGGATGCCGTCCTTGGTGACGCAAGATCGCTCGGGCGGCGACTCAATCCGAGTGACAACCAAAAGTTGGACGAATACCTCTCCTCGGTTCGAGATGTCGAAGCCAAGCTGAACCTCGATCGTCATTGGCAGAAAATTCCAAAACCGATCGCTGAAATCAAAGAGCCAAGAGACGAAGGTTTGACTCGCGATCTGCCCAAAATCTATGACCTCGTGGCCCTCGCGTTGCAAACTGATTCGACCCGGGTGGCGACCATCGAAGTTGGTGGCAGTTTTGCTGCTTCCGACCTTGGTATCCGCAAGGGGTACCACGGGCTATCCCATCATGGCCACGTACCGGAGAGCATTGATTTACTGGTTCAGATCGAGCGTTATCAAGTTGAACAGTACGCCAGATTTCTGAACAAGCTGGCATCGATTCGTCAGCCTGAATCGGATCGGTCCTTGTTGGATAGTACGATGGCCTTATTCGGTAGTGGGATGGGTAACGCTAATTCGCATACGAATGTTGACTTACCGATTGTGTTGGCTGGAGGAGGCTTTCAGCACGGGATGCATGTCGAGTTTCCGAAGGATACCAGACGCCGAATTCCACTCTGCAATTTGTTCGTTTCGATGCTCCAGCAATTTGGTGTGGAAACCGAATCATTCGGAACCAGCACAGGGACATTGCAAGGCTTGAGGCTAACTTAATGTCTGACCGCTTCGGATTACTGTCGGTGATCTTGGTCACGTTTAGCGTTCAGGTTTGGTTAGGACCCGTGGTTTGTGCGGACGAGGATTCCACTTGTGATTCGGAGCCCGCGTTCGAGCAGTTGGTCAAGCCTTTCTTGAAGTCGTTTTGCGGTGACTGCCATGGTCCAGATGATCAAAGTGGCGATCGCCGATTCGATCTTCTTGTCGACAAAATTGATAACGAAAACTCGTTGGTTGACTATCAAGACATTGTCGATCAATTGAATCTTGGCGACATGCCGCCTCCCGATGCAGAGCAGCCCAGCGACGAAGAACGGCAGCGCGTGATCGATTGGATGACGTTGAAGATCAAACGCTATCACTCTGCAAATCAAGCCTCGGGTGGGCATGCGATACTCCGCCGTTTGAATTCTCGAGAGTACCGAAACACGATCCATGATCTGTTTGGCTTGGATGTCACGATCTTTGATCCCGCCGAAAAATTCCCACGTGATCAAACAATTGAACAGCTGGACAATGTTGGTGAGACGCTGGTGATTTCGGGCCACCTCTTAGCGCGGTATCTCGATGCCGCCGATCGCGTCATTGAAAAGGCGAAGGGAACGCGGAATAGGCCGGAAGTGCAAACTTGGGTCTTTCAGGATCGTTTTCGCCAGCAGCCCGAAATCGACCAAGTGCATGGTAAGACGAACGGTTTCGAGCACATGACGTTGTATGACGTGATTGGCGCGGACAAGCATGAGGGAGCTTACGGTCCGATCCTGCGATTCGCTGAGGGAGTTCCCTTGGATGGTATCTACGAAATTCAGTTCCTGGCGACGGCCGTTAATCGCGAGCACCCTTACCAACGCGAATTCCTCGGAATTGATCCGGACGAACCTTTTCGGCTGGGCATCCGACCGGGAAATCGTGAAGTGGGAAACCTACATCTGCCTCAGCCGATCGAACCACTGCTAGCCGAGGTCGAATTAGCCGACCGTCCCAAAACCTACACTGTTCGCGTCCACCTGGATGCCGGGTATACCCCGAGATTTACCTTTCGCAATGGGTTGATGGACGCTCGGAATTTGTGGAGTCGTGTGATTCGGCAGTATCCCGATATGTTTCCCAAGGGAATCAAGAAAGGGATCGTCGCGGCCCGTTATAACGCCATTGCACACGGCAAGCTGCCACACATTGAAATCGACAACATCGAGATACGGGGGCCTCTGCATGACGCTTGGCCTACGGTCAGCCAGAAGGCGTTGTTTGGTGATGATTGGGAAGGTGAGCCAACTGTTGATCAGGAGATACAAGCGCGGGATCGGCTCGCCAAGTTGGCGCGAAAGGCATACCGGCGACCGGTTGCAGAAGAAGAGATTGATCGAATCATGAGCGTGTTCACAACCCGCCGCGAAGCAGGGCGTGATTGGATCGGGGCTTATGCAGATGCAGCGAAAGCCATCCTTTGCTCACCCGGATTTTTGTACTTAGAAGAAGCCGCGGCAGGAGAGGCATACGCGCTGGCATCCCGACTGTCGTACTTTCTCTGGTCTTCAATGCCCGACAGCGAACTGATCGAGTTGGCGTCGGAAGGAGAACTGTTGAAACCGCAGGTGCTTCGACGTCAGGTTCATCGCATGTTGATTGATCAACGGAGTGACGCACTGGTCGAAGGTTTTTTGGGGAGTTGGCTGGGGCTCAGAGACCTGGGATCGACACCACCGGATCGCGGTTCCTTTCCAGATTTCTATCACTACGATTTGGGTGGGGCGATGCGGCAGGAAACCTTCTTATTCACCCGCCACATGATCGATGAGAATTTACCTGCCCGACTGTTTTTGGATTCAGATTTTACGTTCGTGAATCGATCGCTCGCGCGGCACTACGGTTTAGAGCCGCCTCAAGATCGTGGATTTCAACGTGTTGAGCTTCAAGATCGTCGCCGCGGCGGCCTGCTGGGGCAAGCGAGTGTCCTAACGCTTACCGCCAATGGAATCGATACATCACCGGTGCTTCGCGGTGTGTGGCTGCTCGATAATTTGTTCGGCTCACCACCTGATCCGCCACCGCCAGATGTTGAGCCGCTTGATCCGGATACTCGTGGGGCGACGACGATTCGCGATCAGTTGGAGAAACACCGCAGTGTTGCGAGTTGCCGTGATTGTCACCGGAAAATCGATCCACTCGGATTTGCACTGGAAAATTTCGATCCAATCGGTGGCTGGCGGGATGGTTATGGCCGCGGGAAACCGATTGATGCATCAGGTGAGTTGCCTGGAGGGCAGAAATTTCTTGACGTCGTAGAGTTCAAAGAAATCCTCATTCGGCGACGGGAACGGTTCGTTAGAGCGCTTGTCGAAAAATTGCTTGCTTATGCGGTGGGCCGTCGGATTGAACCGCTCGACCGACCCGATGTTGATCAGATACTTGAGTCGACTCAGAAGCAACAATACGCAATCGCAGACATCATCACAGAAGTGGTGCTCAGTAAGGCATTTCGCGAATTCTGATTTGATGGCGAACGTCAGTTCGCGTCTAAGCCAACGCCGATTCGATTCTTGTGACCAGTGCTCTGGTTGGTTCGGTCGAGTTTCGCAATTGAAATGTAGCGGCCGCGATGAACCGATTTCGCCATGCCGGTGACAGAGCACGATAGTCTTCCAGTGCAGCAGAACTGAATTTGTAGTCGTGCGAATCGTTGCCCTTCAGGAAAACCAATCGGCGGGCCTGAGAAACGACCGACTGAGGATTTCCACCGTCCGTTAAAAAACGATAGGCCATGCGTGCGCCGAGATTCCGATCCTTTCCCATCGTTTGGAAAATGTCGGCTACATTTGCTGCGTTGTCGCTGGCTGAGATTTCATCGATATGAGTGTCTGCGAGGTCACCACGGTCTTGTGCTGCATCGCGAAACATTGGCAGAAACGATGCATTCTGTAGCAACAGATATCGCCTTGTCTCATCGTTGGCGGTTGTCTTGAAAGCGTGGTAGATCGCGTTGGTGGTTGTGACCGAATGCAACGCAACGATGCCGCGCTGCCTCATCAGTAGTTCTCCTGCCGAACAAAAGATGCCGTCCCAGATGGATTGCAGATGAATGCCTGAGCCCAGCAGATCGACGACTGCTCGACTCGCCTCATCCGGCGTGCAGGTGTGGAGGGTCCGGATGAGATCTCGCGTCGCCGTGTCATCGGCCCGTCCATCAAGCCAATTTGGTGAAATTTCAGCCACGCGTTGGCGATTGAATCTTCCAGGTTGGTCAGGCGCCAGGTCGGAGGTCGATGGGTTCGGGTCACCTGTGTGATTGAGCATCGCGTAGACGAGACTTCGCATAACCGGTTCGGCATAGTCCCAGCCGATGGTTTGTAGAGTCCGAAATGCATTGGACAGGTAGATGACCTTGTGCCCAATACTCCGGAAGTCGCGGGCAGCGAAAGCAGCGAGTTCCTCAAACACGCGGTTCGCTCCATGATGTCGGACCATCGATGCGATCGCCACGTCGGCCGCTGATTCGTCCCACTTATTTAATGCATCACGCAATCGCGATGCCGCTTGAGATGCTTTCGGTATCGCTGCTTCGTCGACCGGCGACATCGTCCAATTACCTTCGCGGACGTCGCGGGCTTGGGAACTCTTGAAGTTGTCGATTGCCCAGAAAATTGGCAGCCAGCGTTCTTCGTTCGCGCTCGCTTGGCTCGCGAGATGGGCGGAGTTGACTACCAGCACCGCGTGGAATTTGAATCCCACGGACGGGCGTGGCTGAACATTGCGGACGCCTGCTAATAGTAGGGCTGCCAGTAACTCTCGATAGCTCAACCCAGCTTGAACGCGGCGTGCCACTTCCTCGATCACTGATTCGCGTGGGGATTCTTCAAGCAATTGAACCAACGGTTCAATGTCGCCCGGAAATCGTGCAATGTTGTCGTTGAATTGGACGTCTGCCGCTGTCAGTGAACCGAGACCACTAATCATTGCTCCCAGGGATAGGCCGCCCGTGGCAGCAGACAGAAATTCTCGGCGTTTCCAATCCTTCATCATGATTCCTGTTTAAGTCAAAGCGAATAGTTTCTTTCTACCGATCGTCTTGGACGCGAACGATCTTCATCCGCTGGGTGGCATCAACCTCGTAGGTACTAAAGGGAAGCGGCTTATCTGCGGCTTCCTCGGTCAAATCAGCTCGGAGCGTAACGGCGCCCAATCGGACCTCTGTTCCCGATAGAACGATCGCTTTCGCAACGCGTTGATCGTTCAGATAGATGCCATTTGTCGAGCCGAGATCTCGCACGACCAAAGCACCTTCGGAATTCGTTGAAAATTCACAGTGTCGGCGGCTGATTGACGGGTCTGCGATGCAAATGTCCGTGGTCGGACATCGGCCAACCACAAGCGGAGGTTTAAGAATCCAACGCACGCGGTCGGATCCACTCGCATGATCCACCATGACAAATTTGTAATTCATCGCAGCCTCCAAAATCACTTCGTGGCGGTGTAGCGATTCGCCACTGACAAGGGTGTTGTGGAAACGCGGGGCGTCGGTCATTGTTAAGGCACAACTGGACCGCTGACGCGATCTCCATCGACTACCCACTTTTCGTACCTCGCGGATTATACCCAATGGCCTGCGGGAACGCAGGCTAAGGTGGATCCTTGCGAATAAATCCCTCGGTTCAAGGTGATTCTCATGGGATTACGGAACCTCAATGGTTCATCTGTTTGTCTGCTGTTTGCGTGTTGCATGTTTGTTTCCGCAGCCACTGCCAGCGACCAGCTAAAAGTATTTCACGAGCGGGTTCAGGGTGAAGCAAAGCTGAATGACCAGAACTGAAGTTACGTGGAGCCCGAAAAGTAAATTAACGCAACATACTTCACTCTAGCCATGGATTTTGGACCGAGTGTGGCGGTTCCGATTGTCCGTTGCCAATCCGATCACGCTCATTCAACGGCCGTTGGCTTTACGGCGGATTGTCGGTGGAGAGCCGATATCGCTTGACCGTTTCGAATCCTGCGTTCTTTCCGATCGGCTTGGCTCGCCGAATGCGCTGCGCGAACGTGCTGAATTCACGATTAGCACTGGCTTCGATACAAAACACTCGCGTGGCGGCTGTGGTAACGCCATTTGCGTAGATCATCGCGAGTCCGCCAAGTGGTATATACCACCTGCTGAGCTTTCTACTGGCACGTCTGACGCAAGCTTGCGTTGAAGAAGAGCACCCGGTCCAAAGGCTGTTTCGAACGAGTTGCTTGGGGACATGCCCGAGTACAAGGTCACCAGTCTGAATCCTCTCGGCTTGATCGCGTTTCTGCAGAAACGCAATCAAGCTTTAGGTTGACGGCTCTGTCTTGGTTAGGAGAGCCAATTAATTACGTTTTTCTGGTCACGATTAGTGGTCGTGATCGAAGTCAGGCTCTTTGCCTTCGTAAGCGCGATACAGATCAAAGATCGATTTTTCCAAATCTTTCGCGGTGTCGGGGTCGGCCGACTGCTTGCACTTCATCGCATTGACGATGACGGCGTGAGCAGCTTGCAGTTGCTTAACGTATGCCGGGTTGTTCGCTTTGATTCGCTGCGCCAAGAAGTAGTGCAAAATCGTGTTTTGGATTTTGGTGGCGTGTTCTTCTTTGGTCGTGACCCAACGAGCCATTTGGTTAACGGTTTGCGCATCAACTTCGCCATCGGACAATTCGTTGATCTGCAATTGCGCTTTCGAGATTGTTTGCTCGTCCTCGAGGAGTTGTTGGAATCGTAGTTGGTCGCCATAGATTCCGCACGGCACTTGGCAGTGAGCTAACGCTACCGTGGTGATCGAGCACATCAAAGCAACAGAAAGCAATGGACGCAACATGATAGAAATCTCCAGATGTCAGAAGGTAAGATGCCTGTTACAGGTTGTGCTAATATAGACAGAATTAAAGGTCCGGTAAAAAGGGGGGGGCGGAGATTAGCAAACGCACCCTATCCGGCGAGTCCGATCCGGCGGTAGGCGTAGGGCTGTGCGGCGAGCAGATCGATCGCTCTTTGATCTGTCGGGCTGTTGATCTGTCGGGCTGTTGATCTGTCGGGCTGTTGATCTGGCGGGGATCCGATCTCCCAGGAGCCCCATTGGCTCGCGGTCTAACCAAACTCCAAGGGGAATTGGCGTACCGACTGGGCAGCTCGCTCACTTCGCCGTAGGTAAATTGACCAATTTGACTGCGTGACAAGCTTCCCTGGGGACCGACTTACCCAGAGCATGGTCTTTCGATCGTCTCAGCGTGGCGATGAGCGAAAAGGATTTAGCGGCTGATTTTTCGACCACATCGATCAGTAGGGAGTTGGCGGCACTGTTGCCAACTGGTTTTGACTTGACCGCAGATTCGAAACACTTTCGTCGCTGGGCTGCTGATTCTAGCCAGTAAGGTTTGCCTCGGGTTCGCGTGGTGATTTCTGATGAGAAAACGGCTCGGAAAGAACTTCCAGCATCACCTAGGAAGCGAAACGCGGCTTGCGTCGATCGTTTCACGCCGGTACCGCAGTGGCTCGATGCGAGCGGCACTTAAGGTTCAGACTGCACGGCCAGCGCGCAGGCAAGTTAGGCTACGGCACACACGATGCATCGTGTGTTAGCAAAGGGTGAAAGGTCTGCTCGGATCGCGAGAAGAAACGAAAAATTCACCTCCTCGACTGCCCGCCTTAGCCTTCGGAGAGGCACTTTCCGATTTGGCGCACAGCTTGTCGGAGCCGGTGCTCATTTTCCACCAATGACATCCGCAAGTAGCCCTCACCAGCGGCACCGAAGCCGCTACCAGGACTGACCGCGACGTTGCCTTGTTCCAGTAATTTCATGGCAAAGTCCATCGTGCTCATCGAGCTGCGCCAGGGTTCGGGAACGGGAGCCCAAACGAACATTCCCGCTTTGGGCGGTTGGACTTCCCAGCCGAGACGCCGCAATCCATTGACGAGTACGTCTCGACGACTCTGGTAAATTGCCGATTGGTTCTCAACCGCTGCTTCGGTTTCTCGAAGTGCAACGATGGCGGCAATCTGAATGGCCTGGAACATCCCGTAATCGTAATACCCTTTAATCGTGCCCAGCCCGCGAATCATCTCTGCGTTGCCTGCGCAAAAACCGACCCGCCAGCCAGCCATGTTGTAGCCCTTACTCATCGTTGTGAATTCAACGCCGACGTCAGACGCTCCCGGCGCGGCGAGGAAGCTTGGCGGAAAGTAATCATCAAACGCAACATCTGCGTAGGCGAAATCATGGATCACCAAGAAACCGTACTTTTTCGCCAGCCGAACGACTTCAACGTAAAAGTCCGGCCCAACGACAGCTGAGGAAGGATTGTGGGGGTAGTTAATGATCAATATTTTTGGCCGCGGCGACAGATGCTCGCAGGTATAGGCAACGTTTCGCAGAAACCGATCAGGATCAGCCACGTCGAGCGAAACCACATTGCCAGACGCCAGAATCACACCGTACATATGGACAGGGAAGTAAGGCGAAGGAATCATCGCTGTGTCGCCTGGCCCCATCATCGCCAAGCACATGTGCGAGAATCCTTCTTTGCTGCCTAAGCAAGCAATGATTTCATGCTCGGGATCTAAGCGTACGCCATACTTTCGGTAGTACTTGCTGGCAACTTCGCGGCGCAAGTTAACGATGCCATTGGATTTGCTATACCCGTGATTGCCAGCATCGGTCGCCGCTTCGATCAGTTTCTGGATGACCTCTTGTTCGGGGGGATCTGATGGATTTCCCATTCCCAGGTCAATCACATCGTCGCCGGCGCGTCGTTTTTGGTAAAGCGAATTATTGATCCGCCCAAACATATACGGTGGTAGCCGATCGACACGGGCCGCGAAATGAACCTCGAATGGTTCGGGTACCGGGTCCGTCGTTGGCGTATCGATCGCAGGTGCGTCGATATTGGGCATGTCAATGTCAAGCGATTCGCTCATGTCACGTCGCCGTATTTGGAATTAGAAAAAAGTCATCTTGACCGCATTGTCCTCCCCAGTCCGTCGTCAGCCCAGGGGTGAGTCTTCGAAACAGGGGGCCGTTTCATGGCAGATTCTTACCGCCAAGGAGATGAACGCACTCTTGCGTCTGCTCGCGGGATGGCCAAATCTAAAGACTCAATCAAAAGATTTTTCATTAGAAGGTCGGAAGTGAGCCGGGAACGAAGCTCGACCCACACGAGCGTTGGTGAGTCGCTCGTGTCTATTGCGGGACCGCAAAGGCCACCCATGACACAACCTCAGGAAACGGCGTTGGTGGCCCATGTTGGAGTCCCAACGCCCTCCCGCTGATGGTTTTGGCTTAGGGGGCGGTCGCCACTTTTGGAATTTCCAAAAAGTTGTCGATATCTGCGGCTTTCTTCAGTTCGTCGAATTTGTCGACCATTGCCTGGTCGGTCTTCGTTTCAGACAGATCGCGGATCAATTCCTCCCGCACTGCTGCAGGATCTTTCACAATGGGTTCGGTTAATCCCTGGCAGTGCAGGACGATGTACTTTCCGCCGGTGGATATGATTCCGCTTAGTTGCCCTGGCTTCAATGAGAATGCTTCTCGCTCGATCGCTGGTTGTCCCGAGTGCTTACGAATTGGTGGTACTTTTCCTTGATTGCTCGAGGAGACAGGTTCTACGCTGTACTGCTCGGCAAGTTGCCCGAAAAATTGCTCGGTGGGGTTGTCCCGCGCCATCTCCCAGATCTTCTGAGCAGATCGTTGATCCGACAGCACGATCGCCAGCACTTCAACACGCGGGCCGTATGCAGATTCGAATCCGCGTTGTAGGTCGGTCTCGGTTAACTGAACTTTTTCTGCGACAAGTTTCCGCAAAGCTACGCTAGGCCAAACTGCATCGGCGAGGTAGACATCTCGCGTGATCGAACCGTCGCTCAATAGTGAAGTCATCCATGCTTCGACATCAGCCGAACCATCTGGTTTCAGATACCCATAGCTAATAGCGGCGTCGGCAACTTCTGCTTCCAGGTCTGCATCGGTGATCTGACGTCGCTCGCTACGAAGTGCTTGGGTCAGTAGCTTGCGATGAATTTCAGTTTCTAGGACTTCGATGCCATGTCTTTTAATACACTCTTCACCAACGTGGGCGATCGTGATCTGCTGGTCGTTGATGACAGCCGCGGCGCCCGGGTATTGCTGTGCAAGTTCGGGATTGCCAAGGACGTTGACAACACGCGATTCTTGTTGCAGCCGGGCGAATAGTTCGGAGGCGGCTGAGCGAACTTTCTGGTCGCGAATGCGATCGTTGATCTGTTCACGGATCACCGGCATCGCCTGAGGTGGTGGTGTGTGAGCCGGAATACGGCGAACGGCTTGAATGACGATCCACTGATCGCCCAACGCGAGGACTGGGGAAATTTCCAGATTTTTGAGAGCGAAAGCTGCCTCTTCCAGACGTGAGTCACCGCTGTAGCGGCGAATCGGTGGAATTAGGCCGCCAACACTGGCGCTCGTTTCATCTTCGCTCTCTTCCTTGGCGAGTTGACCAAACGTTTCTGGTTTTGCGGTGGCTCGCTGTCGTAGTGTTTCAGCTTTGTTGCGATCAGCGACCATGATTAAGCGGCACTTGACTGCTTCACCGTGCTGGGCGATGAAGGCTTGATTGAATTCCTGATCAGTTACCTGAACCTGGTTCGCTACCAATCGTCGCAATGCGAGCATCGGCCAGATGACTTCGCGACTGTACTGGTTGGGTGAGATATCTCGCTCTTCCTGCAGGAGTTGCAGGTAGCTTTCTAGTGTCAATCCGAACTTGTCCGCCAAGCGGCGGATCTCTGCGCTGACCTCTTCCTTGGTGACACTGATTCCCTGTTTTGTGCATTCCTGCATGATCAAGTGGCGGTTGATCATGTTGTCCAAGACTTCCTTGCCGTAACGATCAATCGTAGCTTTGGCAAGTTGTTTACGGGTGATTGGGTCGGCATTGACAACCGCTACCACGCTATTTTGTGTCTCCGCCTGTTGGGCGATGCCTCGTGGGGCAAACGCGATGGAGGAAACGACTAGGCCGATGCAAAGCGGCATAAGTCGTTGCCAGCACCAGTGAATTTTCCAATATCGTAAACGGGCTGGATGAAGCGGCATCGCGGTCACTCCTTTGAACCGGTCAGGGGTCAGGTTGACGCCATCATGGAGAATCCAGGACGGGTCGGTTGTTGTCGAACCTCGAAAGTTAGTGAAACTCGTCTACCAGCTCAAGACGAATGATGCTTGCGAGAAGGAAAGCAGAGGCGACCGCTGTTGGTTGACGTAAATTTCCCGCCGTTTGAACCATGGATGCGACTTGCAGATCCTGTTTACTGCACGAACTGGGGCGATCTTCGCAGCGTCACTCGGGGCCAGCTGCGCTCGAGGCCAGCTGCACTCCGCCGGTCTTGGCTTTTCATTCACGCAGTGCTTGGTGCGGTGACCGCCGGTTTCCGGGGCATTACCGGCTTTTAAGAGGGGCGAGGCGTCGAATGTACAACCGTTTGTAAATCTTGCGAGCTGGAATCACGGGAGTTGCTAGCAAGTGCTCTTTGGGTGGACCGATTTGTAGGGATTAACGCGATTCCTGACGAAATCTGGTGCTTCAAGTTTTTTTGGCACGGCGAATGCATAAACCAACATCGCCAACCAGGCAGAGTTCTTTCACTCGCCGGTTTGGTCTCGTCCAGTTTCAACACTCAACCGCCACCCGGCCAAGGAGACGCCCATGTTGGTTCTAACTCGAAAAGCGAAGGAGCAAATTTTGATCGGTGAGGATATCAAGATTACGATTGTCAGGATGCAAGGCAACAGCGTGCGGATCGGCATTGACGCACCCCGCGAACAGCGAGTGATTCGCGGCGAATTGGAGCCGATTGAATTGGAATCTGATCCGTTGGATTTGTCGGAACGCGAATCAGCAGAATTGGCTGATCAGCATCGCGTATTTGCCCATCCCCAGCCGAAGCCTTCTCGAATCAGTCGTGCTGCAAAGAGCACTCGCATCCCGGCGGCGGCTCAATTGTTCGTCGGTCAAGTTGATCGCGATGGGACCGATCCAGAATTGTGTCGCGCGCCGTTGGCCGATTTTATGTCGGCGACTTGAGCGGTCGCTTGAACTCCGGGGCGTTGCTGCTGATCAATCGCAGTGCTGTTCGACCGATGCGTGCTGGGTAGTCACCGCACGCTCGCTTGCTGACCAGATCGGTCACTGGACCAAATCGATCGCTGAACCCAACGGTGACTTTGCGCTAGCGAACAAGCGATTCCTCGCCAGCCACACGATCCCCGGCATCCACCTCTCGCAGGTGCTCTAGCAGGATTCGTCGAACTTCGAAGATCGTTTTGTTGTTCATGTGGATCTTGGTGTGATCTGCATCGACGATCAATTCACTTTCTGCTTCCTTGAAGCCAGCACTGACTTGGCTGACGACACCATCGCCCGGACCTGCTTGGGAGGTAATAAACGATGGTTTTTGCAGAACACCGATGATGTTGTGATACTTCACATCGGGCGATCGCTCAGCTTTTTCGAGTACTGGGAAAATGGGTGAATCGGGTGCGAGCGAATCGATTGCATTGGCGACGGTGAGAAGCTTTGTATCTTTAAAAATACCGGGGTTTTGGTCGGTGAGGCGACTGCCGGTGCGGATCGTCATTTTGGGCAGCTTAATCAAATAGCGAGCAAACCAACGGGTTAAGTCGTTGGCGAACTTACTGCCGGCGTGGGGGGTCGCGATCGTAATCACGCGTTTGACCGATTGGTTTGGGCGAAAGAATAGCGTGCTGACCAGTTTAGCGCGATCCTCCTCGGGACCCTCGAGCTTCGCTAACGCTTCTTCTGGGGATTCAACCGGTTCATTACTGACGATCTTCCAGAATTGATCACCGCTATCAATGGTTTGCATGCGGCTAACGAGTCCCCCCATGCTGTGTCCAACCAACACGGTTTGATCCAAAGCCTTGTGTCGATGGGATGGATCAAATGCATCACGCATTGCGAACAGGTCGCTACGCAATTGTGTCGCGCTAATCCAAAAAGGCTGCCCCGATGGGTAGAGATAGAACCAAAACTGATACCGCTCACGAATCTCCGGGAAACTTCGCAGGTCGTTAAACATATCCATCCAAGTCATCGGACTGGACCAGAGACCGTGAACCATCAAAACGGGAATTCGATCCGGGTCATAGGGTTCGAGCATGTACAGCCCGCGTTTGCCCTGTGAATGGTGGGGATTGATGAGTCCTTCGGTCGCCCGGTTTCGTTTTCGAAACTCGGGATTGTCTAGAAAGAATGCCAGTGGGGTGGTGAGGTCGGTTTCGAGTGGGACCCACTGGTTGGACATTTCAATCTGATTGGCGGTCAACGGGTCAAAGAACTCTAAGACACAAGTGGTTGCTTCCCCGGCACGTCCGCTTTCGGGTGGAACACACCTCATCAGAGCAGTTACTGCGTAGCTTAGGCCTTTCGCATAGTATTTTTCGCGGTCATCTTCATTCTGAAGGGGCCGCCGCACGGCGATAAGGGGAACTCCCAGCCCGTAGGTGGTGTGGCGATTGCGAAGTACTTGGATTTCGTAATCACTCACGAATTCATAATGATCAAACTCTTCTTCGGTCCATTTTCCCCGCATTTCTGTTCGGACAATGAATTCACGTCCGGGGGTTTGGATATTGTAGCGCTGTCCCGGTTCAATCCGGTTTTCTGCGCAGAGTACGCGAAGGGTATCCTCTAGCGCCTCGTTGTACAGATCGCAGGCGGCACGGAATTGGGGGTCATAGGCATTGCGAGTCATCTCCAGGTCATCGCTGAACAAATAGTCGTAGCTGTTCGTCAGGGTTACACCGTAGTCGTTGAGTGCATCGCTGATACGACCCTCTTGTTCGGCACGCTTTCCGTTCACGTAAGACAATTCGCTTAACGCATAAATCAATTCCGCATCGGGGTGTTCACTGATTCGTTGCCGAATCGTTTCGAAGCATCCTTCGTGATTTGACTTGTAATAATCGACCAAGTCGAACCGACGGAGAGTATTCCAAGTGCGTTCGCTGATCTGTGGCCCTTGAGGGCTTAGCAGTTGCAGTGTGTTGCTAAGAGCATTTTCTCGGACTTCCCGATTCATCAAGTAGTCCGGCGCCGAGCATCCAGCAGCGACCAAGACAGTGGTCAACACGATCCAAATACATCGGCAGTGGTGGGGGTAGAAGAATCTCGAGTTCAAGTTCATGCTAGTTCATTGGACCTGCTGCCGAGTTGAATGCGCGACGCGGAGTGATTGGGGCGGCCTTTGTCTAGTCACAGCGATGCTGTGATTTGGCCCGAGTCGCCCGCGGTTTTTCGAAGACAAGCGAGCATTTTCAGGAATTGCGACAAGAAATAGGGGGCAACATTCGTTGACGTCAACGGCATTCAGTTTCACGATGTTGTCTGTCAGGTGGACATTGCCTATCGTTGCTATTGGACGCCGAGACGGGTGGTGTTTTTTATCCACGTCTCTTCTTGCGCGGGACGCGCAGCGGCACTAAGTTTCAAGCCTTCGGGAAACAACGCGTGAAACTTGAGGAGCAGTGAAAGGCGCAGATGTCAGTCATTCGTCGATGCACTTTTTACAGCGAATCACCGGAATAACCGCGACCACCTTCCTGCGGCGTTGCCAGTCGTAGGGGTGGCGGTCACTATTCCGGAATACCGTCGAATGGTTTTTTGACCGGGCACTTTTTGTGACCTATATTCCTTTGGCCGAGTGTTCTGAGCGTCTCAACACGGCCATGATTCGAATGCAACCTCCCAGTCATTCGGATGGTCTTCACACCGACGGCGCTCGACGGATACTTTGCGCATGCTTGAGTACGCACGGGTTGCAACGCGTTTGCCTTTCTCTTCACGCACCGAGGTCGCTCTTGCGATCGGCCTCGCTACGCGGTCTGCCGCCACGGTGTTGATGGTGCTGGTCGGTTGGGCACCAGTCTACGGGCAGGTTGAACCCACCAGCACAGCGCCTAATTTATCGGTTGGCACTGAAACCGCCCTGGAGCCGACGGAGCTCGATCAGGCGCTTTCGAAGGGTGTCGAACTTGAACGCGCTCGTATGTGGGGCGACGCGGTTCGGCATTATGAAAAGCAAACCGTTGAGATGCCTGAAAGTACGGTACTCTATCAGCGGTTGATAATCAGCCGATTGCACCACGACGTAAATCGCCGTTATCAAGATGAGAGCTATTTGGCGTCTCTCGATAACATGAGCGTCAGTCAGACGCTCGACCTGTATTCTGAGATTCTGGCGAACCTGCAAACCCATTACGTTGACCAAATCGAATGGTCACGAGTGATGATCCATGGTACGGCCGCGCTGGAAGTAGCGTTGACTGAGAAAGAGTTTGTTCAACGGCACCTCAAGGATGTCGATCCAGAAAAAATCGAAGCGTTCCGTCAGAACGTCCACCACAAACTTAAGTCCCGCAGCACTGCAACTCGATTTGATTTGCGTGGGAACGTTGCTTACGTTGCCGACCTAGCCCGCGCAGAACTCGGCCTGCGTGGGGCAGCGACCGCGATGGAATACCTGAGTGGCTCAATTTCGACACTCGACCCGTACACACGACTGCTCTCTCCTAGCCAATTGGACGAGATGTTTTCCAACATCGAGGGCAACTTCGTCGGATTAGGGATTGAGCTTAAGACGGCAAAAGACTGTTTGAACATTTTGTCAGTGATTGCGGGAGGCCCCGCGGAGGAGGCTGGCATTCGGGCGGGGGAAAAAATCGTCCGCGTCGAATCGGCGTTCACCAACCAAACGGACACTGATTATGTCGCCGATCTGCTTCGCGGTCCGGAGCATACCTATGTCTCGCTGTCGGTCCAAGGGACTGACGGCGTCGTGCGGGAAATGAATGTGCAGCGTCGTCGCGTTGATGTGCCTTGCGTTGAGAATGTCCACTTCGTCGATGTCGAGAATCGTGTTGGATATCTGCGTTTGACAAATTTTCAAAAGACGACCACTCGCGACGTCGAAGCGGCGCTCTGGAAATTGCATCGGCAAGGGATGCGATCCTTGATCATTGATGTTCGTGGTAACCCAGGCGGTCTGTTGTCAGCCGCAGTGGAAGTCGCTGATCGCTTCATCAGCAACGGGCGAATCGTAACGACTCGGGGACGCAACGCTCGCGAGAATTTTGACTACATCGCTCACCGAGCGAATACCTGGAACGTGCCGTTGGCTGTCTTGATCGATGGTGATAGTGCCAGCGCCAGTGAAATTTTCGCCGGAGCGATCGCCGATAGTGGTCGCGGTGTCATCGCTGGCGAGAAGAGCTATGGCAAGGGGAGCGTGCAGGGGATCTTCCGGATGCAATCCGCAGGATTTGGATTGTGCCTAACCACAGCCAAGTTCTACTCGCCAAGCGGACAAGCAATTAGTCGTCACGGCGTCGTTCCAAATTTGCCTGTCGAAGCGACCTATATCGCAGCACGCCCAGACGCCCAAGGGCAAATGACCCTCGATGTGGATGACTCGGTGCTTCAGGCAGCGATTGGCAGTTTCACCGAGCGAAACATGATCAGTCACCGGCCGGCACAACGTTAGGCTGATTCGCGATCGACCGGCAGTTGGTCCATCGCTTCCCGTCAACGCGAACCAATTGTCCGACGCCACGGCATAGTGGCGAACGATTGTTGGACGCTCAATGATCTATTCTCGGCGTGCGATTGTTGGTCAATCAGTTTGTTGGTCAATCAGTTTGTTGGTCAATCAGTTTGTTGGTCAATCAGGGCGTCGAGTTCTTGCTTTAGCTTCGGCAGGATCTCGTCATACCCGAAGGCGCCGAGTGGTTCAGGACCTCGCTTAAGATTTACTTTTGCGGGGCCGCACCAAAGTCCAAGATCGGCATCGTCCGTCTCACCCGGTCCATTGACCCGGCATCCCATCACTGCAATGGTGAGATCGTATTCAGCGGCATATTGAGTCATTTCTTTGACGCTTGCTGCCAGATCGATGAAAGCCTCGTTTTCTACTCTCGAACAGCTTGGGCAACTGATAATGTTCAACCCTTGTTCTTGGAATTTGACAACGCTGCGGACACGTCCCGCATAGATATCATCGATGATCCCTAGGCCGGCATCGATTTCTTCCGGTTTTCGGTCGTTGGGCAATGTCAGGGAGACGCGAACGGTATCTCCGATTCCATGTCCGATCAGTTGTTCGAAGGCGATGCGAGTCTTGATGATCCCATCGGGTGGCATGCCCGCTTCGGTCACGCCAAGATGCAGTGGCACGTCGGGGCGCTGCTGGGCAAACCGGCGATTGACATCGACCACTTTCGCCGGGTCACTATCCTTGAGAGAAACGACGAATCGAGTGAAGCCCAATGAATCGACTAATTCACAATGCTCCAGGGCGCTTTCGAGCATCGGAGTAATCGAATCCGTAGCGTCGTATTTCTCTTTTTTGGCCGGATCGACACTGCCGCAATTGACGCCGATGCGAATGGCACAGTCGTGCTCCAATGCTTGGTCCACAATGAATTTCACCTTGTCCTGCCAAGGCTTATCACGTTGGTGGTGGTACAGATGTCCGGGGTTGTAGCGGATCTTGTCAACGTGTGGTGCAACGAGTTCGGCCAGCCGAAAGTTCTCCTGCAGGTCGACCGCGAGATTGGCAGTCGTCCGCTGCCGGATTTCTGCCAAAGCGGCGGCGTCTTTGTCGCTATCGACGGCGATCCTAACGACACCGGCACCCCGCTCACGAAGCGCCTCGGCTTGTGCCGAAGTTGCTTCGATATTCTGTGTTTTGGTCGCCGTCATGCTTTGGGCGGCAATCGGATTTCCGTCCCCGATGGTGATGTTACCGATCGAAACGGGGCGTGTCGGTTGACGCTGGATGCTCATTGATCTGGCACTATTCTGAAACGGGTGGAAGAGCGAATCATGCTCCTGTCAGAATACCAGTGTCGCGTCTAACCGCGAAGGTACCCGCGGATCCACCTGCCTGCGACTGGCACTGAGACCCACTCTCCGTTCTGGCGTATTGTCCGTGGAGGCTGAATAAACGCAGCGACTGGGCGTTTACTACAGGCAGTTCAGGCTGCCTGGCAGACTTCGTTGTTCCTGGCAGACTTCGTTGTTGTTCTGCGTTTCCGGATGGGGCGTTTCCGGATGGGGCGTTTCCGAATTGGGCGTTTTCTGCACATGACGAATTGCCCTGCACTCCACCCTGGTTGCCCTGATGCTTGGTTGG
>JARGNK010000333.1:1373-2575 GCA_029213145.1 Rubripirellula sp. | reverse complement strand
GATACGGGAAATTGATGTTGATGAAGATTCCAGCTTTTTTGCTTGCGTTGATTTTTGGTGTCGTTGGACAGGCGGCAGAGAAACCAAATCTGATCATTTACATGGTCGATGACTTGGGATGGAACCACATTGGGGTCGGACCGGCCACCATGGGAACACACGGTCAACAATACGTGACGCCGAACCTGGCCAATCTGGCAAAAGACGGTTTAAGTTTCACCCATGCTTATGCACAGCCGAATTGCGCACCGACGCGGGCGGCTATGTTGACCGGTCAATACCCGGCGAGAATTCATAACGACGTCTACGTCGTGGGGAATTTGAATCGCTATGGTCGTGGCGGAATCAGTAAACAAAAAGCGAAATTCAGTGGCCCTAAGCAAAGTGAGGATGTCGCCGCGGAAGCAGTCACGATGGCAGAGGCACTTCGCAAAAACGGCTATGCCACCGCGCACATTGGCAAATACCACGTCGGTGGTCACGTGGATCAATCCACGATGCCGGAGAATGCTGGTTTTGACATCAATATCGGTGGTTTTTCTCAGGGGCACCAGCCGAGTTGTTTCGCAACGAAAAAAGAAGACGCGTGGAAATTTCGAGGCGTAGGCCTCGGACACTTTGACCGATTTGGCGCACCCTACAGTGACGCGTATGTACAGCGGCGTGGTTTGGATTCTTCGCTAGTTGGCACGCCCAAGCATATTAGCGATGCGGTGGGTGACGCACTGGAAGAAACGGTTGGCAAGCTTCACGCCGCTGGCAAGCCGTTTTACTTGCAATTTCACACGTACGCTGTGCATGGACCAGTGAAAGCGCGTCCTGACTTGAAGAAGACGTTTCAAAGCCAAGGTGCTAAACGAGCCGATTACCTTGGGTTCATTGCTGGAGTGGATGAGAACCTGAAACGATTGCTCGAACTGCTCGATGATCCCAACCAGGATGGCGATGCATCCGACAGCATCGCGAACAGCACACTCGTCGTCTTTACCTCGGATAATGGTGGTACCCATGCCGACAATTTGCCATTGAAAGGCAACAAAGGCATGTTGACCGAAGGTGGTATTCGCGTCCCCTTGATCGCACGATGGCCCGGAGTCATTCCACCTGGAACTGTCAGTCATCGAAAGATTCATTGCATTGATTACTATCCAACATTTCTGCAGCTTGCTGGGAATCAGTGGCGTCCTTCGGCTGACCAACAC
>JARGNK010000333.1:0-1363 GCA_029213145.1 Rubripirellula sp. | reverse complement strand
TCGTTCGAGCATGTGTTGCGAAATACTGAGTCGAATGAAAAACGGGACCCTGTCTTTTATTTATTCCCTGGCTACATGGATACCCGTGCTGAGCCGACCGTGGTCGCGATCGATGATGGCGGTAACAAGCGTTACAAGGTCTACTATTTTTACGAATCGAATGCGTGGGAACTGTATTGCCTGACCGACGACCCTAGCGAGGCCAACAACCTGATCGACGAAGAGCCAGGAATTGCAGCCGCGATGTCAACGAAGATTCACGATTGGCTCACACAGGAACATCCAACGTGGAATCCGAAATTTCCGATTCGAAAAACCAGCGGTGAGTCGGCTGGTCCCCCACCACAGCTTTGAACAGAACGTCCGTTCGCAAATCACCGCGAGTGAATTTCGATAGCACCTCGCGTTGCGTCGGCAATTGATCATGAGCGGAGAGGAGGTCGCGTCGATGGGGTCCAAGCTGGGCCGGCCGATATGATGATTCATTCGACGATTCAGCCGTCCACCGTTTTCGTGGCTGAATTGTTAGCTTGCGGCCTCGTAATTCAGGAATTTACCCGTCCGCTGTCGATTGGAGGCGTCGGGTAGGTGAAACCACGTGTGCTTGACTACAATTGAGTAACGAGGAGCCGCCCGCCTCGTCCCACCTAATTTTTCCTGCCTCTTGTTGTCTGTTTCAAGTTCGTTCTCTCTCACGGACGTCCCGCCGCCGAGCGATTTAAAAACCCCAAGAAGGACACAAGGATATGAAGGTCCCGCGTTTGATTCTGATGATCACTGTAGTGTTGGGCGTGTTTTGCACGTTCGCAGTGAACCAGAAATCAGCGGCCCAGGAATCAGCGGCCCAGGAATCAGCGAGGAGGTCAGTCGATCCGGATGCCGCCCTCGCGTTTTACAAGCAGGACATCCAGCCATTGCTAAAGCGGCACTGTGTCGACTGCCATGGAGCGGATGAGCAAGAGGGCATGCTTCGTCTTGATACGCTTGATTCAACGTTCGCCGGAGCGTCGGCCGAAACGTGGCATGATGTGCTGAACCGTTTGAATTTAGGTGAGATGCCGCCGGAAGATGCAGCACCGATCGATGCCGGTTCGCGACGCACGTTGGTGAACTGGATTCGCTCGCAATTGGACCGAGTAGCGCTTGAGCGGAAGGGGGGCGGAAATCAAACGGTGCTGCGTCGGCTAACCCGGTACGAGTACAGCAACACCTTGCGTGACTTGTTGGGTATTGATCTTGATTTCGCCAAGGATCTGCCACCTGAACCAGCATCTGCGGATGGCTTCCAAAACAATGGCGTGTCATTGGGGATGTCGGCGTTACAGATCGAGTACTACCTGAAAGCCGCTCGATTGGCGATGGA
>JARGNK010000141.1 GCA_029213145.1 Rubripirellula sp. | reverse complement strand
GGGCTCTCGGATGCGGGGCTCTCGGATGCGGGGCTCTCGGATGCGGGGCTCTCGGATGTGGGGGGCGTTGGTTCGAGAGTCAGTGCCTCAGAGCTGGCAGCCTCAGCTTCGCCATCGGTCGCTGCGGCAAGTGGTTTCGAGCTGGCCATTGCAGAATCGGTTGCGACCGCTTCGCTTGAAGTCACCGCTTCTGAGTTTGGGGTAGCGGTGGCGGCAGATTGTTCCGCCACTGCGGAGTCGCTTGCCGTTGCGGCTTCGTTTGCCGTTGCGGCTTCGTTTTCCGTTGCGGCTTCGTTTTCCGTTGGTGGGGCCGCTTCGCTGCTCGGCTGATCTGGACCGCTGGTTGGCTGTGCGGTTGTTTCAGCTTCTCCTGCTTTCGCTTCGCTAGGCGAGTCTGATTTTGCGAGTTTGGCTTTCTTTTCTTTTTTGGTCGCCGGCGGGGGATCAGCCTTTTCGTCGTGACCGTGGGGGTCGCTGATGTTCGCGATATGGATTCGGGCGTGTTTGGCTAGCCAACGAACCGCCGATCCGATTAGACGCGGATCACCAGCCAAACGAGTCGCAAGCGAATGGTCCAGATTTTCGGACGCATTGGCCGCGTTGGTGAGTCCTTCGATTTTCGCCGCGATTTCGGCCGGATCGCCAGGATCGTCTTGGTGTGGGTTCAATAGGCGAACCGCAAGCCGCGCTGAATCACTCGCGTTTTCCCGAGATTCGGACTTTAACCGGCGTGATAGCCTGGCCAGCATTCGTTGGGAGTTTGCTTTCTTGATCGCGTGCCCGATGGCCGGATCGGCCAGTGACGTTTGACTCCACGCTTCGCTCAACTCCGCGCGGCGAGCCGCGATTTGTTGGTTCGTCCGCAAAGCAGCCTCAAGACTCCACAGGGTGGCTTCATCAAGACCCCCTAATTCATCACGACGGTACCGCGCCAAAAACGGCGGCGAGTAGCCTTGTTCGAGGAGGGGCAGTGCGAGTCGCAGGCTGGATACATCACAACGCCCGCGTTGGGCAATTGCTTCTAAATCGACGCTCATAATGAGTCCGTCTCTACTTGGCTGGTGCCGGATTTCATCGCGAATTGCGAGAGAATCGTCAAATTAGGGCCGACGCCGAGAACTGTCAAGCGAGCCGCGTTCTAGCCACTTCACTTTGGGACCGTTTCAGCTCGCTGGGCTGGACCTATTTGGGTGGCTCGATCTGGCCCGGTAAAACTCGCTCTCCGTTCCCGGCGTGGCACCTTTGCCAAGCCTTGCCTGAGCCAATCTAGACGCCAGTCTAGGTTCCGTTCTTATCGTACCATTCCCATATTCCCAAATCCCATATTCCCAAAAAGGAACTCCGCTTCGAACGGTTGTCCTCGCGAAATTTCCCTCGCGAAGCGTCTCCCCATCAGAGTCGCCTTGTTGGAATTTTAGCAATCGGACGCCTACCACCCTGAGGTGCACGCCAGGTTTCTCTATTTGGCGGTCTCGGTGAATCGGGATTCCCTAAGTACTGTCACCTTGATCTCACCCGGGTAAGTAAGTTCGGTTTCAAAGGCCTTGGCGATGTCGTGGCAGATCGTTGCGGCTTGTTCATCGGTTGTGCGGTCACTGTTGACGATGACTCTCAGCTCGCGTCCGGCACTGATGGCGAATGCCTGACGGACCCCTTCGAAGCGGGTCGCGATTGATTCCAGTTCCTCCATTCGCTTGACATATCGTTCCAGCGATTCACGTCGAGCGCCGGGGCGGCTGGCACTGCAGGCATCCCCGATTGCGACGAGCATGGTGTAGGGGCGTTCAGTGACGATGTCGTCATGATGTCCCAACGCCGCGTGCACGACTTCCGCTGACTCATTGTGCCGTTGCAGCAGGTCAGCACCGATTTTCGGGTGTCCACCTTCCAGTTCATGATCGGCTGCTTTCCCAATGTCATGCAACAAACCGCAGCGACGCGCCACGGCGGCATCCATCCCTAACATTTCGGCCACTAGTCCCGAGACGAAGGCAACTTCCACGCTGTGTCGGAGTACATTTTGGCTGTACGAAGTTCTGAAGTGCAGCCGTCCAAGCATGCGAACGACCTTGTCGTGAAGTCCGGGGACATTGGCTTCGTCGGCAGCCTCACGGCCCTTTTGCATGATGAGTTCGTCGATCTTCTTGCTTGTCTCTTCCACCACCTCCTCAATTTTGGAGGGATGGATTCTGCCGTCAGCGATGAGGTGGTTGAGTGCGAGTCGGGCAATTTCGCGGCGGACAGGATCAAAGCCACTCACGATGACGACGCCGGGGGTATCATCGATGATGACGTCAACGCCGGTTGCTTTCTCGAACGCGCGGATGTTTCGGCCTTCGCGGCCGATGATTCGTCCTTTCATGTCATCGGTTGGCACATCGACGGTGCTGGTGGTTGATTCAGCGGTATGTGCGGAAGCAAACCGCTGCATCGCGGTCAGCAACATATCACGGGTTTGCGTATTCACGACCTCTTCTAGCCGTTTTTGGTGCCTCAGCAGCACCGTGCCCCGCTCGTGCTCGAGTTCTTTTTCGAGCGCCTTCATCAGGTTATTGGCTGCTTCGTCACGCGACATTCCACTGGCTTGTTCTAAGACCGCCAGTTGCTGTTTATTTAACTTTTCCAGCTGCGCGCGTTGTTCGCTGATCCCGCGCATTTGCGTTGCCAATCGAGTTTGACTCGATTCCAGCCCACGCTGTTGTTTTTGGATTCCTTCTTCTTGCCGAGTCAGTTGGTCTTCACGGCGATCAAGTTTTTGCTCTCGCTGTAACTGTGATTTCCGCGAGGCTGCCAATTCCTCCTCGGCAGCCGCCTTGGCCGCTAAAGCTTCTTCTTTCGCCTTTAACAGAACTTGGCTGCGTTCGGTTTCAGCTTGTTGGTGGAGTGAAGCGATTAATTTGTCCGCCTCCTCCTGCTGTCGAGTCTGCCGCTTATTTTCCTGGAGTTTGAAGAGCCCAAAAGTTAAAGCTGATCCCACCAGAAGTGAAATCAAGCCAATTAATATCGTCGTCGATGTAAGCATTTTGTCCTCGGTATCGAGGACTCGAAAACCACCGGTTGGGTCGTCGGGTACAAGCGGCCAAGCCCACGCATGTTCGACCCTGACGCAACCGATTTGCGGAGATCTTCGCGTATTCGGCAATCCGACGAAGCGTGTCCCGAAATTGAAAACATTGCCAGGGCAAGTGGCTACAGCATAACTGTCCGCACCAAGCCAATGGCCGTGTCCAATGCAGGCTGAAAATGATGAGTAGGGTCCACATCGAGGCACGCAAGTTCGAAATGCGACGTTCAGCTGGCTGCCGAATTCCAGTGGGTGAATTCTAGGGGCAGGTCCGTTTAGCTTCCGCGTCGACCGGTGATTCTGTTGTCCAATGAAATTGTTAATCTGGATGGAGGCCGCTGACCAAAGTTCCAATCGCGGCCGCCCCCCAACGTAACAACTGATTATGCCTTACGAAAGCAACGTCCCAACTGTTAGCGGCGGACGATGCGAAGATGGCCCGTGGCAAGTCTTGCTCGATGAGACGCGTCGGGCGTGGCCGCTAGGGCGTTGGCAAGGCGTTGGGGTTGTTATTGGTTGCAGCGGAGGGGCGGACAGCGTCGGTTTGCTGACCCTATTGGCGGAACTGCGTCGTGATGTCGCAGCGGGGCCAACAGGTTTTTTGGTCGCCGCTCATTTCAACCATGGGTTACGCGGTGCTGAATCTGACCGTGACCAGCAATTTGTGCAGGAACTTGCCGAGCGATTGGGCGTACAATACGCCTGCCGGGATGGTGATGGGGCGGCGACGGATGAGGCCGGGATGCGTCAGCAGCGAATCGACTTTCTCACCGAGACCGCCCATCGAACGGGCGCTCGTTACGTTGCTCTCGCTCATTCGGCAGACGACAACCTCGAAACGGTATTGCATCATTTGCTGCGAGGAACGGGGCCAAGCGGTTTAACGGGAATTCGGTCCTTCCGGCCAATCGGTACTGACTTGGTGCTGGCGCGGCCTCTCCTCCAGGTGCGCCGCGAGCAGATTCGCGATGGGCTGCGGGCGAACAAACAGTCTTGGTGTGAGGATTCGTCGAATCAAAATGCCGATTTTCGTCGAAATTGGATTCGTCACAAAGTGATGCCGCTGCTCCAGGAGCAGTTTCCCAAGGCGGGGGACGCCATATTGAGAGCGATTGACGGTCAATGCCAATGGAATGAGGTGATTCAGCGTGCGGCCGAGCACTGGCTCGCCACGCATCAAGTGCGGCGGGCACCCTTGACGCTTGGTTGCGATGGAGAAACCCCCAGCACCCACGAAGCCATTCTTATTGCGGCCTGTCAGCGGCTTTGGGATCAATCCGCCTGGCCCCGCCAAGAAATGAGCCAGCGGCACTGGAAACGTCTCGCTGCCGCGATTCAGGCGGGAGAAACCTCGCGGTTTTCGCTGCCGGGCGGGATCGATGTTGTCGTAGAAGCCAAGCAAATAATCTTCGATCGGTAAATGGTTCGGCGTTTGCTCGACTAGTCGATTCCGCAAGAATTTGCCAAGTTGACAGTTCGACGACGCGGACTCCGCACCCTCCGAATGGGAGACTTCGCGAAATCTTCGGGTAACTTAGCGAGACAAATCGCTCTGAATTCTCAGTGAATCGTGAGATCCTCGGAGAGATCGGAGTCGCTGTGCTGATTCCGGCCCGTTTACCTGCCCGACCCGTTTACCTGCCCGTTGTTTCCGTTCGCTCCTGCTGGTTGAAGAATCCCCGCTCATTGCCCTCTGTTGAAAAGAATTTTTGCTTGTGGCTGAAGACCTGTACCAAACGCTCGGCGTTCAGAAAAACGCGACAAAGGATGACATCAAAAAAGCGCACCGCAAACTCGCTTTAAAATTCCATCCCGACAAAAACCCCGATGACAAGGTCGCGAGAGACAAGTTCAAGCGGGTCCAGGAAGCGTACGATGTGCTGAGCAACGACGAAAAACGGGCAGCCTACGATCGGTACGGTGCGGATTTTGAGAAGATTCGCAGCACCGGTTACCAGCAGGGTGGCGGCGGATTCGATGGCCTGGATCTGGATCAGGTATTCGGTGGATCGCGGGGTGGGGCCCAGTTCGAAGGATTCTCCGATTTCTTCGAGCAGATGATGGGTGGCGGTCGCGGTCCAGGAGGAGCCAGGGCGGGTGGTGGCCGACGACGGGGGGGACGCAGTCGGCCAGCACAGCCAACCCGCGGCGCGAATCTGCGTCACGAACTAGAGATTCCGCTGCAAACCGCGGTGGTCGGTGGCAAGCCTGAATTTTATCTTCAGAACGATAAGATCTCCGTCACTATTCCGCCTGGTGTCGAGACGGGATCTAAAATCCGGCTACGCGAACGTGGGGAACCTTCTCCCAACGGTGGGCCACCCGGCGACCTTATTCTGATCATCAAGGTTTCGGATCATCCACATTTCAGACGAGATGGACAGAACCTCGAACTGACTTTGCCTGTCACACTGGCAGAGGCTGCGTTGGGAGCAAAAGTTGATATCCCGATCCCAGCCGGAACTGGTACGCTCAGCATCCCAGCGGGAAGCAGCGGAGGGCGTCGTCTGCGGCTTAAAGGACAAGGTGTCAAGAAACCAGATGGATCAAGCGGAGACCTGATCGTCGTGCTGCAGCTGCAACTTCCCACCGAGTGGGATGCGGAGTCCAAAGAACTGATTCAACAGTTGGACGAAAGGTGTCCCATATCGCCCAGGGATCATTTGGCTTTTTGATGAGAGGGTCTACCTTGCATCGTTGTTTCGATCTTGAGCCGTGCTCAAGGTAGCCGTGCTCAAGGTAGCCGTTCTCAAGGTTTTGTGACTTGGAAGAAGCGCTGCTTGAAAGAAACTTCGACCGCCAAGTTCATTCGCTGGACCGAATGGTTGCCACTGACATCGCCATCATTTGAATTGGCTGGACCAGAATCGCTGGGGTTTGGATCGTGAATCAATTATTTCCCAAACGCTACCGAGTGCTTCGCGGAGAAGACTTTACTCAGATACTACGGCGGGGAAATTGCGCAGCTGACGGCATGCTCGTCCTTTACGCACGTGCCAGTCGGTCCCCCTCAGCGCCCCGTTTAGGTGTGACCATCCCGAAGAAAACTGGCTCTGCGGTGCTCCGTAATCATTGGAAGCGATTGATCCGCGAAGCCTATCGAACTCAACGTGAACAATTGCCGCCCGGCTTTGACTTTGTTGTGCGACCCAAGAAGGGGGCTCAGCCAAATGCAGCGGCAATTCGTCGATCGTTGATCAAGTTAGCCAAGCGGGGTGCCGGTTGATTTGTCGCCGTCCGTTTACCGCTGCTGAGGAACAGCAACGTGGGTGGGTAACTGACGGATCGGTTTTTTTCGCTCGTTCAAATTGAATGCTGTTGCCAGCGATGAACTTCGGTTTCGCGGTAGTTGCGATGAGCGGCAAGTCGCTGGAGATGGGTTGCTCCGTGGCGTCAGCGCCTGCCGCCGTTCCACGCAGCGATCGAAAGGTGCAGCGATCGAAAAGTGCAGCGATCGAAAAGTGCAGCGATCGAAAAGTGCAGGCTACCGCGGTCTCGTCAATCACGACGTATGTCCTCCAGAACGACATGCGTTTTTCTGAAGGACTGGTTTCGGTGGTCCCGACGGATTAGTTCCTGTCGTTACGCGGCAGCTTTGACGCCACTGGCGAAGTAGCCCGAAATGGTTTCCACGACGCGGATCTGTTCCGCTTCGGTAAGACTCGGGAAAATCGGCAGGTTCAAAACCTCTTCACTCGCTCGAACCGTTTCGGGGAGCGAATCTTTCTCAACCTTCAAGTATTCAAAGCACTGTTGTTGGTGCATTGGTACAGGGTAGTAGATTTCGCTGGCAACGCCGTTTTCAGCCATGTGATTACGAAGTGCGTCACGCTGTCCACCGGTGATTCGGATCGCGTATTGATTCCATACATGGAATGCGTTGGGGTCGACGGTGGGTAGGACCAAATGCTCGCCTGCCAAATTAGATTCTGTCAGCATTCGCGTGTAACGCGCCGCAATTTGGGTGCGGTTTTCGACGGCTTGGGGAAGTGATTTCAGCTTTACCCGGAGCACAGCCGCTTGCATCGTGTCGAGACGGCTATTGATGCCGACAACTTGATGGTAATACCGCGGACGCATGCCGTGTCCGGCAAACAGTCGCAGACGATCGGCTGTTGCGGCATCGCAAGACGTCAGCATGCCGCCGTCGCCCATGCCGCCAAGATTTTTGGTGGGGTAAAAGCTAAAGCATCCGACCAAGCCCCAACTGCCGGCCGGTCGCGAGTGGTAAGCGGCCCCGATTGCCTGAGCTGCATCTTCCACGACTGGAATATCGTGGTCGCCGGCGATTTGGCAGATGCGATCGATTTCGGCGCACTGACCAAACAAGTGAACGGGGATAATCGCTTTGGTGCGTGATGTGATTGCGGCTTCAATCGCATCGGGATCGACGTTGAATGTGTCGGGTCGAATGTCGGCGAAGATGGGTGTCGCGCCGAGTCGTGTGATGCAGCTGACTGAAGCAAAGAAGGTAAAGCTGGGGACGATCACTTCGTCGCCTGGCCCGATTCCTAACGCCATCAGAGCAAGCAGCAGGGCATCACTTCCGGACGCGCAGCTCACGGCGTTTTCCACTTGGCTGTAGGCTGCGATTTCGCGTTCCAGTTCGCTTACGTCGAGGCCAAAAAGATAGCGACCGCTGTCGATGACTTCGGAGATCGCCTCGATGAATTCCTCGCGATGTGGGCTGTTATCACGATTGACATCTAGGAGTGGAACGCTTGGAATATCGGTCATCGGTGGCAACCTTCCTTGGTTGGACTCGATTGGAATCGCAGTTCTAATGCGGTGAGACTGAATGCTGGAATAATCGGCAGCTGGCGACGCCGTCAAGATAGAAAGTCGCCACGCGAACGGTTTGAGCCTCTGAGCTCACCTTTTGCGGTATGGTTTTGTTCTCCCCGGTCAGCCAGATTCAAAGCTCTGAGAGGCTTGCCCGTCAATCGCCGATGCGTGCCCACACCCCTAAGGATCGACCGTTTTTAGCGACTTTTCGGCGGTTTTCTCCGCTTCCTCTCGAGTGCGCAATTCTCCGTTGAGCTGGGCCTGTCTGATCTTTTTGAGGAGCCGTCCCAGTTCAGGGCCGCCAGGAATGCCAAGTTGTCGCAGGTCGTCCCCATTCAGCAGCGGCGGAGGGTCAAGCTGCTCAGCAGGCCATTCCAACGCTTCTCGAGCTCTCTCCACGCCGCCGCGACCGAGTTGCTGCACTGCAACCCGGGCTTCCGCCAACCAGATGATGGTGTCGATATCACGATCGACCAGAATGGGTTGTACCGTTGACCATTTTTGCCGGTCAGCGGTCGCGATCGTTTGCCAGTGGCTGAGTGCTGAATCAGCCATGCGAACTTCCAAATTGGATAGCCTCCAGCGATCAATCAGCGACGACGGGACAGATGATGGATCCTCCAGATTGCTGACCACGGCGGCCAGAGATCTTGGAACATTCCATTCCCCCAGCGACTTTGCCCCCAGCGACTTTCTCGACGGTTCTGATCGTCCCGCAACTTCTCGCATTCCCCGTAGCACGTCCCAGTTCAGCGATTGCATCTCGGGAAATACCAGTCGATCCAAGCCGCAAGACTGCAAGTGCTCCAGGCCTTGCAGCAGGTTGGCATGGACCAACACCCGCCGCATTTCGGCGCCAATTCGCTCACCGCTCACCTGTGTGATATCCGCTGCGTGGTGAATGATTGCTTCTCGCGTAGCTGGGTCGATTTCAAAAGCCATTGTGGTCGCGAATCGCACCGCTCGCAGCATTCGCAGTTTGTCCTCCGCAAAGCGATCAACTGGGTTGCCGATCGTCCGAAGCAAGCCACGATTTAAATCCTCGACCCCGCCGACAAAATCGATGATTCGATCGGCAAGGGGATCGTAAAAGAGCCCATTGATGGTGAAGTCACGCCGCCGCACATCGTGCTCAGCATCGCCAAAATGGACTGAATCAGGCCGTCGTCCGTCGCTGTAGAAACCATCACTGCGAAATGTTGCTACTTCCGTTGGTTCGGCTGTCGAACCGCAACGTCCTCGTGATGGCAGTACAGCCATCACTCCAAATGACGCCCCAAAGGCGAGTGTTTTGCGTTTTCCGAACACATTGCGAATCGCATCCGGCGTAGCATCGGTTGCCACGTCATAATCCTTGGGGGTATTCCCCAGCAGTGCATCACGCACGCATCCACCGGCCATGTAGGCGATGAAACCGGCCTCGTGCAATTCGGAAATAATCCGCAACGCCTCGGCTGCCTCAGGACCCCGTAGGAAACGGTGTGCATTCTCCAGATTTTTGTGGTCAACCAAATCGTCTTCATCCCTTCTAGCCACCGGGCTTCTGTTTCTTCGCAGGCGAATTTCTAGCAGTCTATTTGCGTGATACCGGGATCAATCATTCTTTGATACCTGTGTAAATAAACAGCAAGGCTCTGACGCTTTTCGATGCCAAGTTGTTGTACCGGTTCATGCGCCCCTCAATCGTACTCGCTTTGGCCCGCTTCCTTTGGGGTGTTAGGTTCGCTTGGCAGACTTTGCAGCTTCTGAGCTCACTCCGTTCGACCAGAAGCTGGCGCTGCTCTCGAGGTTCGGTCGGTCTCGAACCAATTCTGATTCGCTCCGCAATCGAGTGCTTTGGCGGCGTGCGATTTTCTCGTGGAGCTTATGACAATGCGGTAGGACGTTGTTGGAGTTTCGTGAGTGGACGCACGCCTTCCCTTCATTCACCCGTGCGTTTACAACAGATTTATGAACCACGCCAAGCCATCCACTCGTCATCGACACGGCGTCGTTGGCGTCATTTTTCGTGACGATCGTCTGCTGATCATTCGGCGTTCCATGACGGTCGTTGCACCTGGAATGTTATGTTTTCCTGGCGGAGGGATCGAATTGGGAGAAAGTGAACCCGAAGCGTTGGTTCGCGAGATGCAGGAAGAATTAGCGATTGATGTTGATCCCATTCAATTGTGTTGGCGAAGTGTCACCGCTTGGGGGACCAATCTAGCTTGGTGGCTAACTCATCTTGATCATGAAGTCACTCCCGTCGCAAACCCAGCCGAAGTCGCTGACGTTCACTGGATGACCGTTGAGCAAATTCGAACAGCCGAAAATATGCTACCCAGCTTGCCAGCTTTTATGGATGCCTGGGAGCGAGGCGAAGTCGATCTCGGGCGTTAGCAGTCGCTCAAACTGAATGATTTCGAACGACCAGATGCCGCCCGAAGTGACTGCGATTGGAGAGCGAACCAGGGGACTGCGAAGAAGCGAGCGTTCGCGGCCGGGCACTCCTTGTACCCGGCCCGTGAGGATCCGAAGACGGCTCGTGAACTCCTGTTCGGAGAGCCATCAAACGATGTCAGCCCGTGGCCGCAAGCTGACCGCGTTAACCCCACGCAAGGCGAACTCGCGGAAGATCATTATACGGCTTCAACACGCCGAATCTCTGTTCGGTTTCCAACGCAAGTCCAATGCTGGCAAAGGGTTGCGGGGATCGATGAAGCGTTTTCTGTAGTGGTGAAAAAAGGCACGGCCGTTCGGCCATGCCCTTTCCTCAACAGCGTTAGGTTACGCCCTCGGCCAGTTCGGTCAACTGCAGATTCTCGCTTTTTCACCTCCGCAGACAGCTTGGACGCGGTAAAGCGTTAGGGAAGCGCGATTTAAAAAATTTGGACGAATCTTTCTTACCAGCCGGACCGAGCAATTTGGCGGTCCGTCACTCAACTGCCCCCCCGCTAGGGACAGGTTGGACCAGATATCAGCCACCCGACGCTCCCTTTGAAATGGCAGCAAATCATCAGATGAGCAGCCTTTGCCTATTTTGCCTGTTTTGTTGCTCGCTTTTGCGTTTGCTCGGTTCGCGATACGTTATCTGACAGGAAGCTTGGGAGGTCGGCCGGTCCGACCGCCTCGGTCACCCACCTGAGCGTCCATCGGCTGCCCGCCCCCGCTCGTGAATGCCCCTGCTTGTGAATGCCCCTGCTTGTGAATGCAGGCCGCCGTGAACAGGGTGTCCGTGAACAGGGGGACTCGTGACAGTGGGGGACTCGTGATAATCGGGGGGCTCGTGGAAGTAGGGGGTCGCTGCTTCCAGACGATCCATCGTCCTGGGTGCTAATCGGGCCCAGCTAAGCGGGGCCAACGAGGGTGCCGGGGTAAGAGGACAGGCTTGGTAGTAGGAAGTCTCGGCCGGGGGGATTGGGTTTCCTCGGCGGTTTTCGTTGTTTTCACATAGTTTAGGAATCGCACCGATGACGGAAAAACGCATCCACCTGGCTGTTGACCTGGGGGCCTCTAGCGGTCGCGTCCTGGCGGGTGTGATGGAGGGTCAGCGGATGACACTCGAGCCGATTCATCGTTTTGAAAACGAGGCGGTTCGGATTCAGGATTCTTTGCAGTGGGATGTCGTCGGGCTATGGCGAGAAATCCTGACGGGCTTGCGGTTGGCAAAGGATCGTTATGTTGACATCGCCTCGGTTGGTGTCGATACGTGGGGAGTCGACTTTGTGTTGGTTGACAACAATGAGCAGCAAACTGGGCCGGTTCGGTCATATCGTGACCCGCGAAATGGCGGGATGGTGGAACAGGCTTTCGAAACGGTTCCGAGGCATGAGATCTTCGAGGCGACAGGTTTGCAGTTCATGCAAATCAATTCGCTGTACCAGTTGTTGGCCGCCGTTTCCAATGAGGATCCAGCGTTAGAGATCGCTGACGGTTTTTTGATGATGGGAGACTTCTTTCACTGGTTGCTGACTGGAAAACGTAGCATCGAGGTCACCAATGCTTCGACGACTCAGTTGTTGGATCCACGCACCAAGCAATGGCATGGTGAACTAATTCGCCGTTTTGGATTGCCTCAGCATTTGTTTATTGATCCGATTGAACCGGGCAGCCAGTTAGGCGTAGTGCAACCTTCGGTAGCGGCTCAAACGGGCCTGGTTGATGTTCCGGTGGTCGTCCCTGCGACTCATGACACAGCGTCGGCTGTGTTGGCGGTTCCGGCCAACGAATTCGCGCCCGCTTCACCAACCTGGTGTTACATCAGTAGCGGCACATGGTCTTTGATGGGATGCGAATTACCCGAACCGCAAATCAGTGAACGATGTGCCGAGTTAAATTTCACGAACGAGGGTGGAGTGCGTGGCAGCACACGACTCTTGAAGAATATCGGTGGCTTGTGGGTCTTTCAGCAGATTCGTAAGTCGATGGAACGTCATGGCCGTGCTTGCAGTTGGGCAGAAATGGTTGATGCGGCGCGGCAAGCGTCTCCATTCGCATTGCTGGTCAATCCGGATGATCCTGTCTTTGTGGCTCCCGATGACATGGTTGATGCGATTGAATCGTTTGCCGAGCGAACCGGGCAAGCGACGGCTCATGACGATGGGGTGCTCTATCGTGCGGCATTGGAAGGATTGGCTTTGCGATATCGCGCCTGTCTGCAGATGCTTGAATCTTTAACCGAGAGTCATATCGAAACCATTCACATTGTTGGTGGTGGTTCCTTGAACCAGTTGTTGTGTCAAATGACGGCTGATGCTTGCAACCGCACCGTGATCGCTGGACCAGACGAAGCGACAGCGATTGGAAATGTGTTAATGCAAATGATGGGAACTGGCAGCCTCGATTCAATCGACGCGGCCCGCAAGGTTGTTCGCGAGAGTTTTGAAACTGCCACCTATGAACCTGTGGATTCGGATTTATGGACCGAGCCAGCTGCGAGGTTTGCCCAGCTGTAAACCTGTTTTGTAATTACTTTTGACCCACATCATCATCGCTTAGATCGCCATCACCCGTGTTGGCATAGAAGCATCAGTCACCCTGAGGAATTTTTTCGTGAGCATGGAACAACTTTCTGAACGCAAAACTGAAATTCGAAAACTCGCCCATGCGGCTCGCAAGGATCAGACGAATAAGGATGAAGTGAGTCAGCAGATCACGACGCGTGTTATTGCTTTGCCCGAGTACCAAGCGGCTAACTGCGTGATGTGGTACGTCGATGTACGCGCCGAGGCTCGCACTCGTCACGCTTTGCCGCAAGCGTTGGAAAGTGGCAAGAATGTCGTGATTCCTTACTGTGTCGATGGCGAGTTAGAGCTGTTTCATCTGCAGTCCATGGATGAATTGGAAACTGGGATGTACAAGATTCTGGAGCCCCGAGAGGATCTTCGCAGTGTCGATGCAAAACGTATCGACGTCAGTGAATTGGATTTGATTTTGGTGCCGGGGGTTGCCTTTGATGCTCGTGGGGGACGGACTGGTCACGGCAAAGGCTACTACGATAAGTTGCTCGAAAACGCCAAAGCGGAAACGCCCTTAATTGCACTTGCGTTTGAGTGCCAGATGTTTGACGAGATACCGATGCAGGATCACGATATCTTCATGGATAAAGTGGTGACAGAAGCAAAGGTCTATGAAGGGATTGGACGCAGCGAATGAGTACTGGAACGACGATTGAATTGAAAGAACTGGTTGACGATACCTACGCCGAGGGCTTCCGTAGTATTTACGGAGAGATTCTTGTCACTGCTCGCAGCACCCGGTGGTTGCAGCATTGTGTCGCGGCCGTGGTAGGGCATGCTTCCAGCACGATTTTGTGTGATTGTGAAGCGGGCGTCTCGCAGTGGATCGACGAGCAGCAAGCGGCCGATGGCGGCACACCAGACGGCCGGCCGGGGGCCGTGATTCAATTTCACGTGCCGCGATTTGTGAAAAACCGGCGGCGACATCTCGAGAAAGTGATGTTGGCTAGGATCAGTCAGAACGTGCTGACCTGTCCCTCTGCGCGGTGCTTCAATCGCTTGGACACGGAGGACTATTTCAAGCTTGGGCGGAAGGTCGCTATGTTTGGCGACCGTCATCAATTTCGTGATCAACGCTATGGTCAAAAGGGCTGGGTCGTGCCGATTCTGGGTGGTGAATTTTTCCTTTCCAGCCGGTTTGGTTTTCGCGATGGTGTAATGGGTGGGAATTTATGGTTCTTTGGTGGCAACGAAGATGTTGCTTTGGATGCGGCAGAGCGAGCTGCGGAGGCCGTCGACCAAACCGCTGATGTCATTACCACCTTTCCAGGTGGAATCGCTGCGAGTGGATCGAAGGCTGGTAGCAGTTATGACTTTCTGATCGCCGCGACCTACGCAGAGTACTGTCCCACCCTGAAGGAAAAGCTCGGTGAAAAATCGAAGGTTCCAGAAGGGGTCGGCAGCATCATGGAAATCATTTTGAATGGTCGAGATCTAGAGTCGCTGCAGCAAGCGACTCGGAACGCCATTCATGCCGCCGCTAAAACTCCCAACCTGATTCGAATCAGCGCCGGAAACTATGGTGGACGGCTCGGGAAATCGCTGATCTACCTGCATGAATTGATCTCCTGAGTCGACTCGAACGATTCCACGATTGTTTGGTACCGCCGAAGCCGCTATTCGCTTAACTGGCGGGCTCTGTTCTCGGGCGGGGCCGCCTTGCCCGGAGCTTTTCGCACGCTTTTTGGGTGAGGCTAATCGTGGTCACCTCATGCAGGAGGCGATTTTTGCGATCCTTTCCTGGTTCGTGCATAATGGGCGGCGGACCTGATTGATCGTGTCTTTTGGTTGCGTTGTGCGAAATGATTTTTAATTTTCAGCACTCGTCTGCCCCATCGAGGCTCATTGTTTTGCGTGTTGCCATGCGTTTCCTGTTCGCTTGCCTGTTTGCTTTGAACGCTGCGGTTGTGTTGGCGGAGCGCTGGCAATGGGATTTTGAATCGCCGTCGTCCACTGGTTCTCTGCAGGGTAACGCGGTCGTCTCACCGATCGGTCCAAGCGGCGTCGATTACGTGGGCATGCCCGATTCCAATCATGCTTTGTTGCTTGACGGTAAAGGTGATTACGTTCGGATTGCGGATGATGCCGAGCACGGTTCGCTCGACTTTTTGCAAGGTGATCCAATTACGTTAGAAGCATGGGTGCGTTTGGATCAAATCAGTTCTGGACAGAATGTTTACGTGGTCGGTAAAGGCAGGACACATCGCGATGGTCCGAAGAACAACCAGAACTACGCCTTGCGATTGCGATCGGTTGGTGGTCAAGCCGCGTTAAGTTTCTTGTTCCGGAGTCAGGGGACTGACGAACAGCCGGGGGATTGGCATCGTTGGACCAGCAAATCTGGAATGCAACTGGACGGTATGTGGCATCATGTGGCGGTGACTTATCGGTTTGGTGAGCCGGAGAGCATTCGTGGTATCCTGAACGGAAACTCATTGAGTGGTTCGTGGGATATGGGAGGGCCAACCAAGCGACCGCCCGTTGTCGATGACGACGACGTTTGGATCGGGTCTTCGATGGGGGCCGCGTCCGGTTCGTCTTTGCAGGGTGCTATCGACGATGTCGTGATTGCCAGGCGAATCACACCGGTCGAGGAATACGCTAAACGGAGAATCGCGATCTTGCATCCACCTTCTCCGCCCGTTGGTGGGTTGGTCGAAGGTGCCGTTGCAGTGACGCTTTACGAAAATGTTGGCAGCAATTCGGTGATGCCATCGCGTTTGCCTTCGCCGCTGGTTCAATACACCCAGTCCGCATTTGGGTTTTCGCAGGTTCCTGTTCCCTACTCGCTGGACGGAGTGAGGCGTGACTGGAAAGGGCCGTCGCTTTTGGTTGCCATGGCGGAGATTGACTTGCCGGCAGGTGAGTTGCAGTGGATGCTTCGCGCTGGAGGCTTGTCCCGGGTGTGGATCGGCAGCGAATTGGTCGCTGAAACTCCCAAGCATCTGGGGAATACGAGCGGTCATGGGGAGGTTGAGCCCTACACCGAATCAGATCCCTGGTTACGGCCGTTGCGTCCTGGACATCGAGAAGAGATCGTCACGCACAGCACGACTGGAGGATCGACGGTTGTGGCTTTGCAGTCGATGATCGGAGGCAAGGGGTATCGTTATGAAGCGGGTGAAATTACTCTCGCCTACCGAACGGACGACTCCCAGGCGTGGCAGCTACTGAGCCTGGATCGTGCGATCTCATTGACCGACGAAGATTGGGCCGAGTACGAGCGTGAGCATCAAGCGGCGATCCAACGCGTCGATGATCGGCAGCGTCGGGTGTCAGCGGCGGCCGAAGACGCCGTTTGGTTGCAACGTCATCAACAGGCTCGCCAATTCATTCGCCAACTCGATCCGATTGAACTGCCGAATGATCGCGTCGAAGGTCGTCGATTAGAAGGCGACGAATTTACCTACGATGCAATCAAGAGCGAACCGGCTTCGCAGGTCATTGACCAATTGATCGATGCGGGGCTGGAGGGCGCCGATGCTTTGGATGCGCGAACGGCCATCACCTCAGATAGGCAATTCCTGCGGCGTTTGTATTTGGATTGTGTTGGTGTTGTGCCATTACCAGAGGAATTGCGGGCGTTTGAAGCACTGTCATCTGATCCGATTGAGCGTCGGTCGAAAATGATTGATCTTGTGCTGGAAGATCCACGCTGGGCAGGTCATTGGACCGCCTATTGGATGGATGTGTTGGGTGAAAACGCGAGTGTGCTCAAGCCGAGTTTGAACAATAGCGGACCGTTTCGTTGGTTCCTTTATGACAAACTTCGTGATAACGTCGCGGTTGATCGTTGGGTGACCGGGCTACTGAAAATGGAAGGTAGCAAATTATTCGGTGGCTCTGCTGGATTCGCGATGGCGGCAGAAAATGATGTGCCGATGGCGGCCAAGGCCCATGTAGCCACCAGCGCATTTCTTGGTGTCAATATGAAGTGCGCTCGATGTCATGATGCGCCCTATCACGATTGGACTCAGCGAGATCTGTTCTCGTTGGCTGCTATGTTGGAACGAAAGCCGCTGAAAGTTCCGGTAACCAGCAGTGTTCCCGCGGAGTTCTTTGACGGTGAGGAAGCAAGTGAGTCACTGATTACGTTAAGCATCGCGGCCGGCGATCAAATCGAACCCAGTTGGTCCCTGGATCGGTACACTGCCGATGCCCCAAGCGATCAGTTGCCTGAGGATCCCCGCCATCGTTTTGCTTATCAGCTCACGCGGGTTGAAAATCGGCAGTTCGCCAAGACGATCGTCAACCGGTTGTGGAAACAGTTTTTGGGGCAAGGGATTGTCGAGCCAGTCGAAGATTGGGAAGGGGCTGATCCCAGTCACCCAAAATTGCTGGACTTTTTGGCCCGAGAATTGGTTGCCGCAGATTTCGATTTCAAGCATGTTGCGCGATTGATTCTTCATTCGAATGCTTACCAGCGACAGTCCATCGATGCTCCAATCCAACGGGATGAAACCAAACGTCGCTTCGCGGCGCCCCGAATGCGGAGGATGACAGCTGAGCAGCTAGTTGATTCGATGCACGCGGTGATTGGTCGAGCAATGAATTGCGATGAACTGACATTCGATCCGGAAGCGCGGATGAAGCCGACGGCACAAAATAATTTGGGAAAACCACGTCGGGCGTGGCAGTTGACTTCGTTGTCAAATGAACGCGACCGCCCTGCCCTGTCACTCCCTCGCGCAGCAGCAGTCGCTGAGTGTATGGAGGCGTTTGGTTGGACCGGATCTCGGCAAGAGCCGACCAACCATCGGCAGGTCGAACCGAATGTGATTCAGCCTGGTGTCTTAGCCAACGGATTATTGAGTATCCAATTGACGATTGTGGCTGACGGCGATCACGTAGCAGGTGACGCGATTGCGGCCGAATCGGTAGATGCATTGGTATCACGTTTATTCGAACGTTTTTTGACGCGGCAGCCGACGGCCAGCGAGCGGACGCAGTTTTCTTCGGTGCTGCGGCCTGGTTTTGAAGGGCGTGTTTTGGAGATGCCGTTATTGCCGGAAACGCCCATTCGCGAGCCCAATGTCAGCTGGGCGAACCATTTACATCCAGTCGCCACTGAAGTGCGATTGCGGCAGGCGGAGCGGTTGCGCGCCGGTCCAATGCCTAGCCGATTGTTGCAGCCTGCTTGGCGGCAGCAGTTGGAAGATGTCGTTTGGGCGTTGGTCAACACACCCGAGTTTTTGTTCATTCCCTAAGCGGAGCGTTGGGCTGCTATGCCGTGGAATCAAGTCAATCGACGATCCTTTCTGGCGACCTCTGCTACGGTGCTTGCCGCGCGGGCGAAGGCCAATGAATCGAACGGTTCGGTTTCGGCCGGGCAGGCCGACCGATGTATTTTTATCTGGCTTGGTGGCGGGATGGCGCAGATCGATACGTTCGATCCTAAGCGTCGTGGCGATCCCAAGACTCGTAAAGCGGGTAGCGATTACGACGCCATTGATACCTGCGTCCAAGACGTGCAGGTTTGCCAGCACTTGGCTCGCGTTGCTGAGCGGATGGATCGAGTCACTGCAGTGCGAAGCGTGCATCATGATGTAATTGACGAACACGCAGCTGCCGTGAATCGAGTTCACACGGGACGCTCGGTCAGTGGCACCCTTCGTTACCCCTCGATCGGTAGTGTCGTTGCCAATCAACTTGGCACCGCCGACGAAGGGGTTCCGCCTTACGTGATGATTGGGTACCCCAACGTGACACGCGGGCCCGGTTTCTTGGGAGCGAAGGATGGCTATCTTTACTTAACAGATACCGAGTCGGGGCCGGCGGGTTTGAGTCCATCGCCGATGGTTGGTTCCGCAAGATTGGAACGCCGCAACGAGTTGTTGGATACGCTGCGGGATACGCTAAACGCCAGCCAGAGAACCAAGTCGGCCCCCTCGATTCAATCGTACGATCAAGCACTCTTGGCTAGCCGTCGTTTAGCTGGGCCACAATTTATGGACGTGTTCGATTTGGCGAGCGAAAGTGATCAGCTTCGCGAGAGCTATGGAACCGAGTTCGGTCAACGATGCCTGTTAGCGAGGCGACTTGTTCAACGCGGTGTCCGTTTTGTGGAAGTCTCGCATAATTTAAATTTCGTGAACGGCACCGGTTGGGACACACACAATCAAGGGCAACTCAAGCAGCATGTGTTGATTGATCAACTCGATCGAGCGATGTCTGCGATGATTGATGATCTGCAGTCCAAGCAACTGTTGGATCGCACCTTGATTGTCGTCGCTACGGAGTTTGGTCGCCCTGCCGGTTTCGATGCGGGTGGCGGACGTGGGCACCAATCAACGGCCTTTACAATGGTTTTGGCAGGTGGCGGTTTGCGGCATTGCGGTGCTTATGGGGCCACCGACGAATTGTCGAAAAAAATTGTCGATCGGCCAGTCAGTATTCCAGATTTTCACGCCACGATTCATCATGCCATGGGCATCGACCCGGCAGAATATTTGTACGATGGTGAGCGTCCCGTTCCGATCACCAACGGTGGGCAGCCGATTCGTTCCCTCTTTGCCTGAGGCCTCGCGAATCGCATGGAGGCTGGTCTGTTGCGGGAAAGCTGGTCTGTTGCGGGAAAGCTGGTCTGTTGCGGGA
>JARGNK010000140.1:14205-19657 GCA_029213145.1 Rubripirellula sp. | reverse complement strand
ATTCTGTCTTGTGATTCTGTCTTGTGATTCGGTCTTGTGATTCAATTGTGCGCGGCGGAGGGAGTTTGCTCCCTGCGCGGCGATGTTGGCTTCTTGATTTGGATCAAATCATGGATCGAGTCACATTCTCTGCGTGAAAACTAACGAAAGTGCCTCGTTCGCGTCCTATGCTTGCGAAGGGATAGGCGTCTGCACCGACCTGGGATTGGTAGTGGTTGAATTCTTAGGCCGGTCAGACGTTACAACCCGCCGGAAATGCTTTCATCTGGAACTGGGCGTGAGTTGGTCACGCCTATCCGCAGCGCGGCTGCAAGGATGAGGGGGAATGCAAGGGACCTGACGGTTTTTTCAGAAAAGGAAAAATCTGCGATGCGCACGAATAATCAAATGCCTCGGACTGAGGCCAGTCGGCAAGACCAATTCGAAGAAGTCAAACGACGGATTCATGGGAAATTGGTCGACAAGCTGGACCTCTCTCGAGTTGGGGATCTCAAGGGCGATACGCTCAAACGCGAAATTCGTGTGGTCGTTGAGCACTTATGCGACCAAGAGGAGACTCTCCTAAACCGTCAAGAACGCGAGCGGATCGTCGACGAGGTGATCGACGAGGTGCTGGGATTAGGGCCGTTGGAGTTGATTCTGAAAGATCGGGGTGTCAGTGATATCTTGATCAATGGTCCCAAGAACATCTATGTGGAAAAGGGTGGCCAGTTACAGAAGTCCAAGGTGGAGTTCCGTGATGGCAAGCATTTGTTGCAGATCATTGATCGAATTGTGAGTAAGGTTGGCCGCCGAGTCGACGAGACATCCCCAATGGTGGATGCACGTTTGGAAGATGGATCACGTGTAAACGCCATCATTCCACCGTTGGCGTTGGATGGAGCGGCGGTCAGTATTCGGCGTTTCGGTAGCAATCCCCTGAAGTTGGAAGACTTGCTCAATTACAAGGCTTTCACACCTGAAATGGTGATGCTGCTTGAAGGCTGTATCAAGGCACGACTGAACATCATCATCGCCGGCGGTACAGGTTCTGGTAAGACGACACTGTTGAATACATTGTCCTCATTCATTGGTCACGAAGATCGTATCGTGACGATTGAGGACGCGGCCGAGTTACAGTTGCAGCAAGATCACGTGGTGCGTTTGGAGACGCGTCCACCGAACATCGAAGGCAACGGCGCGGTCACTGCAACGGACCTTGTCAAGAACGCCCTTCGTATGCGTCCCGAGCGGATCATCATTGGTGAATGTCGTGGCGGTGAAACGTTGGACATGTTGCAGGCGATGAATACCGGACACGACGGTTCAATGACAACGATTCACGCCAATACTCCACGTGACGCGATCGCCCGCTTGGAAACTCTGGTCATGATGGCGGGTTTTGAGCTTCCAGTAAAAGCGATTCGGCAACAGATCTCTGGTGCGGTCGATATTTTGATTCAAGCCAACCGCTTGCAAGGTGGGCCGCGTCGTATCACGGCGATCACAGAGGTGGTCGGGATGGAGCAAGACACGATCATCATGCAGGACATCTACAAGTTTGCCCAAAAAGGTGTCAATGAAGAGGGCAAAGCATTCGGTCAATTTGAGTGCACTGGAGTCCGGCCAAGCTTCATGGACAAATTAGAGTCCGCCGGGGTGCGATTGCCAGCCAGCGCATTTCGTGAACGAGTCATGCTGCAGGCGTAAGCCTGCATGTTCGGGGATCAGAAACCAATCCATTCAACACGGATACCGGTAGTTCAGCTATGAGTGTGTTAGTCATCGTCATCGCAGTCGGCGTGTTTGTCGCTTCCTTAGTGGCGTTTGCGGTGAACGTCTTGGTGCCTGGCAGTCAGTCCACTGCGATCGAGGATCGTCTCAGCGAGATGGCAACGCGTCGCCACGCAGGGTCAAGCGACGATCCTGATGGAGGCTCGCTGCTCCTGAACAAAGGCTTGGATGAATCATCAAGTCTGTTTGCGAGGCTTGTTTCCAATTTGCCCGCTCTGAATGACTATTTGGAGCAAGCCGATATTCAGATGAATCCGGCGAAATTCGCCTTTGTCTGTTTGGCCTGTTTTTTGGGCGGGATTTTTGCCTGTGTTGTGACGCCCGTGCCCGTGTTGTTGGGGCCGATCCTGGGTTTGTTATTCACAGGATTACCAATCGGTTGGTTGATCCTGAAAAGGAAGCGGAGGTTGGCAAAATTTGGGCAGCAGATGCCTGAGGCACTCGAGTTACTGGGCCGGTCACTGCGTGCCGGTCACTCTCTGAACGCTGGGTTTGGACTCGTCGCTAGTGAAATGGAAGCACCTTTGGCGACCGAGTTCGGGCGTGCCTTCGAAGAACAGAACTTTGGGATCCCGCTCGAGGAAGCCATTGAAGATATGGCTCAACGCGTTCCCAACATGGATCTTCGCTTTTTTGCAACTGCTGTTGTGCTGCAGCGTCAAACCGGGGGCGATTTGGCTGAAATCCTCGACAAGATCGGATACCTGATTCGAGAGCGGCTCATGATTTTGGGGCAAATCCAGGCACTCACAGGTGAAGGGCGAATGAGTGGTGCGGTGCTGTTGGCACTGCCACCGGTGCTTTTCATGGTAATGCTGAAGTTGAATTACGAATACGTGACGATGTTGTTTACCGATGAGATTGGGCGTTACATGCTGTGCGCCGCATTGGTGACTCAAATGATTGGCGCCTTGGTGATCAAAAAAATCATCACCATCAAGGTTTGAGATCGGCAGAAATCTGGAAACTTGGCTACGAGACAAATTACGGTTCACCCTGTCGGGACTGTCTAGGAATGAGTGACATGACAACGATGACGATATTGGCCATGATTGATCCGGTGACACTCGCTTCGATCGCGATTTTCATTGGCGTGACTGCAGCGGCCTGGTTAGTTATTGGGCGTGTTAGCGGTGAGGATAAGCCCCGCGCGGAAGCACGGCTCGATATGCTTCGGAAAGGGAATTCATCAGCCGGTGATTCAGGTGAGTCAGCTGGTGATAAACAGCGCAAAAAAAATGAGGCACTGGCATCGGTTCTCGAAAAAGCGACATCGCCACTGGCTGATAAAGTTCAGGGAAGTGAAAAGGAGATGAGCCAGCTACGCGAGAAACTCGTGAATGCGGGTTTTCAGCGTGAATCGGCTCCCATCGTCTTCAAAGGAATCCAGCTTATCCTGTCGGGCGTTGGTCTTTTTGCTGGCGGAGTGTTTGGCATGGTTGCCGATGGCTTCAGTCAAGGGTTGGTGATGAAGGCCGCGGCAGGGATTGTTATTGGGTTTGCGATTCCGAAATTGCTACTTGAGCATCTCGCAAAACGCCGCAAGGAAAAAGTGTTTCTTGGGTTACCTGACGCGTTGGACTTGATGGTGGTTTGCGTCGAGGCCGGTTTGGGAATTGACCAGGCCTTGCGAAAAGTCGCCGAAGAGATGCTCAAGAGCCACAGAGAGATCGGCGAAGAGTTTGGCATTGCCAACCAGCAATTGCAGTTCGGTCGAACTCGCGCTGAAGTGCTGCAGGCGCTCGGTTACCGCAGTGGTGTGGATGATTTGAAACAGCTCGCTTCGATTCTGATTCAGGCTGACAAGTTCGGGTCATCGGTGGCGACTGCGCTGCGTGTGCAAAGTGATTCGATGCGAACGAAGCGGCGACAAATTGCTGAGGAGAAAGCTGCCAAAACTGCTGTGAAAATGATCTTCCCGCTCGTGCTGTTCATCTTTCCTGGGATCTTTGTGGTCCTTGTCGGGCCAGCGGGAATCAACATGTATCGAAATATGTTGCAGTAATCGCCTGGGGCTACGCGAGGACGTCGTGGACGACGTGCCCGTGGACGTCGGTGAGGCGGTAATCGCGGCCTTGGTAGCGGTAGGTTAAACGCCGATGGTCGATGCCAAGTAGGTGTAGGATCGTCGCATTTAAATCATGAATGTGCATGGTTCCGGGAGTCCACGTTTCTTTGCCCGGTTGCGGATCAAGTGGATTGCCATCCGCGTCGGCAATGTTGTATCCATACTCGTCACTTTGCCCGTACGTGATTCCTGGGCGAACACCGCCACCGGCCATCCAGGTCGAGAAGCAACGAGGGTGGTGATCACGACCATAGTTGTCACGTGTCAGGTTGCCCTGGCAGTAAGCGGTTCGTCCGAATTCGCCGCCCCAGATGACCAGGGTTTCGTCAAGCATACCGCGCTGCTTTAGGTCGCGGATAAGGCCAGCACACGCTTGGTCGATATCACGGCATTGCGATTCATGTTCGGTTGGCAATCTTCCGTGAGCATCCCAGCCACGATGAAAGATTTGAATGTTGCGTACTCCGCGTTCGGCTAATCGCCTTGCATTCAAACAGCATGCAGCGAACGTGCCCGGTTTGTTGACGTCGTCACCGTATAGCTGCAAGGTTTGTTCGGTTTCCTGGGAAAGATCCATCAGTTCAGGTACCGATGTTTGCATCCGGTAAGCCATTTCATGTTGTTTGATCCTAGCCATGATTTCCGGATTACCGATCTCTTGATGCAATCCTTGATTCAAGGCTGCCAACGCATCGAGCTGACGGCGGCGATCACCTCCCGAGACACCTGCAGGATTGCTGAGATACAGGACTGGATCGCCCTCGCTGCGCATCAGAATCCCTTGATGGTCAGACGGCATGAATCCAGTTCCCCACAAACGATTGAAGAGGCTTTGTTCAGCAAAGCTGGTCTTGGCGTGCATCACCACGTAGTGCGGTAGGTCTTCGTTCATGCTACCCAAACCGTAGCTGAGCCACGCGCCAAGACTCGGTCGGCCAGGAATCTGACTGCCGGTCTGAATGTAAGTGATCGCCGGATCGTGGTTGATTGCTTCGGTGAACGTGCTGTTGATCACGCACAGTTCTTTCGCGACCTTCGCGGTGTGCGGAAGCAACTCGCTCACCCAAACACCACCGTCGTTGTTGTCGTGGCGGGTGAATTTGTACTTGCTTGGGCACAATGGCAAACCAGCTTTCTGATTCGCCGTCATACCAGTGATCCGTTGACCGCTGCGAACATGATCTGGCAATTGTTCGTTAAATTTTTCGGTGAGTTTCGGCTTGTAGTCCCATAAATCAAGCTGGCTGGGACCACCACTCATGAAAAGATAAATCACATGTTTGGCTTTTGCCCTGTGATGCAAACCACTGTCATTGGGTCGTTCGGGCTCCAGGTCAGCGCCGACCAGATTTTCCGCAGGAAGTAGTCCTGCCAGTGCGGCAGTGCCCAAACCAAGTGTGGAACGCCCCAACAAGTGGCGGCGAGTCATCAGGAGCCGATTTTCATGCAGATGATCATTCATACCGTTCATGATACCTGCTGAACCGCTGCTCGCGGGATGGTTAGGTGAGTTCATGCGAAGCGGCCAATCTTTTGGGCAAGGAACGGGCAAGTGCCTTTTCTTTGAGGTGCCTGCGAGGTGCCTGCGAGGTGTCTGCGAGGTGTCTGCGA
>JARGNK010000140.1:0-14105 GCA_029213145.1 Rubripirellula sp. | reverse complement strand
CTGCGAGGTGTCTGCGAGGTGTCTGCGATCGCAGAGTGCGTCGTTTGCCCGAGAGACTGGGAACCTTTTGCCGGTTTTGGAGGTGGCTGGCTGATCTCCGTGGCTGGCCGCCAGTTGGCTGGTGTCGGCATGCTTGATGGCGAGATGCTCTAGTGTGGGGCCAGTTCAGGCGTTTGTCATGAGAGTGATTCGCCGTTCTCTGTTAGAGCGGGCGGCAGGATTACTGCAAACTACTCCCAACGCCTGCCATGCGAAGATCAGCATTTTGTGATTTGTCGACAGACATCAGTGTTCGCAGTTTCATCGCGACGGTCGGTTCACCGGGCAATTCGCTGCCAGGTGGGCTTCCCCAGAACAATCGGGCGCCGGATTGCGTCGTCAATTCAAGTTGCGGTGTATCCGTTTGACGTGGATCACCGTGGACGCCAATGCTTCGTAGCGTGGTTTCCTCGCGAACCGGTTGCAGCAATTCGGCGAGTTTGGCAGCTGCTTCGACCCGCCGATCACCGAACGGGGTCCCTGCGTCGTTGGTCGAATAAACTCCCGGTACCTCGATGTACAAGTACTGATTGGTTTCTGCTTGGGCGAATTCTGTTGTTGGGAGCAGGACACCTTGGCCGTCCACTGGGAAAAAGTAGCTGCGGGTGTCATTGCGATCTGGTTTGAAGACGTGAACCATTGCGACAGGGACCCGGTAATCGAGTCGAACATCGATGATGCCGCCGGGGAGTTTGCGGACCCCAATTACCTCGCGGACCCACGGATGCATCGAAAAGGCTGAGGCAATTTTGGCTGTCGCTTGGCGGTCCAGTAGGGAAAGCTCTTCCATTGCCGTGTCGCGGTAGACAGCTTTGACAATGTTGCTGCGGACGTGTTCAGGCGGATCGCTGATGCGGATCTGCGTTGGATCAATTCCACTGTATCGCTGGGTGACGTGAACAGATCCCCAGCGATGCCAGGCAACATAGCCGCCAATAATAAGTAGTGCCGGCCACAATATTGAAAAGGCTGCTGGTGCCTTGATGAGACGACGCAGTAGATCGCGGGCGGGGCGGGTTGGTTCAGAGTCAGGCGATGGCGTCGCCACGGTGATTCCCTTCGAATAGTTCACCGCATTCGCAGTGCGTGCGGATGCTGCGATCGTTTAGCCTTTGGACACATGGTCGTTGGACGTCGATCAAACCGACCACAACCTACGATCTACCAGATTTGCAGATTCAATTGCAAGTCGATCCCGGTTTGCAGCAAAACTTGTTCGCGTACCCGCTTAATCAACCTCAGGCATTGATCGCTCGTCGCGCCGCTGTGGGCCAATAAGTACTGGGGTTGATTGGTATCGAGTGAAACATCCCCTTCTCGCAGACCAGCTAATCCGACCGTTTGCAGCAATTCCTTGGCTGGCATTCCGTCAGGATCGACAAAGGGCATGGCAATCCGTGGTTCCTCGCTGGGGCGGGATGAGTTGCGGCTGATCCACAGCTTTTGCATCCGCTTGGTTAGTGCCGCAACGTCGCGGGTTTCCAGTTGGAAGGTCACTTTTAATACAAGCAATCCAGTCAGTGAGGTTTTCCGGTGGGAAAAACCAGCCTCCTGTTGTGTCAGCGTTCGGACCGATCCGTCCGTTTCCAGGACGGTAACCGAGGCGACTGCAGACCCAATATCGCGGCCCCCGCCCGATGCATTTCCGACAACGGCACCACCAACGGTTCCGGGGATGCCAACAAGATGTTCCAAGCCACCCAGTCCAGCGCCGACCGACTTGATTACGGCATGAGACAGTTTCACACCCGATCCGACCGTCATCTCGGTCCCCTCGAGCGTTGGTTGGCTCACCAGCCCTGACAGGGAGATGACGAGGCCGTCGACTCCTGCCTCGCGGACCAGCAAATTACTTCCGCCGCCAAGAATTCTTACAGGTAGCCCCTGCTCATGGGCCGATCCCACCAAGCCTCGGAGGTCGGCTTCGTCAATCGGTTCCGCGAAGTACCGCGCTGGTCCCCCAATGCCCAACCAGACCAGGGGGCCAAGTGGCTCGTCCGTTCGAACCAAATGCATGAGTGATTCGGGAAAGGTCATGCCGCGTTACTGTTCTCGTTGGTGAAAGAGTCGCCCGCTCCGTACGGGCTGTCCACCGAAAAGAATAGCGAATTAGGCCCGGAAATGCTGTAGCCGCGAGCCCCTGTTTTTTTCATGAATCCGAGACGATCGTTGCTTACGCGCAAGAGAGCGTTTCTCAACTACCGAGCTTACCAAGTGCCCGCCGAATCAAACTTCGAACCGGTTGGGACGATTGAAAACCAAGCAATTTTCGTCGCTTCCAGCCATTCTGCTCGGGCGTGTAGACAATGATCTGAGGAATCACGGTTTCGCCGTTTGTTAGTTGCTTGGCGAGTTCCGGCTGCTCATCTCGATTAACCATCGTCAATGCGACTGCCTTAAAATCCCCGTTTTTCTTCATCTCTTTGAGCGTTGTTTCCTTCAAAACGTTGCAGGCCGGGCACCACGGGGCGCCAACGACCACCATCAGTGGCTTTTGCTCCTCCAAGGATTGCTTGTAGGCCGTCGCATAATCTTGGGTCTCCACCTGCTCATCGGTGGAGAGAGTGGACACAGAGGTTCCCAGAAAAATTAAAGACAGGATCAACGAAATCGTCATTTTTTTCCTCGTGCTTGGTTGGACCAGCCGAACGATTTCGACACCCTGTCGAATAAATGCCACCCGAGCTCAGACATTCTGAACTCGCAAATTTGCGCCCGCAGGATTGCTTTCGAAGGCTAGGTGGGTTGAATAAAGTCGTTCGGTAGCTTGCTGAGTCTCGCTCGCCCCGGCCCTAACTGATCGACCCAAAATGGGAACGAAAAGTCGCCGCCCGGCTGGGGGGTTTTGGAGGCAACTCAACCTTCCGGGGGAATGCGTTGGCATTTCCGGTTAGTGCTGTCGCGGCAAGTTAGCGGGAGTATAGGGATCGGCTTGGGCCGGGCAAGTGGCTGACTTTCGAATGCTGAAAAGGATCTTCAGTTAGTCAGCCGGGAGTCGTTTTTCTCAACCGTAAACACCACTTTTTTTAGCGTTTGAGCCGCCTGGAGGCCGTTAATTGCAGTCAACCATCCGGGTGCGACAAAAGGTTGCATTTGATTCGTTTTTGGCTGGAAATGATGTCGGATTTAATTGGTTGGGGCGGTATGTTGGGGGATACCCTGTCTCAATCATCACCTAGAACCGGGATGCTCGATGAAACTTCGGATCGGACTGGTCGGATTAGGTGAATCATGGCAAACCCGTCACCGTCCCGCCCTGCGGATGTTGCAGGATCGCTTTGATGTAAGAGCCGTCTTTAGCCCCGTCGCGAAGTTGGCTGAGAACACGGCGGGCGAATTTCAGGCTGATGCGATGGATGGCTACCGGTCGCTGGTCTCTCGCTGCGACATTGATGCGGTGATGGTCCTGCAGCGAACGTGGTTGGGTTGGCTGCCGATGCTGGCTGCATGTGAGGCAGGCAAAGCCATTTATTGGGCCGGAGATATCGAAGTCGATCCAGAACGTGATCAGCATGTTCGGACTGCGATAGAAGAGAGTGGGATCGCATTCATGGCGGAGTTCCCGCGGCGTTTCTCTCCTGCCACTTTACGTTTGAAGGAGTTAATCGCGACTCGGTTGGGTGCCCCGCAATTGTTATTTTGCCATCGACGGATGCGGGGAGGTTCCGGTGGGAAATCCGAAGCGGAGCGTTCTGAATTCATCGAACTGATCGATTGGTGTCGATACGTCGTCGGTTGTGAGCCGGAAACCGTTTCGTCCGTTTCCCATCGCTTACCGGATCGTTTTGGTTATCGATGCATCAACCTCGATTTTCCGGCCACTGAGCGTGGGCCTTCGGTGACAGCACAGATCAGTTGCGGTGACTATATTCGCCAATCATGGCAGGAGGCAGATAGTTTTCGTCCCCCCTCTGCGTTGCAAATTTGTTGTGAGCGAGGGGTCGCATTTATTGATTTACCCTCCACGCTCGTGTGGTTTGATGACGCTGGCCGGCATCTTGAATCGTTGGAGTCAGAGCTTCCGGTTGCGGAGCGTTTGCTCACCCAGTTTCATCGGTCGGTGACGAGTTTGGTACGCAATATTAGCGATCTTAACGACGCGTACCGAGCCGCGACTTTATTGTCAGCCGCACTAGAAAGTGAGCAACAAGGCAGGCGGATTCAGGTCTAACAAGTGCCGTTGAATCGCATCGTCGACGGTAGAGACGATTTGTTGGGCAGCTTTCACGCGTTCGTTCATCGCAGTAACGACTGATCGCACCGGTCCGTTTAGGCACGTGGTTCGAGGCGGGCTGCAGTAAATGTCTCTTATCCGTTTAGCCAGTGCTCCACCGCGAACCGGTTGCTAGGGAACGCCATTTGTTCAAGTTGTTCCGCGTTTGGCCGAACCCAAATGTGAAGGTCGAGTTCGTCCTTTGCCAATACGATGGTCGCGGGATCGATGACTCGTGCCGTGTAGAACAGGTCGACAACCGGCGAAACGATTCCATGGTAGTTGTAATCATTGGGGAAGGATGTCAAGTAGCAAGCGTCGCAGATTTCTAGCTGAGTCTCCTCTCGGACTTCGCGCCGCATTGCTGTCTCGACCGATTCACCTCGATCAATGAATCCGCCCGGCAATCCCCATCTGCCCTTTCCCGGGTTTCGGGCGCGACGCACAAGTAGCAATTCATCACGCTCGTTGCGGATCAACGCGCCGACCGCAGCAACCGGCCCGAAGAATTGTGTAAAGCCGCATGGCTTACATCGAAAGGGGCCCTCCGTGGGGCAGTTGTTCTTGACACCGCATTGCGGGCAAAAGTGGTAGTGATGCTCGATTCGTTTGGGTTGCATCGGAGCGACCAATTAGAGGTGTCGGTTTCGCGAGGGCTCGCCCGTCGAGTGAACAAAATCCAAGCGATTGGAACTGTATTATTTGGCTTCTTCGTATTGATTTTGCAGCGAAAACTCATTGAGGTCGGTCATTGCCCGCCCGCGAGCGCGATTACTCAAGCAGTCGGGCAGGCGATCTCTCTCTGGCATTTCGATGCTGATCGAAGTTGACCTTTGAGTTTTCCTGGATGCATTTGACTGAGCTTTGGTGTCTTGGCTTAGTGGCTGCGGACAACAATTTCATCGAACTCATTTAGATCATCAAATGAACCAATTCCGATTCGACCCTCTTTGAAAGTCTTGTCTTTCACTTCCATGTGTGGCGTTTGCATATCGTCAAAAAATATCTGTATGGTCCCCTGCTCGGTGTCTCGAACGAGTCGAACATTGTGCCATTGATCGTCCCAAGGGGTCAGTTTTTGATTGTTCGTGATCGCGAGTCGCGGGGCTTCTTTCACAATCATGATCTGGCCGCTATGGGGATCAGGCTTCGCGCCGAGATGAACGTAGTAAAAGTGCTGATTGTCTTGGTAGCCAAAGAAAACACAGCAGTCACGATGATTTCCAGTGTCTTTGGTGCTGCGAACCTTAAACGTGATGTCAAAGTTCGTCAGTTTTAAATCTCGAATCAATGCCACGTGTCCTGGGCTGCGAACGGGTGGTTTGTAATCGCTCTTTCGAGCCGTAATCTCAAGGCAGTGGTTCCCATCTTGCTCGTTAATCTGCCAAGTTGCCGGATCCAGGATTTCCCAGCGGTCGAATCCTGATTCGAAGTCTTCACGGAAAACCACCTTCGGTTCCTCCGCTGTGGCGATCTTAATGATGGAGGGAGAAACAGTGCCGAAGAAAACTGGGCCGGTTAAGATCGCCAGCGAAAGTAATCGTTGCATCTTGCTTCTCACTCACTCGAATTGGGCACCGGAGGGGGACTATTAAATCAGCAAACGCGACGCATTCTACAACGACTTGGCCGTGTTGAGTGGTGCGGGCTGAGGTATCCTAACAGACAAGGCGGTCGAGGTATCCCGGACGATAAGGTGCTGAGGTCGCGACCCGTCAAACGAAAAGTTTAGCCAACACGGAAAATAGAAGTTGCTGATGATTGTTCGAATTGGTTGCCTGCTCGTAGCTGCCTTCGCGGGAGCACTTATGGTCCACGGTGTTGAACCGCCGATCAAATTACAGCGAATGAAATACAACCATTCGGGACTGGCCGTTGATCTGGGGGTCGGTCTGTGGGGATGGCCATTGCCGATTGATTACGACCGTGATGGCGACCTTGACCTCGTCGTTTCTTGTAGCGACGTGCCGTACAACGGGACTTACTTTTTTGAGAATCCAGGTGCTGAGGATGGGGCCTTGCCCGTTTTCAAGCCCGGCGTGAAGGTTGCCGCGGGGATTCGTAATCTTTCGTTTTCAATGACTGATGGCCAGCCACGAATGATGGTGCCCGCAGCGGAATTGACAGGTGTGTTTGAGGGTGATTTTTCACGCCGCTTGAAAAAGTATCCGAAAGCAACTCTCGACGATGGTCAAGGCCGAATTCGCGCGAACCAATGGGGTGTGGTCGATTACGACGGGGATGGCGTCGAAGATCTGTTTGCAGGTCACGGATTGTGGGTCGAATATGGTTGGGACAACGCATTTGATGAACAAGGGCATTGGACGCGAGGACCACTGCGCGGCTATGTCTACATCCTCCGAAATCGCGGGACCACTGAGAAACCAGAGTATGAACCACCGATGCAGTTGAATGCCGGCGATGAGCCGGTGGATGTGTTCGGTATGCCCAGTCCTAACTTCGCTGACTTTGATGGTGACGGTGACCTCGATTTATTGTGCGGCGATTTTTTGGATGGTTTTACCTACTTTCAAAACATTGGATCGCGGAATGAGCCAAAGTACGCATCGGGTCGTGCGCTAACTCGGAATGATCAGCCGATCGATATGCACTTGTGCATGATCGTTGTTTCGGCGGTCGATTGGGATGGTGATCAGAATGTTGACCTCGTTGTCGGGCAAGAAGATGGCCGAGTGGCTTTGCTGAGGCACACGGGGGTTGTCAGCGATGGGATGCCACAATTTGAACCACCGGTTTTCTTTCAGCAGCAGGCTGATGACGTGAAGTTCGGTGCTTTGGTTACGCCCGTTAGTTTTGATTGGGATGATGATGGTGATGAAGACTTGGTGTGTGGCAATACGGCTGGCGAGATTGGCTGGATTGAGAATCTTGACGGATTGAATCCACCGAAGTGGTCAGCGCCGCGGTTGCTGGAAATCGATGGTCAACCGATTCGTATTATGGCTGGCGAGAATGGCTCGATTCAGGGGCCGGCGGAACGGAAGTGGGGTTACACCACCATTGACGTCGCCGATTGGGATCACGACGGGCTACCCGATATCGTTGCGAATTCAATCTGGGGAAAAGTTGTTTGGTACCGAAACGTGGGAACACGGAAGCATCCCAAACTTTCGGCAGCAAGAAACGTGAGGGTCCAATGGGACGGCGATCCACCCAAGCCGGAATGGAATTGGTGGAATCCTGCGAAGGATGAATTGGCTACCCAGTGGCGAACCACACCGGTAATTGTCGATTGGAACTATGATGGGCTAAATGACTTGTTGATGCTTGACCATGAAGGTTATCTGGCCTGGTTTCCGCGATCCAAAATCAAGGGTGGCTTATCGCTGGGGCCTGGGCAACGAGTCTTTTCCGGTGGGACGTTTGATAATCGCCACAAACGTGTCGCGGGAAATGAAAGCACGCCGCTTCGGCTCAACCAAGGTGAAGCTGGCAAGAGTGGCCGCCGAAAGCTCTGTGTCGTTGATTGGGATGGCGATGGTCGACGTGATTTGTTGGTCAACTCGGTCAATGTTCACTGGATGCGTCAGCAGGTTGGTGCTGACGGAAAATACATTTTCAGCGATGAAGGTCCCTTGAGTGATCGGCGATTGGCGGGGCACACGACAAGTCCAACCACGGTGGATTGGAACGGTGATGGTCGACGTGAGTTGCTGGTCGGTGCGGAGGATGGGTATTTCTATCATGCCCCGGTCGACAAAAAATCGGATCAGGCCGTCAAACGTCCACGCAAAAATGTGTTGTTCATTGCGGTCGACGATATGCGAGTCGAACTAGGGTGCTACGGTTCGCCCCTGGTGCAATCACCGAACCTCGATCAACTCGCGAAGGAGAGTGTCGTCTTTGATCGTGCTTATTGTCAGCAAGCGGTGTGCAATCCGTCTCGTGCTTCGCTGATGACAGGTTTGCGGCCCGATACGTTGGGAGTAACTGATCTGCCCACACATTTTCGTGATCGAAATGATCAATTGGTCACGCTGCCACAGCGATTCAAACAGAGCGGTTACTTCACGCAAGGCATTGGTAAGCTGTTTCACAATTGGCGGCAAGATCGATGGCGTGGAGATCCTGCGTCGTGGACCGTCCCCGAATCGATGCATTACGCGAGTCACGGGCACGATCGACCGGTCGTCGACGGACCGATACCCGAGAGTCATTTACAAACTCCACGTGTTGAAAGTCGCGATGTTCCTGATGACGCTTATTTTGATGGGCGGATCGCGGATCAAGCTATTGATGCATTGCAGTCGATGAATGGCAAGCCGTTTTTTCTTGGGGTTGGGTTTTGGAAACCGCACTTGCCATTCAATCCACCTGCCAAATATTGGAGCCGCTACGACTTTGGCCATGTTCGGCTGCCGGATCATCCGCTTCCGCCCAAAAATGTGCCGAGTGTTGCCCTGCATGACAGTCGTGAGCTGTTACGGAGTTTCAAATCCGCACCACCGACGGATCATCAGATTCGTGTCCTGCGACACGGGTACTACGCGGCGATTAGCTATGTCGATGAACAGATCGGAAGAGTGATCCGTGAATTAGATCGGTTGGGTTTGCGTGAAGAGACCATCATCGTGTTCTGGTCGGATCACGGATTTCATCTCGGTGAGCATGGTCTTTGGTGTAAGACATCGAACTTTGAATTGGATGCTCGGGTGCCGATGATGATCTCGGCTCCCGGTATCGGAACCCCCGGGACTCGGAGTGATTCGCTTGTCGAATTGCTTGACCTCTATCCCACGTTGGCAGAATTGTGCGGGCTGAAACCGCCTGAAGGATTGGAGGGAACCAGTTTGGTGCCGATTCTGCGCGATCCTAATGCCGAAGTAAAGCAAGCATCAATGACTCAGCACACACGACCTGCCTATCCGCCATCCGGAAGTGACCCTGAACTAATGGGTTACTCAATTCGGACTTCGCGGTTCCGCTACACCGAATGGCGGAACTTCGTTACCGGTATTGTTGAAGCCGCTGAACTGTATGACCACGAACTGGATCCAGCTGAAACCATCAACTTGGCCAGTGATGAGGACCAGAGTTCGATAGTTCAGCAGCATGCAGCAATCCTGGCGGCAATGCTTGTGGATCAGTCGGAGGCGGTTTCCATTCGTTGAGACTTTGCAGCTTTCTAGTGGTTATACTCAGCTAGGCAGAACGCTTTAGGCGGCGTACGCGATCTGGCCATCGTGAGCGAGATCTTTCATCTTCAGCTTGGTTTTAGGGTTTGACAACGATGTATCGACGACAGTTTCTTCGTTCATGTGCGGCTTCGGTGGCGGCAACAACGGCATTTCAGGTTCCTGCGCATGCCGACCATCATGAAGGAGATTCGCCGTTCAAAATTTCGTTGGCTCAATGGTCATTGCATCGAACGCTTCGTGATCCGTCGGTCGAGATGACCAACCTTGATTTTGCCAAGGTTGCGAAACAAGAGTTTGGGATCGATGCGATCGAATATGTCAACCAATTCTTCAAGGACAAAGCCAACGATAAGAAGTACCTGTCAGATCTCAAGCAGCGGAGCGAAGATGAGGGTGTCAGGAATTTGTTGATCATGATTGACGGGGAGGGACAGCTTGGGGCTCCGGATCAAGCGGAGCGGACCAAGTCGGTAAAGAATCATCACAAATGGGTCGAGGCGGCGAAGTTTCTCGGTTGTCATTCGATTCGCGTCAATGCCGGCAGTCGCGGTACTTATGAGGAACAGCAGAAATTGGCGGCTGATGGTTTGCGTCGCCTTTCTGAATATGCTCAACCGCGAGGTTTAAACGTCATCGTGGAAAACCATGGTGGACTCAGTAGTAATGGAAAATGGCTGGTTGGCGTCATCGAAAAAGTGGGAATGGATAATTGCGGTACCCTTCCCGATTTTGGCAACTTCACTATTTCGCGTGGGCCAAAGCCCGAGCTTTATGATCGCTACCAAGGTGTCGATGAACTCATGCCGTACGCCCTTGCTGTCAGCGCAAAGACAAATGCCTTTGACGAAAACGGCAATGAGACGAGTACTGATTTTGAGAAGATGATGCAAATCGTTGTCGAGAAGCACGGCTACCACGGGTATGTCGGGATTGAGTACGAGGGCCGTGCTTTGAGTGAGATGGATGGCATCAAGAAAAGCAAAGAATTGTTGCAGCGCGTCGCCAAGACCCTGGCCAAGAAGTAGCTCATCGCATCAGTGATGCCGCAGACTTCAAGTGACGTGCCGCTTGGTTGGCGGCCCTCCGCTTTGTTGGTTGGCCGGCTGAGTCGTCGGTCCATTCGCTTGATCGCGGATCGTTGTTGCGATCGCGATCGCTAGGCGGATTGGCCCGAGTTTTTCACTGTCCCTAAGATTGACTCTTCGCCGCATAGATTTCGGCGTACTCAATTGACCAGGCATCGATCAATTGTTCGAATTCTTTTTGGTCAACCGCGGAGATCGGCAAATAATAGTTGCGATTGAATAATTCGCGATTCATCACGGTGCCTTTACCCTTTAGTTCCAGCACGCGTAGATCGCTGAATGGGCGGATCACCATTTCGAGTCGGCTGTATTGGTTGCTGCGTCGACCGGAATCAATTCTTAGGTCATCACGGTGACACGCTGATCCCCAGCCCACTTCACCGAACAAGGATTCCTCTTGGAAGCCTGGGAAATGATCCGCAACTTGGTGGACGGCTCCCTCAATTCGGTCCGAGAGAGCGAGTCGGTAAGAAGTGTGGAGTCGGCGCAACTCTTCTTCGCTGAGTTCTTTTTCCCGCTGCTGCGAAGCCTTCTGGTCAGCGCGCTGCTTTCCTCGCGAGATTGCGGATTCAAGTCGCGATTGAAAGTCGTCACTCATCAGCTCGAAACGTCCTGAGAGGGATTCCCGCCATCATTGGCTGGTGGTGAGTTCGCGTCATTCTTTTGTTCGGCCGACTGATTTGCACCGGTGTTCTTGCCAGCGTTGTCATTATCAACGTTGCTGCCGGATGCCTCACTCGGAGAGGTCGCAGTCGATGAGGTCTCTGTGCTCGCAGTTGGTAGGTTGTCGCTCGCCGGACCGCTTGGAACTTTCGTTTCCGATTCCGTCGCTGTTGCCGTGGTCTCAGCTGTTGCCATGGTCTCAGCTGTTGCCATGGTCTCAGCTGTTGCCATGGCTTCAGCGGGCTTTTCGGATTTTGGTTTCGCGGGTTTTTGGGCGGATGCCTTCGGTTTCTCCTTCGGCTTGGAGTGATCGAAGAATTGCATCAAGTCGCCGAAGGATCGCAATGGTTCTTCACCTTTTTGCATCGCATCCGAAATCGGCTTCGATTCCTTCTTGCTGACGACTCGATATGACTCGGGACGCTTTTCACGTCTCTTTCCACCCCGTCCGGCATCACGTCCTCGGCCACCTCGGCCCCGAGGTTGTCCGCCACCACGTGCTTGTCCGCCTCTCGCTTGCCCGCCACCGCGGTTGCCCGATTCAGAGCGGTTGGAACCTTGTTGCCCACCGCGTGCCTGTCCGCCGCCACGTGCCTGTCCGCCACCACGTGCCTGTCCGCCACCACGTGCTTGTCCACGCCCACCTCCGTCTCGGCGTTGTCCGCCGCCACGTGAGTGTTGTGCCTGTCTGGCTTGTTCGAGCTCTGCTTCACGTTCGGGTGATAGTGCGCTCAACGCAACCCGCCGACGCTTTTCGTCAATTCCGCTGACCCATGCGGTCACGATGTCACCGACCTGCACTGCTTCGTGGAGATCTTCGACATAAGAATCGGAGACGCGGCTGACATGGATCAAGCCGCTGCAATCTGGGGCTAATTCGACGAACACACCGAATGGCATGATCCCGACGACGATTCCAATCGCTTGGTCGCCAGGTTTCAGGCCTCCTAGCGATGGCATCGTATTCATGACAGCAGGAGCGTTTCCGCTGGCGTCACTGTCGCCGAAGGGGTCGCACAGCCATTGCACTAGTTGTTGCGTTCGCCGGGCACCGATCTGCCACTCTTTGATGCATTTATCCGTTTTCGATCGGTCTGGTTTGGGTCGTAAGACACGATCAGGGATCTCCGGTAGCGTCACTGAACTTGTTTCAGTTGCGGCCGGTTCGGTCGGACTCGATTCGCTCTGTTCTGTTTCGGCTGCCGATTCGGTTTCCGCAGTCGCAGCGGCCTCACTGCTTGCTACGTCACTTTGGTCGCCTTCCGCGGTGGTTTCTGGTTCCGTGGCAGCGGCAGGTTCAGCGTCGGTTGTTGCTGTTTCTTCGGCGTCCGCAGGAGCCTCAGTTGCTGCTTCGCCTGTTGCGGCGTCGCTGTCGGTTGTTGGCGTCGCGTCTTGTTGTTCCGAAGCATCCTGTGATTCGGCCGGCGCGTTTGTGGGCGTCGCGTCGGATTCAATTGCGAACTCCGTCGCATTCTCACCCGCCGCCGAGAAGTCTTCTACGGTTGCTGGCTGGGGTGCCGCTTGTCTTTCGGCCAGTTTGGTGGGATCAACCGGTTCAGTGGGTTGAGAGTAGTCGGGTGCCTCGTAACTTGGTGGCGCGGCGGGTGGCAATTCGATTTCCAGAGTTGCCGCTAGTTTTTTCGCGAGAGGGTAATCCTCTGGATGAATCAGCGTACCATCGAGTGGTTCTTCCGCGTTAAAGACTCGCAGGAAGGGGATCGCTTGCCGCGAATTCGCCGCGGTCTCCCACTGCTCCAAGTCGAGCAGTGTTTGTCGTGAATTAAATAACTTTTCGCGACGTGATTGATCGATCGTGGTCGCCATCTCTGCTGAGATCCCGGGCAACTTTTGCAGCCAAGAGATGGGTGCTGAGTTTGCATCCACTCCACCTCTGGATGCTCCGCTAGTCATCACGTCGGTCAGCGCATCGGCGAGTGCATCGTCGGACAGTTCCCGTTGAAAGGAGCTGAGCCGAAGCTTTAGCGGATCGACCTTTGCCAACGCTTGGGCTGGTTGCAGGACGGAAAATGCCAGCCATGCCGCAGCACGGAATCGTCGCGGTGTGGATCGCATTTCGTCATTCGCCACTCCGCTGCTGGCGTAAGCATCGGCACCGCTTCGGTCGGCCAGGGTCCAACGCACGGTGTCGGGCGGCGATTGCGAGATCAGATCGTTCAGTGCGATCATCGTTGCCCGCCGGGCGGGGCCGTTGCTAATCACGAGCAAGTCAACGTGATAGGTGTGGATCAGCTCGCCCATTTTGTTGACGGCTTGGCCTCGCTGGCTGGCCGACAATTGACAGGGAAGGTCTTCGCAGTGCAGCAGTTGCCCATCAGCGGAAACGATGGCGGTCGCTGCGGTGCGTGGACCGACGGCATCGATCGCGAGAACCACTTTGGCATCGACTGCACCACGATTGACCTGGCGACTCAAGTGATCTGCAGTGATTCCGACTAAGCGAGCTGACGCACGTTCGTGCAAATCATCCCACCAAGCGGATTCGGCCGCTTCGCGGATGCTCGCTTCATGTTCAAGGACGAGCTGGCGAAGTTCGTCCTCGAAGCTTCGGTTGAGTCCTGCGGCCACACGTTGGAGTTCGGCCACGAGCTTCGTGGCGTCGTACTCGAATGTGCACTGGGCGACTTGGCTACGCAGGCCGCGACCAAGCATGACGACTTCGAATGAGCTCAATTTGTCGCAAGCCAGGCGTTTGCCTTCCAGCGGCTTGAGTACTCCGACTAACCAACGGCGGCGGCGTTGGCGAGGAGAAATCTTTTTCTGCTTCTTCGCCGGTTTGTTGGCTTTAGCAGTCGGTTCCTGCTTGCTAGGTTCGGCCGCTGGCTTGGCTTCGCTCGTCGCCTGCGCCGCATCAGCTGCGCCAGTATTTTCGGTTGATGAACTTGGTGATTCGGCGGCGGTCGTCTGCGTCTCTGCAGCCGGTGTTTC
>JARGNK010000139.1:18329-20343 GCA_029213145.1 Rubripirellula sp. | reverse complement strand
CAACTCAAAATCATCTGTGGCATAGGTCGGCAGGGCTGCGAATTCGATTTCATTCCACGGTACAACCCGTGTTTCGCTGTTAGTGACTAAACGGGCTTGCCGATCCCTTAGGCCAATGAGCAGCACTCGCTCGCTGTCGAGCTGGATTCTAATGTCGAGCGTTCCCTCTGCGGTTGGGCCACTCTGGAGGTTTAGCGACGTCTGCGTGTCAAATCGCAGATAGATCGTGGTCCCATCGACGAACGTCTCGGCACGCGATAAGTCAAACGCACCCGTTGCGTCACCAACCGGGTCAGTTACTACCGTTCCAATTTGTCGCCAATCGGTGAACTCGCCATCAATGCTGATCACATTCGACCACGGTTTCGCCGCTAGTCCCCACTGTGAGGTCACCACTAGAGCAAACAGTGGTAGCGAGGCGACCGCAACTCGAAAAAACATATTTATGTACCTAAACAACATGGGGGCACCTCGCTAGACGAGGGAGCGTTTGGCAATTCCCAGCGAATATATCAGAAACGAATGTGAATTTCAGGAAATCAGGCGACTGGCCGTTGGCGTAGCATCGTGTGCGACACCAGCCAGGCGGTGTGAAGAATGGTTCGCCGCTAACGCGAAATCAGCTAGCGATCGGATATTCACAAAGCGATTTCATCTGAGGGGTTTAGCGTGGTAGTGAAACAAACGCGGCATCACAATCAAAATGCCAACGACTGGGGTAGTTCTTGAACCTTCCAGATAGGTTTCGTGAATGATTTCGCCCCATCGCGAAACGGGATCGATTACCGTATCCACATTCGCAATACGCTCCCCATTGGTAAGCAGGCATCTTCAAGCACTCGGAGTCAACCACCAAGAAAAAAGGGGGTGAACTCGATTCGCTGCTTGTGCAGCAGAGTTGCTCGAAATCAGGATTGATTGGTCAACTTTACGCGGGTTGGAAAAAAGAGATGAATTATTTTCAATTCGTTGTCCAATTCGCCGGGTTGAGCGCGGAGTAATGGTATGGATGCAAAAAAGCATGAGCAATTCACCCGGTTGTTGATTCAGCACGAACCAGCATTGATACGGTATATCCTGGTTGCGGTGCCGAATCGCTCGGATGCTCGCGATATTCTGCAGGAATGCTCTGTTGCGCTTTGGAACCGTTTCGAAAATTATGATACGGAGCGATCGTTCGTTGCCTGGGCATTGGGGTTTGTGCGGATTGAAATCCGCCGGTTTCTTCGAAAGTCTGCGCGGCGAAATCAATTGACCGAGCGAGCAGCCGAATTGCTGCTCCATGATCAGTTGTCCGCTACGCGAGAACTGGACCGTCGAAAAGCCTATTTACAGGACTGTCTAAGATCGCTCTCCGAGCAACAGCAGTCGATTATCGATGGCTATTACCGCATGGAATACTCAGTAAACGAATTGTCAAAACAGACAGGAAAGACAGCCGACGCGATTTACAAAACGCTCCATCGAATCCGCCGCTCCTTACATGACTGCGTCGAATCGACCATCCGGGGGACCGAGGCATGATGCCGGAATCTAACGAGCCGTGGCAAACGCTGATTCAGCATCATCTCGATGGGACCGCGAGTGATGAAGATGTAGAAAGGTTGTCTGAAAAACTAGAGAGCTGCTCAGAAACACGAATGCTGTACTTAAAGCTACAGCAGATTCACGAGATTCTGTTGTTGGGTGAACATGATGAAGCTTCGCCGAATAGCTCAGAAGACCGCATCATTGATCTGATCACAAATCTTGAGCGATTCAATCAGGTCTTACGAAGGAAGCGTATTCTGCTGACAATCAGTTCCATCGCAGCGACCATCTTTCTATTACTGGGTGGTTGGGGTATCTGGAGTCAACGTCCAGAACACATTCTAGAGATCACCGCGATCCAAGGTTCAGTTCAATGGACAGGTAATGGTGGAAAGGTCATCGAGGTGTTGGCCGATGGTCAGGCGTTGACCGGCGGAACACTCGAAACTCGTTCGTTGGACTCATATGCTGAATTGCGTTTTCG
>JARGNK010000139.1:3684-18319 GCA_029213145.1 Rubripirellula sp. | reverse complement strand
TGGCTCGCAACTGTTCTTAGCCCAGGGGACAGTGCTGACCATCTCTGACGATGGCCAGAAGAAGCTGTACCTTCGTGCCGGGGTTCTTTCGGCTGACATTAAAAAGCAACCGGCTGATTCGCCAATGGTCATCGTCACCTCTTCCGCTCGATTTGAAATTTTAGGAACCCGTTTAGATGTGATGGTGAACCCCGATCGCTCAAAAATTTCTGTTCGAGAAGGTCTTGTGCGCGCGATTCGATTGGCTGACGGTAAGTCCGTCGATATCGCAAGCGGAAATTCGGTCATCGCATCGACAGAGTCCAATAACGACTTTTCATCAAGACGCTCAGACCAAACCGTGCATGTCTGGGAAGCAGATTTAGAGCGGGATCACAAGCCAGGCGAGGGAGAATTCGTCTCCGCCATGTTCGCTTTACGGACCGAGATTCGTGGTGCTTTGCAGAATGGGCAATTAAGGCGTGATCAGATAAGCGAGGTTTATGGAGCTCGCCTTGCGGAAAGTGCAGAGAAAGATGGCACCTTAAGAGCGGAGTATAAGCAGGTTTTCGGAAGTCCGTTTGGAAATGTGATCCAGATCGCTACGCTTTACGCGAACCACGACAAACCAAATCCTGTGGTGCTTCAGGAAGGAAGCAGGTTTCGGGTTCGAGGGGAAGTTGCGAGAGAAACCGAACTCAGATTCGGTGTGGGAGCATTTGGGACGACTCGGGCAAGTGCCGGACGTTTCATCGCTTCCCGTGAGGTTTCAGGAAGCTTTGATGTTAATATTCCCGTCAGCCAAATGCAGCGACTTCGTGGGCGGGGCAATGGCCTCACAGCGATTGGAATGGAAATCTTTGCATGCTTCTGTTTTACGTCAGATCAGAATGCCCAGCTTGAAATTTCCTCGGTCGAATTGGGGACCGCTTCCGCGTCGCAAAAAACACCCGAATCGAAAGCAATCCCAGCAAACAACGCGCCCGCCAACTAACCAGCCCCCCAGCGAATCACAAGACAAACTCGAATTCAACGAAACAATGTCGAACGAATTCCTTTCCGGAGTAATCAAAGCGATGAAGAATTTGCGATCCCCCACCTACACGCGCCACTTGCTGACATTGAGTGCTTTTTGCGTCGGTATCGTCGTCACGACGACAACAGCTTCTGGTCAGGAGATCAACTACGAGGACCGCATCGGCTCGAATAAAGGCTTCGACATGTGCGAAGATGTTCGCTTCAAACGCATCAGCAAACTCGTCAAAGATGGGAAGGTCTCGCAGCAGCAGGGCTACAAGATCTGGAAACGCATTGAGTCAAACGAGGAAGCCGTCAAGGCTGTATTTGGTAAAGCGATCGCAGCGAATGAACTGAGTCAGGATCAAGTCGATCGGCTGCTTCCCTTGCTCAAAATGGAAATGCAATATTTCGACAGTCAACATGGGCGCTTTGGCCTAGCCAAAGAGTTGAAAGCGGGGCAGTTCAAGGCAGGTGAAGTATCGGCCAAAAATCGGGCCGCAGTGTATGCCCGCCTGCTTGCCGCAAATGAGCGTGGGGAAGTGTACGACTTTGATGTCGCTTCGATTATGAAACAGCTCTATGCCGGCTTCGATGCGGCGGCGGCTTCGATTGAAGAGGTTGCCGCGTACCGAGGTGCGATGAATCCAAGGATCGGTCAAAGTGGTTCCCTAGAACGTGTTTTGCAAATGGCGCGGATGGAACGAGCGGCGCGTGGAACGGAGCGTAATGGAGAAAAACGGGGTGCCCGCGCTGGTTATGGCGCTGCTGAATTGAAAGTCGCGGATCCTGCGGATTGGATTAAAGAACTTGAACAGCCAATTTATTCAGGGCCACAGCCGGGAGAAAAAGCTTTGCCTATTGGGGCGATCAATTTGCGTGGAGAACAGGCAGGCCAAGAGATCGATCCCATCAGCTTGGCGGGCGACAAACTTCATTTGATCGTTCTAGTGAACGAGGCACGTACCTTTGGACGTTTCCTGGGACAATTGCGTCGGCAACTTTTGGCAATCGAGCAAAACTCGAAACATCAGTGGGCAATGTCAGTGATCGTTTGTACCGACGATGCAAATGAGGCGGAGAAAAGTTTCGCTGTGCTGGACCAGCGTTACCCGAAGGAACTCATTGTTTGCTTGTCCAAAGATGGTTCAGCCGGTCCGCCTGCCTACGGACTGGACAAAAATCTCACCGCCACGGTCCTGGTTGTGAAAGATGGCAAAGTTCTGCACAACCTGCCTTACGCCTCGAATGCGTTCTACACGCAACCACACATTCTTGGTGCACTCGCTGATGCGATGGATGTCGATCATGAGACCTTTAGAGAACTGGTCGATAAAACGCCTGGGGACGCGGCAGCCGCCGCGAAGTATGGTCGACGGTCGCGAGCTAACGAAAATCAATGAACCAAAACGTATCTGCTTTCATTACCGAACCGAAATGAACGGGCAAGACAGAATGGTAGGCCGCTAACTGGCCAAAGTTTAGGCAAGTCAAGATTCGGTTCGCCTCAGAAATGTTTGGTTAGCAGCGATTTGCTGCTGACCGAAAACGAAACCAATCTCCTGCCGTCACCATCAACGAAACTCGCTACCCAGCCAGCAGAGATGAACGAAACCAAGTTCGCAGTATTTTTGCTCACCTCCATTTTTTTTGGTGTCGCGGGGGAGGTGAATTCGATGGACACACCCCCACCGGGCAAGTCGCCTGAAACGAACCGTGATGAAGCCATCGACTTTAAAAATGACCTGATCCCTATTTTTACGAAACTGGGATGCAATGCGGGCAAATGTCACGGCTCAGCGATCGGGCGTGGTGGTTTCCGGTTGTCACTCTACGGAGGAACGCCTGAAGCAGACTATGACGAGATTGTTCGAAAACTTGGGGGTAGACGTGTGAATTTGGTCGATCCTGCATCGAGTCTGATTTTTTTAAAGCCTGCTGAGGTTGTGGAGCATGGTGGCGGCGCGGTGCTTGTCGACGACGATTCCAACGCGGATACATTGATGAAATGGATCGAGCAGGGTGCAAAATTTGTCGAGAATCGCAAGCTGGTTCGCGTTGAAGTTGCGCCGAAAAGGTTTATCGCAAGCGGAGTCGCCGATGAGACACCACTTAAAGTCGTCGCTCACTACGATGATGGGATCACCCGGGACGTCACCCACTTGACGAAATTTGTCGCGGAGGATGCAGCCGCGATACGAATCGGTTCCAATCCAATCACCGCGCAAGGAATGCGTGCTGGCCGGCATATTATCATCGCGAGATATTCGACGGAGGTTGTACCTATCGAGCTCATCGTTCCGAATTTCGATCCTGTGTCAAAATTGGTGTCCGAGCCACGACCGAATTTTGTCGATGACGAGGTCCTGGCGTCTTTGAATGACTTGCGTCTTCCGGTCTCACCGGTCATTGCCGATCAGGCTTTTAAACGACGGGTTTCCCTCGACCTCATGGGGCAGTTGCCGGCGTACCAACGCATGTCAGATTCATCGCGTTTGGATCGAGAAGCTGTTATCGACGGAATTCTTGCGTCGGAGGAATTCGTTGAGTTCTACACTTTAAAATTTTCGAAGTTGTTACGCATTCAGTCAAAGGGTGACAAGAACACTGTTCCAACAGATCCTCAGGCCGCCCGTGGTTTCCATGACTGGCTGGCTGAGCAACTCCGCAACAGGGTTGGCTACGATCAAATCGCTCGTGAGATCATTACCGCCAGCGGCGATACGACCCAATACGGACCAGCCACTTTTTATACCGCAGTGGAGGATGCCAGGCTGCAAACCGAATTTGCAACCGAGGTTTTCATGGGGAGCCGAATGAAATGCGCAAATTGCCACAATCATCCACTCGATCAATGGACACAAGATGACTTTCATGGACTTGCCGCAATCTTTTCGAAATTGACTCGCAGCAAGGTGATCCGCTTGAATCCTGTCGGGAACAACATTCATCCTGCCACAGGGAAGGCTGCGTTGATGAAGATTCCCGGCGGCAACTTTTTGCCAAGTGATACGAAGGATGGTCGGGGTGCCTTGGCCGAATGGTTGACGGATCGAAAGAACCCTTACTTTGCCAAAGCGATCGTCAACCGACTTTGGAAGTCGTTAATGGGGCGTGGCCTAGTGGAACCAGTCGATGATTTTCGTGCGACAAATCCTGCGACTCATCCTGTCTTGCTCAATCGCTTGGCGGAAGATTTCGTGGAGCATGGCTACGACATTCGCCATACATTGAAAGTGATCGCGATGAGTTCGAGTTACAGTCGTAGCTCGATTCCAGTGAAAGGTAATGAATCGGACAACCGGTTCTACTCGCACATGGTGCAGAAGCCGCTTGAGCCAGAGGTGCTTGCCGATGCGATTTCTGATGTACTGGGGGTGTCCACCAGATATGGAGATGAGTCATTAGGTACACGGGCGATAGCGCTTCGCGACGGCGCCATCCAGTCGGACTCCCTTGATGTGCTTGGTCGATGCGATCGCACGAATTCGTGTGAAGTAGCACCCGCGCCCATTGGGCCACTGGCGCAAAAGTTGCATCTTTTCAATGGAGATCTGTTAAACGAACGCATTGGTGCCACAAATGGACGCCTTCAAAAACTGATTCAAGCACAGAAGACGCCGACAGAAATTGTGAACGTGTTTTATGAATCGGCCTTGAATCGACAGCCAAACGACAACGAAATCGACGCCCTGACGCGATGGATTGATCTGGCCAAGCCAGCGGCTCAACAACGCGCTGCGCTGGAAGATTTTGTATGGAGCATCGTGACTTGCAAGGAATTTGTCACGAACCATTAAGAGACGCTTTAACGCATTTTGGAATCCACAGAACTACTTGCGATCCTGAGGTGTCCACAGCAATGAGGACGCACATGTTTTCCGACGCAGATGCGTTAGGTTTAAAAGCGACGGGTTTGCAAACAATCGATAGTTTAAGTGAGCCGAGGAGAATTGATGAGAACTTCGCAGCGGTGTGATGGTGTCACACGACGGAATTTCGTTCGCGTTGGTGGGTTGAGTGCACTCGGCTTGGGCTTGGGTGATTTCTTTCGTTTGCAACGCGCGAATTCAGCAAACCCAACGAATAACACGACTTCCGTCGCCCCTGCTAAATCGTGCATTTTGATTTGGCTTGACGGTGGTGCAAGCCATCTCGACACCTTTGATCCTAAACCGCAGGCTCCCTCTGAAGTTCGTGGGCCATTCGAATCCTTGGAAACCAACTTGCCAGGTGTTCGGATCAGTGAGCATATGCCGCGAACCGCGCAGGTGATGGATAGCCTGGCTTTAGTCCGCAGTGTGACCTCACCCTTTGGAGTCCACAATTTCGCGGTGCAGTATTTGATGACTGGCTACAAGCCAACCCCCGCCCTTGAATATCCATCCATGGCTTCTGTCGTTGCTCATCTAAATACGCGGGCTGGTGTCCTGCCATCGAATATCGCAATCCCGCATTTAACTTCACGCGATGTTGCCACAATAGGGAACGGGTTCCTACCAAATAGCACCAAGCACTTTTCGTTGGGAAGTGATCCGGGAAAAGCCGACTACAAGGTTCGTGACTTGGATTTTTATCGCGGGATCGACATTTCACGCCTCGACCGTCGTCGCCAGATCGTGAACGCGATGAACGAATACGGCAACCTGAGGTCAGAGGCGGGTGGCGTGAATGATCCAGATCTCGAGCGAGCTTACAACCTAATCGCATCGGACGAGGCCAAAGCGGCGTTCGATCTTGGCGAGGAGTCGACCAAGGTGCGGGAACAGTATGCGATCGATCCGCGAGCCAATATTTACGATTCCAACAATATTGGGCAGCAGTGTTTGTTGGCGAGACGGTTGGTCGAACGTGGCGTTCCATTCGTTACTGTGAATAACGTTGGTTGGGATAACCATTTGGATCTACAAACCTACGCTAATCGACATCCCGGAGATTCGCGTTCTGCCTCGCATGCATTGATACCAGGCTTGGACAAAGCATTGAGCGCGCTCATCAGTGATCTAGCGACCCGAGGCATGCTCGACGAGACGCTTGTTTTAGTGATGACGGATTTTGGCAGGACCCCGAAAATCAACAGCACCGGCGGGCGGGATCACTGGCCGAATTGTTTCAGCGTGGCGATGGCGGGCGGTGGTGTACGAGGGGGCCAAGTCATTGGCGCAAGTGACGCTTTAGGTGAATTTGTCGCAGACCGTCCGATTACGCCTGGTGACCTTTCCACAACCATCTACACGTTGCTTGGCATTGACCCAGGGCATGAATTGAAAACACCGGACGGCCGTCCCATACGGGTAGCACCGCAAGATGCAAAATTGATCAAGGAACTAATCGCATGAATGACCGAAACAAGGAGCGGGTCCTACCAGGAACAATGTGTCTTGTATTGACATTGTGTTGGCTTGGCGTTGGATCGCTGGTTGCACAAGAACCACCGATTACCGACCTCGCTTTTTCGCCTGATGGCAAAACGCTGATTAGCTGCTCGCAGCGCGGTCTCCGTGTTTTCAGTTGGCCAGAGCTGCAACTCCAAAAAGAGATAAGTGCGTTTGCCGACAATCTGCATTGCCTGTCTTTCTCACCAAACGAAGATCTACTGGCCGTTGGTGGGGGGAATCCTTCGGAGGATGGTTCGGTCGCAATTTATGCGTGGCCATCGTTCGCGCCAAAATTCAACCTTTCTAGCAGCAAGGATTCTGTTGTCGCCTTCGCGTGGCGGAATGAGAGTCAATTGATCGCGGCCAGCCTCGATCGGACACTGGTTCTTTGGGACTTGGAAACGCAATCCGCTGTCCAAACCTTTTCAGGGCATTCTCGTGGAGTCACCGCCGCCTGCGTCCTTGAGCCGGGGGAAATCGTATCAGCCGGGCATGATCAATCGGTTCGAGTTTGGAGTGCCGAATCTGGTGAGCTAATTCGGAGTATGAATCAACACTCCAAGCCGATCCACGCGATCGCCGCTTGCCCCAATGCAACGGGCAGGCCTCTGATCGCTACGGCTTCTCGGGATCGTAGTATTCGATTTTGGCAGCCAACCATTGGCCGAATGATGCGTTACGTCAGACTCGAATCGGAGCCGCTTGATATCGCGTGGATCGATGAGAAGCAGCTACTTGCCGGATGCATCGATGGGCAAGTCAGAGTCGTCGATTTTGAAAACGTCTCGGTCTCGCGTGCGATCCCAGCGATTCAAGGATGGGCCTACGCTGTTGCCATTCATCCAAGCGATGGGAGTTTTGCCGCTGGAGGCAGTGATGGGCAAATCTTTCGAATTGATCTCTGACGCAACATTGCCTTGATCGATAAAAAGTGCTGGCGGTTTGGGTGGGTAGGTTTGCTTGGCATCTAATCATGGGATGCAAATCACGCGTTTGACGCCACAGCTAAAGCACTTTGCAACGCGCATCAAGCGTCCTGCGAGAAAATTGCGACGCATCGATCCCGATTCTGTCACTCAACAGGAACTTGAGCTTTATCAACTTTTGAGTCGCTGTCAGCTGATGGCTCCGTTGCTATCTCACTCGATTCCGCTTTGGGATCTAAAATGCTCAATAGCATTGAGGCTTTGACTTAGTCATCTTCTAATCCCGCGGCCTTCGCCTTTCGTAAGATTTCGATTGCTGTGTTTTTTAGAGCAGTCGATTCAGATGAGCTGTCCATACCTTCTGCGACGCTGGTGCTTTCAAGGCTCTTGAGGCGACGGCACAATGATTTTGCGAGGGAAAGCAGTTCATCAGGATCGCCCTGATGGATTCGGCAAAGTTCCAACGCCGTCGCGACTAGATCCTCCGAGCGTCCAGATTTCTCAAACAGGTAGTGATAGGTTTGCAGTTGATATTCTCGCAATTCCGCACGCTCACTACCATTCGTTTGCTTGATCACATTCATGACGAGTTCAAGCTCCTTTTCTGCTTGATCAAAATTCTGCAGGTCGATCAGGGTGTCAGCAAGATTAATCGACGGCCAACCCATCATGGGTAGAGCATCATCGCTCTGCTCGGCCTCGCTTTTGAAAGCTGCAATGCTATCCCGATAATGCTGCATGACTTCATTCTTGTCATGGTCAGATGCTTCAAGGCAAATCGCTAACTGGTTTAAGGTATGGCCCAGCAATCCGGTTTGATAACGATAGCCGGAATCTGATGCGGTTGATTCGCGAATTGTGTTCGCCAGGTTTTCTAAGACGATCGCTGCGGCAGGAGCATCCCCGACAGATTTCAGGAAAACTCCGTGTTTGTAGCTGGCGATTGCGACCTGACCGTATGCGGGGTCAAAGCGGCGAAGTTGCGCCTCCATGAATTCACGCCAGATTTCGCGACCCTTCTCGGGCTTGCCCTGCTTCCACATCAAGTCCGCATAACGCTCCACAGCAAGTCGTATTCGTGGATGCTCGAGATCAACCTTCTCGCGCCCGATATCAATTGCCCGCTTATAATTTTCGGCTGCTTCGGGGAAACGTCCTTGGGCTTCTTGAGTTGTGCCGAGTTCGCAACAAATTACCCCAACATAGACACTATCTTTGTTCATGGCTTTTTCACAAGCGAGCAGAGCAGCTTGAAGATGTCTTTCGGACTGCGATAGGCTGATGTTTCGCGTGGTCATGCCTAACGCGAACTGAGTCACAGCTTTACCAACATCGGCGTCGACATTCAAATTCCCGAGACGACTTACAATTGCACCGATGTGCGGTGTGGCCTCGAGAAGTCTTTCTTGCTCGATCAAGACAAACAGCAATCCAATTCGACTAAAAATTGCATCCCGATTCTCAGGCCCCAGCAACTCGGTGCGAATTCGAAGTGCTTCACGGATCATTTCCTCAGCCTCGTCTTCCCAGCCTTCATTGGCCAGCATCCAGGCCTTATTGTGAAGCGTATTCGCCGTCAATCTTTTTCCTTCGTCGGTATCGATCCTTCGACGAATCTTCAACGCTTGGTCATAAAGGCTACCCGCCCGCGGATAATTGCCAATTTCGTGAAAGTACCAGCCCAGGTTGTGATAGCTTTCTGCAAGGTCAGGATGATTATCAGGTAGGTTCTCACTGCGAATCGTCAGTGCGTTGGTGAGCATTGGTTCCGCTTGATCAAACAATCCAAGTTAACGATAGGCATCGCCAATTGCATTCATCATTGCAGCCCGCGAAAGCGGATGCTCGGCTAGAGTTTGATCCGATTCCAGTCGCTTTGCGCCGGCTTCGAGCATCTCTCGCGCCGTTACGTCGCCACGGCGTTCCGTTGGCAACAAGCCGGGGGCCGCACCTTGTCCGATAGGATTTGTTGTTTGAAAAGTGCTAATCAGAAAATCAGATAGCCTTTTTGACTTGTCGGCTTCGATTGACCGTTTTTCTGCCATCTGCACTGCTTCTATACGCTGACGGTTGGCTTCCAATCGCTGCTCAAGTTCTTTCTCGGCAGCACGTTCCGCGTCAGCCCTCGCCAAAGTCGCCTCCTTCGCAGCAGCGAGGGCTTCATTTTTTGCGTCTTCTTCCCGATCTGCGGCAGCGAGCGCGCGGGATTCTGCTGCTCGGGCTCGCTCGGCCGCCAGTTCTGCATCAGCTCTCGCCAAGGTCGCCTCCTTCGCAGCAGCGAGGGCTTCATTTTTTGCGCCTTCCTCCCGATCTGCGGCAGCGAGCGCGCGGAATTCTGCTGCGAGAGCGCGATCACGTTCATCCTGCGTCTGCTTCCACATGAAGCCTGTTCCAATTAATCCACCGAGCAGCAGGATTGCAAACAGACTAGCAACGACAAAGCTTGCTTTATGTTTGCGTACCGTTTTCCGGAATCGATAAATGAAAGTTGGCGGACGGGCGAGGATTGGTTCGTCTTGGAGAAAGCGTTTAACGTCATCGGCAAAAGCCGCGGGCCCGTCGTAGCGTCGGGTGCGATCTTTTTCGAGTGCTTTTACAACCATCCAATCGAGTTCGTTCCGTAGCAACCGCGCGAGTCGACTGGGATTGGTCTTGCGTTGAGAGGAAATGACGTTAATTGCATCACGAGATTCACTCAACCGTTTACTGGGCCTGACAGCTTCTTCACTGCGTATTCTGGCAAGGACTCTGGCAAACGCCTCGTTTTTCTCGCGATCCACCCGAATTGGTGTCGATCCGGTTAGCAGTTCATAAAGAATCACACCTAGGGAATAAACATCCGTGCGTGAGTCGATGTCGAGAGAGTTGAGTTCAGCCTGTTCCGGGCTCATATACTCAAGTGTTCCGACAATTTGCCCATACTGTGTGCATAGCGTGTGATCTGTTAGTTGCACCTGCTCGTAAACAGCTTTTGCAAGGCCAAAGTCAATCACCTTCACAATCGGCTTGCCGTCCCGAAGTGCCACCAAGACATTAGAGGGTTTCAGATCGCGATGGATAATACCCTTTTGATGCGCGTGCTGAATGGCCCGGCAGGTCTGAGAAAACAGTTCCAAGCGTTCTCGTGTCGATAGCGAATTCTGGTCGCAATAATCAGAGATCGGCATTCCTTTGACAAGCTCCATTGCAAAGTAAGGCCAGCCTTCCTCGGTTACACCAGCATCGAGCACCCTAGCGATATTAGGGTGATCCATCATCGCCAATGCCTGCCGCTCAGCTTCAAACCTTGCGATAATCTCAGCGGTTGGCGTTTCTGTGCGAATGATTTTGATCGCAACACGCCGTCGAATCGGCTGTTGCTGTTCGGCCATGTAGACCTGCCCCATACCTCCTCTGCCAATCGCTTGGACGATCTTGTAGGGCCCAATTTGAGTTGGCGATCGGTTCTGATTTCGATGGCGATCTTTGATCGCGTCCAGAGCAGGCGGTAATGCGTCATCCTCGGCGCACAGAGTTCCCAACGACTCACCAATCACGGTTTCTCGAAGACGTTCTTCCAACTCCGTTCGGTCTTGCGCCGACAGTGCGTTCAAGAAATTTGTAATTCTTCACCTGCTAAACTGGCGGCTCGTTCCAGCAGTTCATCGATAGTCGACATCACGTCCCTCGTCGAAATGGAAGATCCCTCATGTAATGATCGTATTGCTTTGGAGTCATACGGGACGAAACTTTTCTATACTCATGACGCTTTTCTGTCCTTTCCAGCTTTAAGTGCCCCAGCCCTAGGCATGATTCGTTGCTGCAATTCGACTGACTGCAGATCTTCACAGCTTCTGAACAGTCCACGCCCCGTTATTCGCATTGAGCATTCGAAGTGTTGGTGTTCCGATTGCTGGACGCAGTCTCCGTCACGTGAAGTGAATCACACTAGCAGGAAGAATTCGTTTCGATCGATCGATCGGATCGGCACCGATCAAATCGCCGAGACAAAATGGCAGATGACCAGCATTCTCGTTGCCATGAAAAAGGACCGACTTCGCGGATCAATGTCGAAATTTAAAAGGTTGAATAGAGATGAGAGGTCAGTAGAGGCTCTGTCTATTTCACGACTGATTACGGATTAACATTGCGGATGGTTGCCCGCTGTTGCCCAACTCCATCGAATCTATAGGGATCACTAAGCACCACGCGAACAAGGCGATTCCCCAGCCAGCTATGTCTGATCCTGAAAGAGAAATCCATTGGTGGGCCTTCATCAGCATGCGGTGCTCTCTCTCTCCTAAGAGCCAACGATAAGATGAGCAAAGCTTGATATTTCAGTCCGGGTGAATAACGCAAGCGTTCAGAGAACGCAGTTTCCCAGATTCCGAGACTTCCAGATGCCAGGCGATCTGAAACGTACCCGTCCACCAGTGCTATTGAGTGTTGCTGGTGGACGGTTACGCAGCGCACCTTGGTTTGCCGGCTCCGATCAGTGAGCGCATGATGCGACCCAGGTTGTGTGCCATCGCCGCGGTCATGTACCGCTTGTGAACCTTTTCAAGCCCGCGAAGCCAAGTCCGCCGGCCGCCACCGGTATCACAAAGATGTGCGAACGATCGCTCCACTCGTTCACTCCGCAAACGCTGAAGCCGGCGGCCGCGAGCACCAAGTGTGTTGCGACGATTGCGACGGTAGGATGACTCGCGGCGAGCGTTCTTGTCGGTCCATGTACGATTCGTTTTTCGATCGGATTCGAGGATGTAGGTGCGAACGCCCGACTCGTTTTGCAGCGAGTCCAATGTCTCTTCACCGTGGTAGCCCTTGTCGGCCACAACTTCCTTCACTTCGCACTCGGTACCTGCTTCACGCAGGTGAGTTTGAGCCGTGGTGACCGTGTCTTCAATCGTCGATGTGTCACCGACATTGCCGTGATAAACCTCCGCCGCCACGATCACTTCGGTTTCCAAATCAACGGCGTTCTCGGCTTTGTACTTGAGATGAAAACGGCCGTCTTTCATCTTGGCAATTCGCGAATCAGAATCGGTCGCACTTTCCCAGTCTTCGTTACCGACTTTCTTTTTCGGCTTCCGGCGTTTGTCAACCCGACGCAATTCTTCATCGTCCGGGTCGCGGATGCCCCTCTCCTCTTCGTAGAGCTTGCGAAGGTATTCTCGCTAATCATCGCCGTTGTCTTTGCGAACAATCGACTTCATCGAAGCATTGGCTTCCAAGTCGGTCGCATCAACGCCGATAGTCTTTTCCTTGAGGAGTCCTTGCTCTTTGGCGGCCGAGAGAATCAACTCGAAAGCCAAGGCGTGAACTTCCATCGGCAGCCGCTCGCGGGTGAGCGAAAGGGTGCTGTGATCCGGTGTTGCCTCCCCCAGTACGTATCCGAGAAACCGCGCCAGTGAGCGGCTATCTTCACACCGCCAGGCAATCCCCCGTTGGCTGGAAATATCCTCGAAATAGCCGATGAAGATCATCCGGAAGTAAACTCCGGGCGGCAAACCCTTTCGCACGGTCCTCTTGTAGAACGGCTCGGCCGCCTCCTCGAGCTTACGATCAAAATCAATCTCAGCCAGCAACTGATTCAAGCGATCGTAAAACGCGTTTCGCGGACCATTTCCGAGTCGATCCGCGGCGACCCAAAAGGTATCCTGTTGCCCACGACATCGTTGTCCCAGCATCATCCCAAAACCTCCAAGCGAGTTGACACAAAAAGTAGCGACTTTCGACAAAAATCAACACGCTGCTACAATCAGTCAGAGTGCAAGAAAACTCGTTCTGAACATGACTTCGTTTCCACCTATGTCCCGCAAAGAAAACGATCACGAGCTTGGTGTGCAAAAATCGAGCGACAGCAAATTTCACAATCAAGATACCAGGACACAAAAGAAGATCAGCGAAATAACTGATCCTCTTATTGGTAAAGCCAATCCTGGCGAAGGTCCTGACAGTGAGATCACCTTGACGATAGATGGGGGAACCGCTAGGCATCCCGAAAGTACAGTTACCGAGCATTGGGAAGGATTTTTCTCTGGCAATTCTTTCAACGAGACTCTTGAACAGGTCGTGGATCTTGGCAACCGCTACAAAGCCGAAAAGACTCTCGGTAAAGGCGGCATGGGGGAGGTCCTGCTCGCAACCGATTTGCGATTAAAGCGGAAGGTTGCCATCAAACGGATTCTTGTAGACTTATTGAATAATGAAACCATTGAAAAGAGGTTTCTAGCCGAAGCGCGATCGATCGCAGCGCTTAGTCATCCCAATGTTGTTCACCTCTACGATTATGGCCGTAGCAAAGATGGCCCCTTCCTTATCATGGAGTATGTCGAGGGCAGCAATCTGGCTGAGGAATGTCGCCAGGGCCCGATGGAAGTAGAGAAAGCTATCGACCTGACCTGCCAGTTGTGTGACGGTCTGGCCAAAGTGCACGCGGCGGGCATTGTTCATCGAGACATCAAGCCAGCCAATGTGTTGCTTACGATTGATGGGGTACCAAAGCTGACCGACTTCGGCCTCGCCAAAGATTATGCTTCCGATTTCGGCATGACAATGACGGGGATGGTTTTGGGGACATACGATTACATGCCACCAGAACAGCGTAAAGATGCAAGTTTGACAGACCATCGCAGCGATCTCTGGAGTCTTGCGGCGAGTTTGTATCAGATGATCACCGGAGAGAAACCCAATGTGATTCGGACGACAAGTGTTCCTGCTCAACTTCATCAGGTTCTGGACCGAGCGTTGCAGGAATCCAAGGATGATCGCTATCAATCCGCAATTGAACTTCGCGATGATCTTCGGGATTGCATGGATTCGAAGGCAGTGAACTTTTCCAATCTTGACCAGGGCCAATGTCCTGGTTGCGGAACCAGAAATGATTCCTCTCGTCGGTTTTGCCGAAATCCTGACTGCGCCGAATCGTTATCGGTCGCGTGTCTTTCGTGTTCATCGGAAATCAACATTTGGGACCTGGTTTGTGGAAACTGCGGTGCAAAGCAGGAGGAGTTACTCGAGCATCGTCGGAAAGAAATGGCTGCCCAACGCAGCGAAGCCGAGCGATGCGTCGGGGAGCACCGTCACAACCACGCCATTGAAATCGCGAAGCAACTTGGGAGCGAGAATGACCTGCGACTACAACACTTGAAGATTTGGTCTGATCTTTTCGTACTTGAAGTTGAACAGGAACGCAGTCGCGAATTAGAGCATGCGGCTGAACGGCTCGACGAATCGCTCAAGCACGAAGCCGCCTTTGACTATCCCTCGGGGATCAAATCTTTAAAGCAGATCCCAAAAGCAATTCACATGGAAGAACTCCCCAATCAAACAGCGACTGTCGCAACCGTCCTG
>JARGNK010000139.1:0-3674 GCA_029213145.1 Rubripirellula sp. | reverse complement strand
TCCTGGCTCGACTTCGCAGCAAACAATCCGAAAGCGAGAGTTTGTTGAACTTGATTCGCGACCAGATAAACGCTGGAAATCTCAACAACCTCCTGGGAGACGTGGAAAAACTGCTTGAGTTATTGCCAAAACGGACTGACGTTCTGAAACTCAGGGAACAATTACTTGAACGCAATACCAAAATGAAAGGGATCCGCGAGACATGTTATCAAAAAGCTCTAGACGAATTTAAATCACAGAATTATCAAGAGTGCCTAACACAACTATCAAGAATCGATCCCCACGTTGAGAATGAAGAGGTGCAAACCCTTCGAGCGGCGTCTGAACAAAAACAAAAACGATTGATGCAATTGCAGGATCGCATCCGATCTGCGGTCGCTTTGAGCCAGTATGACGATCTTCTGGAAGATGTCGAGGAATTCCTTTTGCTACGACAAAGTGACGCGGGCATGAGGAAACTTCGAGATCAATTGATCGCTCTTTCAGAAAAGCAGGCAGAGCATTTAAAAACCGTATTTGCAAAAGCAAAGACACTTCAGATCCAGTGCCAATTTGAAAAAGCGATTGCTGCAATTGATCGCATTCCCCAATCCTTTCGCAATGACAATTTTGATGCTCTAGCGCGAGAATGCAGATCGCTTGCTGACAAGCGGAGAGCTGCGATGAATGCACTTTCCAATTCGGAAAAGACGCAAAAGTTCGCCGCGGGTTTACAGGAATCGAAACCCTATCATTCCATCTTGATCGCGAATCCGGCGTTTAAAGACACCGATTACAATTCCCTTCATCAGCGTGTCAAAGCAGGTCTTCAACGTCAGCGAAAGGAACGCCAGGACGCCAAAGATCAGATAAAAAAACTTCAAAGAATCTGGCTTGGTTTCGCGGTAGCTGTCGCCGCCGTCCTGTTAACTAGCTTCGGCATGTGGGTTCATTCAGTTAAGCGGTCCAACCAGTTGGCTGCGGCACTAGCAGAAGAACGTTGGGACGAAGCATTATTATTTGAGCCGGAGAATTTGACGGCACTCATCGGACGTGCAAACCAGAGTCTTGATGGTGCAAATCCGGATCTCAATTCGATTCTCTCCGAAGTTGAAAGATTAAATACGCTGGCTCCGGGCGATCCAGCAATCAACCAGCTCAGCGGTAAGATTCATGTATTACGGTCCATCAAAGCATCCACGCAAGGTGATGTCGATACTGGAGAAACGGAATTTCGAAGAGCAGAGCGATTGAAGGCGGAGACCCCGTATTTAGAGCGGGCCAAGAGGTCCCTAGCTTGGGCCTACGCGCAACGAGCTGATACGATACTCGCGTCGGGAAATATCAAGCGAGCGATTGATGACGCCAGTAGAGCCTTGTCTTTGGAGCCTGACATCGAAATTTCGACGCCGGTCGAAATAGCAATCGCGGAGGAGAAGGCAACAGAATTGGTCAATGCTTACGTGGCCAAGCCTGACCAGCCTGATCGTGATGCTATGTTCGCTGCCCTGGCCTTGCTCTCAAGCTTGAATAACGAGTCAATGGTTTTGGCAAGCCTACGATCGCAGCTGAAGAAAAATGACCTTGCGGTCGCCGAGTCTCGGGCTGCAGATCGAATTGAAGTGTTCGGGCGGGAAGCGACCGAATTGAATCTTGCAGAATCTGAATTGGCACTTTCCGATCTGGAAATTCTCGACCCCGACTCGTCGAAATTAAAATCACTAAGATCGACACTCCAATCCCTGTTGTTATCGAGCGCAGAATCGCGTGCCATTGCGGCAGTACAGTCCTGCCGTCTCGAAACGACACCAACGAATTTAGATACCGCATTGTCGGCTCTGGCCGAACTCAAGAAGCTAAATCCGAACTCTCCTGAGATTGGCCCGCTTACATCAGCAATCCAAACGATATTGACAACACGAGCTGAATCGATCGTCGCGGAGTATGAAAAAGAGCCAACGGACATGAAGCTTCGCAATGCCATGTCAGCAGTTAGGGCGGCTGAGGAGTTGGTAGTGAATCCCGAAAACCAAAGCCTTCAATTGCTCCACGATCGCATTGCTGCGGTATTAACGCGTCAAATAGAGGCGTTTGAAGCTGATCACAATGATGCGAATCTACAATCGGCGATTGAAGCGTCCAGGCAAATCGAAATGACATTGAGGAACCCGGCGCTGCGTTTAAGTGCAAACACAAGGATTGTGAAAGCAATGCTGGACCGAATGGAAGAAATCCCAATAGACAAGGCAATTGCTGAAATGGAGTTGCTTGACGATCTGAATGCAGATCTGAAAATAAGAGAATCGGCAAATAAATTGCTTGATTCGAAACGCATCCAACGATTCAATCTTTCCATCCGAAACAAAGATTATTCAGTGGCAGCGATAGACTTTGTTGCCATAGCGGAATCGGATCGTGATGCAGCCGATAAACTTTCATCGGCGTGGCTTAGGATACCGAAGCTTGATTATGAAAAAATACCGGAGGCTGTACTTTCAATTCTTCCACCGACCTTACTAGCCAATTTTCCAAGTTCTCTCTCAGGGACCTGGAAACCCGCTATCTCTCTTCGACTTCCGCCCGAGTCAGTCGCGAACCTTCCATTATTCACAAATAGTATCGGGATGACGTTAAAGGCGGTTCCCCAGGGAACATTCATCATGGGTGGCAATTCCGAGAATGAAGGTAAACCCGCACACCAAGTCACCTTAAGCAAATCGTTCTTGATTGGAACTCACGAGGTGTCGCAGGAACAGTACGAGCGAGTCATGGGCGTGAATCCGAGTGCTTTTAAGAGTCCCCGCAACCCTGTCGAAAATGTCAGCTGGGAAAATGCAATGGATTTTTGCAGCCAATTGTCAGCATCGCCAAGCGAAAAATCAGCAGGCCGAGTTTATCGACTTCCCTCCGAAGCAGAGTGGGAATACGCATGCCGAGCTGGCACGACGACAAAGTACAGCTTTGGTGATTTGAACAATTCGAGTCAGTATTGCTGGCATTCTGGCAATTCAGGTGGACGTGCAAGTCCTGTGGGTCAAAAGCTACCCAATCCATGGGGTCTGTACGACATGCATGGTAACGTTTGGGAGTGGTGCCTTGACGGAAATGGAGCTTATCCAGCTGAAAGCGTGACAGATCCCGTCGGTCCCAAGTCCGAAACCGATCATATCTACCGTGGTGGCAGCTGGCGTCATGGCAGTGATCTTTGTTCGTCAGCGATCCGCGGCTATCTCGCCCCGAACGCCAAAGAAGGAAATCGTGGCTTCCGCGTCTGTTGTATACCGGTGGAACAATAGGTCGAGATTTTACGTTTGACTGTTGTCAGGCTTTGACAACAAAAAAGCAACGCCAAGGCCCGTTCCGAATATTCTAAAGACTCACTGGCGTTCGAGTATCATCGAAATATTCCGGTGTGAGCAAAACTCAACAAGTTGCGATGATCAGGCTACAGTTATCTCCTTTTGCCTAGCCGTGCGCGCCTGCGCACTGTTCGTGTGGGGAAATCCGGGCCGAATATTCAGGATAACGTCCTGATTATTGCGCACATTTGAGAGCCAGCCCTGGCTCCGGTATTGGTTTGATTAGCATATCATCCAATCCCAGAAACCAAGGACTGACCGTGACGAATGCACCAGAAGAGCGTAACCGTCCACCAGTGCCATTGCTGGTTGACGGTTACTTTTTGAGTCTTCGCC
>JARGNK010000138.1:5168-20503 GCA_029213145.1 Rubripirellula sp. | reverse complement strand
CACAGACCGCGCCGGCGAGGTCGCCGAACTGCTCAATGCAGGTCTAGCAAATAAACTTGTCGGCGTTCGCGATGCGGAATACTGGGCTTGGAAACATGAACAGAATCCGTTTGGACGGTCGTTCATGCTGCTGGCAGAGATCGATGGTCGCCTTGCCGGTGTTCGGGCCTTCATGCGCTGGCAATTCGAACAAGACCAGCAGATCATCCACGCCGCTAAACCAGTTGACAGCGTGACACACCCCGATTTTCAACGCCGCGGTATCTTCTCAAAATTGACATTAGAAGCCTGCGATCTTGCCGCAGAGCATGGGATTCAGTTTCTCTTCAACACACCAAACAAGCAAAGTACACCAGGCTATCTGAAACTGGGCTGGCGTATCGCCGGTGAACTGCCCGTTCACGGTAAAGTCCTTCATCCTGTCAGGGCAACAGGCCGAGCAGTCCGTTGGAAATGCACGAGCGGGATCGTGCCTCCTCCCACAGCATACTTTCGCAAGCAGCCAACTCACGCCTCCAGCATCTTGGGTGATCCCCGTCTTGGACAGCTGCTGTCCCGGCGGCAACCTTCAAAGGGTCAGCTCGAGACCCTTCGCTCACAAGCTTTCTTGGAATGGCGTTACGGTGCTCACCCGCACATTGACTACTATGCTGAATTTGTGGAGGGAGCGGGAGATATTGGTGAGAAGCAATTTGAGGGTGTGCTGTTTTACCGGACAAATTTCCGAGGTGGCATGCTGGAAATCATGATTGACGACCTGATCATTCGTGATACCGCCGATCATCAAGTTGTTCATCAGTTGCTGAAAAAACTGAAACAGACAACTCGAAGTGACTATTGGGTCACACAATGTGATCCGAAAGTTAGTTGCTACGACGATTTGCGATCGGCGAGATTCTTTCGAATCCCGAAAAAGCGGATTGGACTCGCAGTTCGCCCCCTTCAAGCGAATGAAACTGTCCCACAAATTGAGCGTTGGTCACTATGCTTCGGAGACCTAGAGGGACTTTAATTGCCTGGGTTTCCCGAAACTGGTTTGTGGCATCGGAGCAATTTGATCAAACTACGAAAAGCCGATTAACGGCTCCCAAACAATCGTAGAACTTGAAAGATGATCCGAGCACGCTCCAACCGAATGCACGCCGCCTCTGATCGTGGCGCAATGCTACTCTCCCTTGACCTCGAACTCGCCTGGGGCACACGAGGACGACCCTCTGCGTCCAAGGTCGGGCCATACTTGGATGGCACCCGCAACGCGGTTGAACGCATGCTCGAACTTTGCGTGGAGTATGAAGTGCCTGCAACCTGGGCAATCGTCGGTGGCTTATTGCTGGGCGAAGGCCCCGATAAAACACACTGCTGGCTCAATGACGAGCAACACGCAGACATCCCGCGTGGCACCACGAATAGCCAACCACACTGGTATGCGGAGGACATTGTTCGCTCTATCAAGGACTGCAAGACCGTTCAAGAAATCGGTTGCCATACTCTGACCCACATGTATGTCGATCCAACCCCCCGTGGACGTGAACCATTTCGAATTGAGCTCCAACGCTTCCGTCAATTGTTTGATCAACGCGGCTGGCCGCAACCGATTACATTCATCTATCCGAAAGCCATGATGGGACATTTTGATGTTCTCGCGGAGGAAGGCTTCCTCTGCTACCGCGGTCCAGAGCCAAGATGGTACGAAACACTGCCAACGGTACGCCTACCCGCAGCATTGCGCATGCTCGATGGAAAACTCGCCTTACGTCCCAATGTCGATTTCCCCGAGCGCACAAATGAAGGCTTGTGGATGCTACCTTCATCGCAGTTTTATTCACCCCGCATGAGCGTCGGTCGGCATGTCTCTACCGCTCGCCGGGTACAAAAAGCCCACAAAGGACTACAGCAAGCCGCGAAGTCGGGTGGCGTTTTTCATTTATGGACCCATCCATTCAATATGGGACAATGCACTGATGAGCTGATGGGTGGATTAAAACAGATTTTCCACGAAGCTGCTTCGCTGCGTGATGCGGGCAAGCTTGAACTTCTCACGATGGGTGACCTGACGCTGAGATTAAGCCGAAACAAAAATCAACCAAATCAGGAATAACGTAACACCCCCTGATCTCCCAAAGCGGATTTTAAAGGTTCTCGATCCACCCAATGCTTGACACCTAAGTGCGTCTCGGTTGCCGAGCATCGCCTGCGTTCGTTTATTGCGCTGCAAACTATTTTTAGATGCTTGCGTTCCAATCGACTTGCCAGCTCGTCACCAAATTTCGAAACAAAATGAACTGCAATGAAAACGCCAAGTGAGAACAAGCTGGATCTCCGTCGATGGAAAACGCTCATTCTCGTGTTTACCGCAGGTCTTATCAGCCTAAGCGTTGTTTTTCTGCTTCTTGGTAAAACGATAAGTGAAAAACTACTGACCGAACTGGTGATGCCGTTGGGCGTGATTTGGTTAGCCCTCTCGTTGCAGACAGCCGTCTTAATTCATCAAAAATCTTACCGTGCCGCTTTTCTTTCCGCTCTGACTTGGATTCTATGCACGGTGGCGGGAAACACGTACGTATCGACATGGATGATGCGTTCGCTTGAACAGCCCTACTTCACGACCGATCCACTGAAACGAGAGCCTTTAGAGGCAGTGGTTTTGCTCGGAGGCGCAACCTCCGAAGCTCCAAATGGTCAAATCCAAATCAACCAGAACGGCGATCGAGTTGTGCTTGCAGCCCGCATGTACCATGGCGGATTAACCAAACGCATCATTTGCACTGGTGCTCGAATCCAAGGCCTGAGCGTTCTCAAAATGGACGAGGCTCAGGCAAGCCGCCGATTGCTAATTGATCTGGGGGTCGAACCATCCGCAATTGAGACTTACGGTGGACGCAACACCTCAGAAGAGATGTCTGCAATAGCAAAAGAGCTTGGTTCCGCTACCGAAGTTGGAATCATCACTTCCGCCTGGCATCTTCCCCGCACCATGACGTTAGCAGAAAGGACGGGTATCCGAGCAATCCCGCTACCCTCCAATTTCAACAGTGGATCAATGGATCAACCGCCGACTCCGACGCCGATCGGCAAAATTCTTCTGCGGTGTATTCCAAATCAAAGTGCCCTATCAACTACTTCACGAGTTGTCCGCGAATTTCTCGGCCGCCTCGTAAAACGCTGACGTTTCCATACTTCCTGACGCTCGGGTCCGTCGTCCTCCTTCCTTGATGAGTCTCGACAAATGAGCGTCCGAGCAAGGCCTCGTTCGATGACGAAACCTCGATCAACGCGTAACTCTGGAGCATTTTGAATTTTCCTGTACGAGGTATGCCGAATTGCGAAAGCAAATGAGACAACCAGCGGGTGTACCTGCGTTGATAGCTTTACCGATTGGTTCGTAAAGCTTGCGTTCCTTGCGAACAGGCAGTGGACATAGATTGGCTTTGTCGGAGTAGATCCGCTTGTGGAAACTCATACTGGTTGCGTTTGTCAAAACTAACGTTCACTGAGAACCGGCTTCAATGACTCACCGAATGCTCCAACGCACCCCACTTGGGTGACCTCCCGCCAACGATGCGTTATTCGTTCGCGTCAACGGCGCAGCCATTATGAAGTTCGGACATTTTAAAATCGCCGATGACTGCATAAGCTTTGGCCAGCCTGCCATGGATATCTTTCCTGCCCGGCAAACCGCTTAATGCTCGCTCAAAATCTGCGATGGCCCGCATCGGCTGATCCAGTCTCATTAGGATTACTCCTCGCGATTCGTAGAATTCTTCGTTCTCGGGCTGCAAATCAATTGCATGATTCACCAAACCGAGCGAACGATACAAATCTGGCGATTCCTGCCCTGCGACCAGCACTGCAAGGTTATTCAGGATCACAGAAGTTTCGGGCATGATTCCATTTGCGATCTCCCAGTGTCGCATCGCTTCCTGGTCATCGCCCCTAAAAAATGCCTGAACCCCGAGGATGAGCTGAACAATGGACGGGGCTGTCCCGGTTGCCAGCAACGGCTTCAACGCTTCCCGAGCTTGTTCGTCCACGGCGCCGCAACTCCCAACGAACTGTGCAATTTCGACCAAAAGCCTGGCATCCTCGGGAATCAACTCTAAAGCACCGCTGAGGAGCTTTATCCTGTGAATCAGTGCCCCGTCATCAGATGGCTCGATCGATTCACTCCACCCAAACAAGATACGCCCCAAGGTCTTACGACGGACCGGTTCTTGAGGAAGGGGGTCTCCTTCCGGCATCAACACATGCAGCGCTTTTCCATACGCGTTGAGAAGAACGAAACCCTCGGCCAGCGCAATTTCATGCTCGAAGACCTCCTGCTGGGAAAGCTCTTCTCGTGTGAGCATTTGCGAGTGATAGTTCACTGCCGCCTGAGCTTCGCTCCTCGCACGCGTTATCTCCCCAGAGTCATGCAGTACCTTCGCCAGCAGTAGGTGTTTTTGAGGCGACGCGTCTACGACCCGGCCAAGATGATCTTGCGCTTCAGCATATTCGCCACGTCTCAGCGAGATCGAAGCAAGAAATTCATTTGCCCGTAAATCGTTAGGCACCGACTCTAAGATTCTGCGATGTCTTTGTTCGATTTCCTCCATTATTGAATTCAAGCGAATGACCTGTTCTTCGCTGGGATAATCCAGGTTACGAATTTGGGAAGCTTGCATTCGAAGTGATGTAATCATCACGGTTTGAGCTCTCGGATAGCCGGGAGCATTGAGAGGAGCCAATTTTCGAATTACCTCAGCCGCTTCCTGCTTTCTGTCGGCGTCACTCAACAACATCGCATAGGCAAAACTGGCGTCGGCTTGCCAATCTTCGGCGTAACGCGCCTCCCGTAGGAAAAAATTCAGGGCTTGGATGTTCCCTTCATCTTTCGCCTGAATCGCATCGCCAAGAACGGTCGTTAAGCTGCGTGGTTTGCTTTTGGTGAAGGATACGGATACCCCGACAACCAATATCCCGATGGAAAGGATTGCAGGAACGCCAAAAAACAAACGGCGATAGCTCCTGGACTGAAACCACGCAATTACAAAACTCACCGGGATCAGCGTGTCCAACTCTCGGGAAACATAAATGATCTCGGCTGAAATGACTTCAGCGATATTTCGAATCGGCACGATAAATCCCGCTTTTACGTAATGTCTCACCAACGCTAGAAATTGTTAACCAATTCGCTGCGCAGATCCTCGTAGAGTTTCTCAATGGAGCGACGCTGCTCGCCAAGGATGGGTTTCAAACTCGTCGTCCATCCTTGAATTTGGAGTAAACGCTCACTCCCCTCGCGAAAACACCTACGTGCGATCTCGGCAGAAGCAACCTTTTGCGGTGGATCAAATGGCTCGCCTGCAAGATCAACCATCGCATATGTAAGCATGCCATAATGACTATCTCCCTTCCGAAACTGGCAGCGAAGATAGCTCTCTTTGTCAACGCTTGACTCACGCAACAGTGGCTTGTTTGACGATTTCCAACCAAGCGATTCGTAGCATTCATCAAGACAGTGCCAGTGATCGAACGTGTAATCGAGAGCGAAAACGACGACCGTATCTTTATTCTGGTAGCTCCAAAGCTTACTTTCCTGTGGGAACAGGTAATTTTCACGCTTGGAGTGATACCCAACCTGCCTCCATTGACCAATTTTGGCAGGCAAGCTGTCGGAACCCAAAGACTGTGTGCTGAATTGTTGACGCATTTTGCTGATTTCAACACGGTGCGCCGAGATCGCGTAAACGCTTACCATGCCGAGACAGGCAAACAAAGCAGCGGAAACAACTAGCGTAGGTCGAATGACAGGCCGAGTTCTAAAACGCTTCCTAAAATCAACGCCCAGCAAGTCCTGGGCTGCGCCAATTTGCACAAACCGATTGTAAAATCGCAGCCAAAGCGACGGTGTTTCTCTCACAACCGTGCCATCGGTTTCTACTGGATCCAAGAAGAACCGAAGCAATTGGTCGGTGCTAAGCATCAGCAGCAGGGCACCGGCAACAAAGGTGCCTTCGAGAAGAGAATGGTTCCAGCCGGAAAGTAGGTCCAACGAATAGCGGCCATCAACGAGCACTGCGATTACGATTCGAAAGACGTTCGTCACCGAAATCAAAATCAATGAACTAAGAATCAACAGAATACCGTTGAGCCACGCATGATTGGCCCATACAGCAAGAAGCATGCAGCATGTCACTACTGACATCATCGAAATACTCCCTGCACACACTTCTTCGACGAAAAGTTGTCGCCCAGGGATGATTAGCGTCGCACCTTCTACCAGATTTGGAACATCGAACAGCTCCAGAACTTTTCCACTTACGACGGTTGTCGCATGTTTCAGCGTGCTGGACAGTTGCTCTTCTTGGCTTTGAGGAGGTGGCACAAGCAGACAAAGCAGTAGCCAAATTCCGAACAGATTCTGAACGGCGTAACGATCCTGTAAAACGAGGAATGCGGAACCACATGACAGCACGAAAGAGACGGCTGCAAGCCAAGGACTAAAAACCAGAGTCACAGAAGCTGCAAAGATCAAAACTGAGATAGCAAGCAAGCTATTTGAAAGCCAAAGTCGCAGCCTGTTCTCATTTTCAAATGTCAGACGCTGCAATCTTGCAACCAGTAAAACGATGACGGCAATGATCACGAGTGGGAAATATTGGTGCTGCGGCCGTCTCCACATGCTCTCGAAATGATTCAGCAGCATAGGCACATGTGCCACCAGAATGACCATCAGTAGCCAATACTGTCCCACTAGATTCAGTAATGCTCTCCAGGTTGGCACAGTGTTGGAATCACTCGGTGTATCTGACATTACCGTTGGGGTGAAAAGGGAAAATTGACGTGACTCGAGTGATCGTAATAATCACAACATTCGAAAATGCAGTTGTCTGATTCAATTCGTCTAAAGGAGACGTCAACAGCGTCAAGCCGCCATCGGAAAAAGTTGATTTCTCGCGATTTTCATTGCGTGGGAACCGGTCCTACCGGTTTTCGTGGAGATAACCCTCTTGTCAAAATCCCGGTCAGGCAATCAATGTTCCAAGTGGTAAAAATTTATTAGCCAATGAGACCACGCCCCTCGGCTAGAGCATACTTCCCCCCCGAAAGCGAGTTTTAAAAATCGGTAAGGTGTCGTTGGTTTCAAGCGTTCTTTACGATCCACCGTGTCTGGGCCCCTATCCATTACGCTACCGATTTTTTGACGACTCGAAGGAATGACCAGTGCGAAGGAGTGACCAGCCATCAACCGATAACATGCTGGCCGCTTACCTTTCGATGTCCGTTGACCCGCTACTGCAACGCGGCATCCAGTTGAAAGAGTCGCTAGGTAAATTCGAGTCGAAGTTTTTTGCCCCTTTGCGAATTTCAACGCATTGCATGAGAATTACAGGCAGTAATGCATTCACTGTGAGCCTGCGCCGTGACCACACTCTCCGAAACCGTCTGTCAAATAACCGGCGCCGATTCCGTCGAGCTTGGTAAAGAAATCCAAAGCTTGTGGAGCGGGTACGGTGTGATTCAATGCGCAGAATTGCGGACCTCGGACGATCAAGGTCACCGACGCACCGTGCCTGTCGTCGTTAAACACATTGACATCTCCTCCGCTCGCACCAATCCGCGGGGATGGGGAAGTGAGACGTCGCATCAACGCAAAGTTCGGTCTTATCAGGTCGAGAAAACGTTTTACGAATGCTTCTCCCGACAATGCAACCAGCTCTGTCTGGTTCCAGATTTTATCGCGGCTCACGAAAAACCAGATGAAGGCGGCTGGGTGATTGTCTTAGCGGACCTGAACGCACTCGGTTTTGATCGCAGAAAAAGCGAGGTTGATCAACGTGACATTCAGACCTGCCTCGCTTGGCTGGCAAATTTCCACGCCACCTTCATGGGAGAGAAGGCGACTGGATTGTGGCCCGTCGGAACCTACTGGCATCTGGAGACCCGCCCTGATGAACTTGCAGCGATGCCCGCCGGACCGCTAAGGCAGTCCGCAGAGCAAATCGACCACCGGTTGAGCGGGGCAACATTTCAAACATTAGTTCACGGTGACGCCAAAGTTGCCAATTTTTGTTTCTCCGACGACGATCGCGACCGTGTCTCGGCGGTTGATTTTCAGTACGTAGGTCGCGGCTGCGGCATGAAGGACGTGGCCTATTTCATCAGTAGTTGCTTGAGTGAACAGGCTGCATCGAGGCAGCAGGACGCATTGCTCAATTTCTATTTTCAACAACTTCAAATTGCAGTCACAGCGCGTGCCCCAGGAGTCAATTTCTCCGACCTGGAAGGCGAGTGGCGTGAGTTATATCCCTTTGCTTGGGCGGACTTCTGCCGCTTCCTCTCCGGCTGGTCCCCCGGCCATTGGAAGTTAAACGCCTACAGCGATCAAATTACCCAGTCGGTCCTCGACCAGCTTCGCCGCAAGTAATGGGAACCTTGCAGAGCCTCCCATCCCGCGGGCGTCACTCTCCCAGCAGGCTTCGTTCTTAAAGGAGCAAAGGGGAATCGCAAAACAGCTCACTCCAAGCCGGATTCCTCCAACTGATCGCGTTATGCGAATCTTGAGCTGAACGCTCATTGCAAAAAACGACGGCCTACGAATTACCGATCGTTGGATAGCTTTGCCTGATCGGCCTTGTTTCAGAGCGAAGGCGGCCTTGTAGCTGACGATCGACCACGTTTCCCCGAACTGAACACGATTCATCCGAGGACAAGCTGCAAAACGACTGGGCTGAAATTGAAAGCAATCATTGGCCAAGGCCGGACTTTCAAAAAACACCACAATCCGCTAGGCTCCGACCGCATCCTGGGGGGAGAATCCCTTCGATGGACGAATTGAATCGATGCGAGTTGCGAGACAGGAGCGTTGGAGCAGCAATGAAGACTTGGTTGCCGTGGTATTTATTGAGCGTCGTGTTGATGGCTGTTGGGTGTCGTTCCACTGCTGACCCAAGCCCAGATCTTTCTGCTCAGCTGCCACCGTTGGATTCTGAAACAACAAAATGGAAACCAGTCACCTTTATCGATAAACCCGAGCTTCAAACCGGCACGGGTGCGATGGACACCGATGCTGCGACGGAATTCTCGTCTACCGATTCAGGTTTGCGGTACCGAATCCTGCGAAATTCTGACGGTAAGAAACCGTCTGCCGACAGCACGGTAACCGTAAACTATCGTGGCTGGCTGAATACGGGAAAGGTATTCGATAGCTCCTACGAACGGGGTGAGCCAACAACGTTTCCCTTGCAAAATGTCATCGACGGTTGGACCGAAGGGATGCAACTTGTTGGCGAAGGTGGGATGATCGAACTGTGGGTGCCCTCCCGACTTGGCTACGGTGAACGAGGATCTCCGGGTTCCATCCCAGCTCACTCCAACCTGCACTTCATCGTCGAACTGGTGAATGTTGACTAGCCGGCCTGAACAAAGGCTGAGCAAACCAACGACCGACGACATCGGATCTCCGGAACAGGCGTTCCCCGGAATAGGGATTCAAAGCGACCAGGGATTCGAAGCGACCAGGGGATTGAATTCCCGGAGCATCCATCCGTTTCGCGCGAGGCGCAACCGGACGCATCAGCATCGCGGCGCTGGCACCGTCACACCGCCGGCGTTTGCGGCTCAGAAGTTAGAATTGCCGCTGCTAATCATCTGCTGCTGATCAGCCGTCGCTCATCATCCACCGCCAGAATAGCATTGCTGTCGGATTGGGGCCGGCCTACCATCGATTGGCAATCACGGTTGCCCGCCCGTCTCATGGCTTGCCCGCGCGTCTCATAGCTTGCCCGCTGGATTCATTGCTTGCCCGCCAGTTTCATTGCCCGGCTTCTTGTTGGTCCGCCAGGGCAAATCGGTGTCGTCTTGTCGCCTTGGCCGGATCCTTTCGCTAATCTGTTGGCGTTGATTTCATTCCTCTTTCGACAGCGAGAAAATCCATGAAGCCTGTATACGAACTGATGGTGCTGGTCTGTTCAACGATGATTGCATCGAATGCAATCGCGGCCGACTGGACACAATTTCGGGGCCCGGGCGGCCAGGGCGTCACCAGTGAAGAAGGCTTGCCGCTTACCTGGAGCGATACTGAGAACATTTCATGGAAAACTCAACTCCCCGGTTACGGAGCTTCCAGCCCGATTGCTTTGGGGGATCGCCTCTATGTCACCTGCTACAGCGGCTACGGAATCGACCGCAAGAACCCGGGCTCGATGGAGGACCTCAGACTTCACGTGGTCTGCCTGAATCGTGCCGGCAAGATCCTATGGGATCAGCAGGTCGAACCCCGACTTCCTGAATCGGAACGTGTCCGAGATCACGGCTACTCCGCGGCCACTCCAGCAACTGACGGTAAGCATCTGTATATCTTCTTCGGCAAAACAGGTGTGCTGAAATTTGACCTTGATGGTAACCAACTCTGGCAAACCGATGTCGGCGACAAGACGCACGGCTGGGGTTGCGGAACATCTCCCGTCCTGTTCGAGAATTTGGTAATCGTCAATGCAAGTGTCGAAAGCGGTTCGCTCGTCGCCATTGACAAAGAGAGCGGGAAAGAAGTTTGGCGTGCCGATGGCATGAATGCTTCCTGGAACACGCCCCACTTGGTTCAACTTGGCGATGGCGCAACACATGAATTGGTCGTCAGCGTGAAAGACAAGATCCTGGCATTTGATCCTGCATCTGGCGATGCACTCTGGAGCTGCGACGGAATCCCTGACTACGTCTGCCCTAGTATCGTTTCACTAGACGGCACAGTCTATGTGATCGGGGGCCGTAGCTCACGAGCCATCGCGGTCAAGGCAGGAGGTCGAGGCGACGTCACCGACACGCACCGATTGTGGGAAGCGAAGGCGGGTGCGAACGTTGTCTCGCCGGTCATTCACGATGGTCACCTCTACTGGGTGAGTGATCGTAATACCATCGCCTATTGTGTCCGCTTAGAAGACGGAGAAGTCATGTATTCCGAACGGTTCCGAGGCCAACCTTACGCCTCCGCGCTGGCGGGTGACGGTAAGATCTATGTGGTGACGAGGAACGGTGGCACGTACGTCTTGGCAGCGAAGCCCGAGTTCCAACAACTCGCTCACAACGAATTGGATGACCGCAGTACATTCAACGCCAGTCCGATTGCTGCTCACGGAAAACTTTATTTGCGCAGTAACCAGTATCTTTATTGCATCGAAAAATGAGCCGTCGCTGATACAACAGGCGAACCAAGGGCAATGGCGCGTTCGTCGATTCGACGCGCCCGCAAACCATCCAGTTTGGCTGCTTGATCCTTTCCCTGCAGGGAATTCTCAACGACTGCTTTCAGATTCGGCAATCCCGACGCATGCGATCCAAGGAAAGTTTACTGAAAAGCCGCGAAGGCCTTGCGGCACCACAGCCAAGAAGTGGCGAAAAGAAAAAACGCGGGCGTGTTTTTTGAATTTCCGAACACCTCTGCCTCGTCACAATCGCTTGTCCCGTCAGCGAACAGACCTCGCCGATTCAATCCGAAGCTGACAACATTTCGGTCCCATCCTGCACCGGCTAGACTGGGACGCATTTAACGGATTCACAAACACTGTTGTTCAACGTGGCTCTGGGGTACCAATCATGACGGAGTCCGGGAGCTTAGCGAGGGTTTCATCGAGAAACTGAAAAACATCATCAATGGCAGCCTGGACGACCACCAGATGCTCAACGTTTTCGTACACTTCGAAATGTACCGAACTCTTGGCAGCCGTCAGACTCCGATTCATTTGCAGTGCACCCGACAGCCCAAAGTCCTGATCGCCCGCTCCGATAAACCATGAAACCTGCTGACTACGCTTGGCATCGCTGTCGCTCACACGACCACCTCCGCCCAAAGCAACGGCAGCGACCGGCAAAGCGGGATGTTTTTTAACTTGCGTTACCGCTTGCGACGCTCCCATGGAATGCCCCAACAACATGACACGCTTACGATCGAGTGGCACGAACATTTCGAGAGCGGCCAGCATCTCACTGATATCAAGCGGTAGGCCGAACAGGCCCTGACGGGGCGAGACCACAATCCATCCACGTTTGGCAGCCTCATTGATGACTCTTCCAGCGCCATAGGTTTCGAAAAACATATTCTCGCTGCCACCGGCTCCGTGGAACACGAATAACACCGGTGCTGGATTGTCGCTGTCCGGCGGAAGATGGACTCGAGTCGGAACGAACCGCCTACCACTCGCAAGTGCCAACCAGACTTGCCTCGTTGCAGAAAGCTGCTTGGCGAATCCGAATGGTTTGCTGCGACTCGCGAGCATTGCTTCACAGTTTTCCAGTCGCTGCAGCACAGGAAAATCAGCCTCTTGAGGAACACCCTTGATCACATTTTCAAGGAACCGTGTTTCGTCTCGCAGGGTAGCAGCAAGAGTAAAATCGGCGTCTTTCGCTGCTTCTGACCGAGCCACTGCCTTCAAAGCGTCAGCCCCTTCTTTGAGTTCCTGCAAGCGTCGCGTCAACTCCTTGATACGACTGACTGAAATGGGAGGCAGAGCAAAATTAGATTCCTCGTCTCGAATGATGACTGAAAGAACGTGGTCACCTTCTGGAATCTGATCGATCTTCCAGTCCGCACCACTTTTGAGTTGAGGAATTGCAAACTCTGTTTCAGCGATTTCTTCTCCTGTAGCGCGTGCAAGTTTCAACTGCACAATAGCATCCGGCGTAGGATCAATGTCCGTGGGATAGAACGATGTTAGCTTCAGCGCCAACAAGCCGCCCTCTGTTTCCGCGCACAACGGAGAGACCAGCAATTGCGAACCGATCATGGCGTGTGTCAGCGAATTGGGACGATCGTCGTTACGAATTGCCAACCATGCATTGTCTAACTGACGCCCAGCCTCCGTTAGCCGAAGTGAAAAGAAGCTTCGAACGGCAGTCTTGAGAAACGGGACCGCCGCAACGCGGCGCGTGATGGGAGCGGCTTCCCAGCCAATTTCAAACCTTTTCAGTCTGCGTCCCAGCTCCAAACGCGGATTCTGCGCAAAAGATTCTGGCGCCGTCGCCAACAGCAGAACCATGAGAACAGCTGAAACCCGTATTCTGCGGGACATCCGACTCAGGCCGCGCGGCTCAATGATCGGCACTGAAGAGGATGCGGCACGACCACATTCTGATTCAACCATGTAACACTGTATCTTTATCTTATAGGGCCTGATTCAAACCGAAAAAAGTAATATTTACCATCGCTTCATCACTCGATTTCGACGGAGCGGAAAGCCGAAACCCCCGTGGTCATGCCGACCAAAGCCTCACCAGAATTACCCGGTGACTGCTCGCCGGCGTTCTCGCAGGTGGCCGCCTGTTGACGCAAAAACGGAGCATGACAGGCTTCCAACTGCGACTCATCGTTACCGACAAACAGCCGATGAAGCTTTGCCGACACGATGGACGCGATAAGATAACGGATGCAAGGTTTGATTTCGCGATGGCGTAAAATCCCCGTGGCACATCCGATCTTGACTACCACCCTAAATCTGTGTCATAGGCTCGCGTCGTTTCCGACCGAAGCTGAAAACAATTTACCAACAGACCCATCGCTCAACCAACGCTTGAACGATCGCTGCAGCGATGACGAAAGACTCTTGCGTCCAAGCTGTCCTCTGCGAGTCACCTGGAATACCGGGCACAAAACGTGGCCATTGTCCACCACTCGGTCAAACACTTGGTGCACCAGATCGGTGTCGCGGCAAGACAGGGCAACCAACAGTGCCGCCGGCATATCCTTCATACAAGCATGTTCACGAGAAGAGACGGCTAGCTTTGCCAAGAACTCGTTGTCGTCGACTTCGTCGATCAGCTTGCGTATTTCGTCCAACTGCGTCTGCGCATTCGCGTAGAAAACATTACCGAACGTACCGGTAGCCGCCATCTGGGCAAGCGCATGCTTCGGCTCGTACTTGTAAGCCGGGCCACCAGCTTCGTTAACGACCGTCGCGGTCGGAAGATAGCTGCTGATGCTTTGGAAAAGACTCTTGTTTGCCATGATTGAACTTTGACTCGTGAGAGGTGAATTGCAAAAGGAAAGAGCGTTACCATGTGAGCTCGAACACTCGCGATAAGGGCATCCCTATGAAGAGCGCCTTACCCGATTGAACGTTCGCGATTGCGAAACGAAATGCACAATTTTTCCTCGCTCCCCACCAGCCAGACGAGTGGCAAGGCAGTTCTCTAAAGCACATACCCACTAGGGCCGCATGTCGATGCAGAAACTGACGGCCGTCTCTCCAGCGTGAATATTAGTAACAAAGCCAATCAGCACCGCATCGTCCCAAATTTCTACGGAGACAACACGCTCACGCTGTGACCAACACGCTGCGACCAACACGTTGCAGGGCCCCCCCGATGCCAGAAAGCCTCGCCAGCAGATTTGGACAATACGCCACTAACTCCAACAACCGTGATTGATTCCTGCGGTTTCCCTTCTGGTTACCGCCCTATGGACATTGTCGATATGCTTATCAAACTGGTCTGCTCACTTCGAAATCAAAAAGGTTCACAAACCTTGAACACGAATTCTCAGCCAGTGGGCTTGGCAATCATTCATCGAGCTAGATCACAAATGTCATTTTTCAGATATACAAGCCGCTTGCTAATGACGCTTGCTGTCACGTTTGGCGTTGCGACCGCTGGTCTCGCTGATAACACGGACTGCAATCTGTTATCAGCCACCGTCGAAAGCCAAACCAACCGAACCGATCCGAATGAGAAGGTTTCGGATGGTGACAGCATGCCGGAGGGACTGGAAGTCGCCCTCTGTAATCAACAAGCCGATAATCTTTGCGAAAAAGCAGTTGTTCCTGCCCAAGCAGTCGTTGCTGCACAAGAAACCAAACGCCCGAACATCGTTTTCATTTTGGCAGATGACCTCGGCTATGGTGACATCGGTGTGCTTTGGCAGAATTCGATTACTGGAAACAAGAAGTTCATCACGCCTAATATTGACCGAATGGCGGCCGAGGGACTCATTCTGAACCAGCACTACACCAGCGCTCCGGTATGCGCTCCGGCTCGTGGAACCTTACTGACCGGAGTCCATCAAGGTCATTGCACCATTCGCAATCGTGACTTTGACAACGCACTGGAACATAACCACACGTTGGGAAGTACGCTTCAACAGGCAGGATACGCAACAGCGTTAATCGGAAAGTACGGCACGCAGGGTGAAGGCACTTCGCCCGCAACTTGGTCGGCCTATCCGACCAAACGCGGATTCGATTTTTTTCATGGTTACGTGCGGCATGCAGATGGGCATCAGCACTATCCAGGCAACCGCTGGCCACTGGGGAATTCAGAATCACATCGCAGCCCGAAAGAGCTTTACGAGAATGACCGCGAGATCTCCG
>JARGNK010000138.1:0-5068 GCA_029213145.1 Rubripirellula sp. | reverse complement strand
TCAGAATCACATCGCAGCCCGAAAGAGCTTTACGAGAATGACCGCGAGATCTCCGCCGACCTCGACAAGTGCTTCACGCCTGATCTTTTCACCGCCCGAGCCAAGAAATGGATGATCGATCAGTGCGCTTCGAACGCCAAACAACCATTCTTTCTCTACCTGGCGTTTGATACACCGCATGCAGCCCTGCAACTTCCCACCACTCGTTACCCGGACGGTTCTGGAACGAACGGGGGTGTGCAATGGATTGGAACACCGGGCCACATGATCAACACGGCCGAAGGGAAAGTCGATTCATGGCGGCACCCAGATTATGCGGAAAAAGGCTGGACCGATGAGGAAGAGCGGTTTGCGACGCTTGTTCGCCGTATGGATGATTGTGTAGGCGACCTGCTCCAGACGCTCCGTGATCTTAAAATTGCAGACAACACATTGGTGGTATTCAGCGCGGACAATGGCCCGCACGATGTGCACTATCTTGCGGGCGGCAGTTACAGCGCGACTGCTTTCGACTCGTTTGGCCCTTTCGAGGGGATCAAGCGAGACTGTTACGAGGGCGGTGTACGCCAGCCAACACTCGCTTGGTGGCCGAACAAGATTAAAGCCGGACAGACCAACCACACACCGTCCCAATTTCAAGATTGGATGGCAACCTTTTGTGATTTGGCTGGCTTGCCAACACCGGCTCGCAGTGACGGCGTCTCACTCGTGCCAACCCTAACCGGAAATGGTCGCCAACGTAATGGCATCGTCTACGTGGAATTCAATCAACCCGGGCGTGTACCGCGCTATCCCGAGTTTACGAACCACGGCAAGGACCCCCGCGGTAATCAGCAAGTAATCTTTGTTGATGGCTACAAGGGAATCCGCAATGGCATTCGCTCACATGCCGACGACTTTCAAATTTATGACGTCAGTCATGATCTTAAGGAAGCGACCAATCTGTTTACCCATCCCCCAGAAGGTCAGTCAGCTTATTTTAATAATCTGCAGCAGCGAATGAAGGATCGCGTGCTGCAGGTACGGCAGATCGAAAAAGATGACCCTTTCGCTCCTGGCACCGACAAAGTCGAATCACGTCCGTATGACAGTGAGCTCGTTCCCTCTGTGGATCTGAATGTCACTTCAGGTGTGAATCTGGAAAGATACGAAGGACAGTGGCCCTGGGTACCAGAGTTCGATGAGCTCAAACCGTTGAGCAGCGATACGGCTGCGACTTTCGCGGTGGAAACCCAACTCTCGCGATCCAACGACGCCGGGCTTTGCTACCGCGGATTCCTAAAAGTTCCCACTGACGGCACCTGGACGTTCTACGCGACATCAGACGCCGGAACACATCTTCGAATCCATCAATCTCAGGTGATTGATGATGATTTCAATCATGACGGATCCAAAGCGAGCGGAACCATCCACCTCAAGGCAGGCCTGCATCCGTTCACTCTTTACTACCGAACCGCTGACCGCGCACCGGTTTTAACACTGCAATGGTCCAGCCAGGGAATCCCCAAACAAACCGTCCCTGATGCGTGTCTGTTCCGAAGTAATGTTTCTCATGACGGAGCAAAGAAATGAAACGACTTCAACTCGTTTTTACAGCGTTGATGGGCGCGACAATGGCGCTTAGCGCCGAATCGATAATTACGGCACAAGATTCCGACCGCCCAAACATTGTCTTAATCATGGCGGAAGATATCGGAAATGATTTGGCGTGCTACGGTACCAAAGGAGTGAAAACACCGATCCTCGACAAGTTAGCCGACAGCGGTATTCGCTACACGCGTTTCTACACCAACTCACCCATCTGCTCGCCGAGTCGCACCGCGCTGATGCTTGGCATGTATCAGACGTCCAGCAATGGCCACAACCATCGCAGCAAGGTGGAGGGTGCGACGGGACTGCACTACCTGACCCACTATCTCCGGCAAGCAGGATATGTGAACCGTCTCGGGTCAAAAGTGATCAAGCGTAAAAGCGGCAAGACGGATATCAATGTGCAACTCAAGGAACGCATGTTTGATAAAGCGAAGCCCAAACCGGGGCAGCCCTTCTTTCAGCAAATCCAACTTCAGGTAACTCATCGCCAGGCCAATGACTCACGCTGGCAGGATCTGCGTGCCAGCAAAGAAAATCCAGTGAAGACCGCTGAGATAGAGATACCGCCATACCTTCCTGACACGCCGGAAGTTCGCTTGGACTGGGCGACCTATCTCGACCAGATCGAACAGGCGGATCTGGAAACAGGTCAAATCCTTACGGACCTCAAAAAGAAGGCAGAGCTTGAGAATTCAATCATCATCTGGATCGGTGATAACGGCCGTTGTCAAATTCGCGGCAAAGGTTACCTCTACGAAGATGGTATTCGATGTCCGTTGATCATTTTCGGTAAGGGAATCGCACAAGGCAAAGTCGTTAGCGACTTGGTCTCCGGAATTGATCTGACAGCCACCATCTTGGCCCTCGCTGGAATCGACCTTCCACCACAAATGCAGGGCCAGGCGTTTCTCTCCAATCCAGATTATCAAACGAAAGACTATGTGTTTTGTGCACGCGATCGCTGGGACGAGATCGTTGACTGCAGTCGCGTGATCGTGGGCAAACGGTACAAATACATTCACAACTTCATGCCGGAAGTCCCCTTCGACGCTGGCCAGAAGTATCTTGACGCCGACAATGTTAGACCTCTACTGCCACTGCTTCGAAAAATGCACAAACAGGGAAACCTGACTCCGGTACAAGCTTACTTCTTTCGACCTAGCAAGGAGATCGAGCAGTTTTACGACCTCGATGCGGATCCGTGGGAGCTTGATAACCTCGCAGCATCTTCCACGCATCAAGAGAAGAAAGCAGAGTTACGGGAAAAACTGTTTCAATGGATCGGGTCCGCGAATGACCAGGGCCTAGAGAAGGCAACGACCGGAAGTTGGAAACCGAAATTGGAAGAGAACCCGGCAAGGTCGCGGTAAAATCGCGAACAATTTATCTCCTGCGATCAGCCACGCAGGTCAATTACCTTTGAGAGCTTGTGAAAGCAGCATCGTCATGAGAGCCCATTGCCTCCTTGCCTCCCTGATTCTCGTTGCCAACGCCTTGCCACTACTTGGAGCAGACCGCCCGCCCAACGTTTTGATCTTTCTGATGGACGACATGGGCTACGGCGATGTGAACGCTTTGAATCCCGCAGGGGCTGGCTTCGCCACACCGAATCTCGATGAACTCGTGGCCAAGGGAGTCACCTTTACGCAAGCCCATTCGTCCGCTTCGGTGTGCGCGCCGACTCGCTACGCGTTGCTGACTGGCAACCACGTGTACCGGGGCCGCTTGCCGGGCGGGACTTGGTCTCACTTCAACGGCAGCCAGATTTTGCCGGGACAGCAAACGATCGCGGATCGGCTACGAGACGCGGGGTACGCCACCGCTTTCTTTGGAAAGGGGCATCTCGGCTCAACTTTTCTTCGCAAAAACGGCAAACCGGCGATGAACTTTCGCGACGCGGATCTCTCGCAACGTTTTTACGATGGCCCACGTGATCACGGCTTTGACTATTCACTTACTCTACCGGCAGGCATTCAGGCGGAACCCTATGCGTTTTTCCAGAACGATCGACTGTCGCGTTGGAACAATGAACGAATGACTTGGGAAACCTTTGAGAACGATACAGAGGCTCGGCAATACTTTCGCGCTGAAAAACGGGGCAAGAAAAAATCGGCGTACACAATGGACAACTGGAGCACCGAGACGGTTGGGCCGCTGCTCGTTCGCGACGCCCTCGGCTTTATCGATCGACACGTTGCAGAGAAAGGGAAGGAAAAACCATTTTTCATCCATTACTGCTCCCAAGCAGGACATTCACCCTACGCGCCCCCCGTCGCATTCAATCCAAAGGATCCACTGAACACCAGTGACCTGACTGCCCCCGGTGCCGTCGCTATCGCAGGCCAGACGGTCAACAAACGCACCGATATGATCCTGGAAGCCGATATTGCATTGGGCCTATTCATCGACAAACTTACAGATTTGGGGATCATGAAAGAGACGCTAATTCTGTTCACAAGTGACAACGGCGTAGCAGTTGGTCCCCGTTCTACTTGGTCCAATCCAATTTATCGGGATGTCAAAGACGACATCCCATACGGGGGTAACCGCTTGGAGGTGAGTCCGCAGAATCCACAACTGATTCATCGAAATGGACAAGGCATCGCAGAGGACGGAAGTCCGCTGCGTGGTGAAAAAGGTTTCGTCTATGAAGGCGGACACCGCATTCCCTTCATTGTCCGTTGGGATAACGGCATTCCCGCAAACCAACTCGTACGCGATCAACTCATTGGCTTGCACGATGTCTTTGCCACAATCGCCACAATCGCCGGCACGAAGCGAGACGAGAACCAAGCTCACGATAGCTTTGATTTTTCAAAAGTCTTGCAGACTCCAACAGCCAACCATCCGCTCGTCCGCACCTCGCTGTTCATCCAATCCAACCGACCTTGGGAACAAAACAACAAAAAAGTCAACAACACCTGGGCGGCCTATCAGGCAACAAGAATCTCGGAAACGCTCGATCTGTGGAAGGGTGTCTTGGAGACAAACATTCGCCAATCAGATGGAAAAGCCAAAGCTCATGGCGTTGAACTCTTTCACCTCACGAAAGATCCATCCGAAAGCAATAATCTCAGCAACGCATCGCGACTCAAAGCGATTGAACTTCATTTTCGCACTCAGTCGACCCAACCCCGCACTGCGCCTTAACGGTGCGCAGCGACTTAAAGTTGCGCATCGTTCTGAAAATGCGCTGCATTCAAAAAATGCGCTACGTTGAAAAACATGCACTGCGGGCGATCTGCGTTATTCGTTCACACCGCCGCCTCTTTCACCAGAATGCGGGCCGCACAAGCATCCAAACTGGCATGGCATTGGCGGGTTGAACTGAGTGGAGAGTTCGGATTCAACACCCCGTAACCACCTGCGTACCAGCGCACTGTAACAACCGCCGCACCGCAATAACCGCCGCACCGCAACAACCGCCGCACCGCAACAACCGCCGCACCGCAACAACCGCCGCACCGCAACAACC
>JARGNK010000005.1:51293-114761 GCA_029213145.1 Rubripirellula sp. | reverse complement strand
ACTGCAGGAGCTTCGGATGACATTTCGGCCGAGGTTGACTCCACTGCTTCGAGCATTTTCCCGCAGCCGCAAGGACAGCAGCAAGCTGGCTTGGGCGGTGGACAAACGACGACTTCGACTTGTGGGCAGGTAGGCACACAGGCTGGCGGGCAAGACTGCTTCAGGTTGCATTTCATGCGGCTGAACAACCAACCGGCGGAAACGGGGCTACCGCCCAAAACGAATGTCAGAGCAATGACAAGCGTCCATTGACAGGTTCGGTGGACCTTACGATTCATAATGTTAGGGACTCCCCCACGGCAGAGCCGTGGATCGGTAAAGAAATCGGTGAACAGAGAAGTCAGCAATAATGGCCGCTGCGGGACGGCCATTCTGAGATCCCCATGCTAGTTATCCAGAATTGTGCCGGCAAGCAGCGATAGATGGCTAAAATACGCATGCTGACGGAGCAGACACATTCGATGCCTGGCTGAAAGCCCGCCGGAAGACTCGCTTCACGGAGGGGGCGAGGCCAAAAAAAGCTCGGTTGCCGCCAATCAGCGAAATCCGTCAAACTCCAGTTCGCCCATTTGCCGCCCGTCGCGCACGGACACCGTTTTTCCCGGTAAAAGATCAATGATTCGGCTTCTAAAAGGCCTGTTCGCATCGATGAGCCTGGAGCGGAAATGCCTGCTCTTTTTTGGCTCCGCGTTGATGATCTTGATGTTCGGAGCCTTCTTGGTTGTCGAGAAGCTCGGTCGCGAATTGGTCAAAAACACAACCCGGACGCGGGCCCGTGATTTCAGCGCCGCCGAAGTTCTCAGGGTTCACGAGGATGCGATTTGGTCCCAGGGCCTGGAAAATGAAGATGCGGAATTCAAGCGGGCAAAAATGCTGGGACTCCGCGACACCTTACTGATGGAAAATCTCGACAAGGACATCGAATACGAAATTTTGGCGTTGGAGGAACCGGAAAACGGCTTCGACAACCTACCCGCCATCCCACCACCCAGTGATCAGCAAGAAATATCACGCCTCGAAGAACTCCGCAACGATTTTCGGATTCGACTGGAAGCGAGAATCGCAGAAGATCGCCCCGATGTAGCGCGACCAATGAATCTCGCGGAAAATGAGCCAATGAGCCAACTGGGGCCGAGCCTAGCAACACCAGTCTATTCAGAAGAGGGCCCCGTTGAGGATCGCTACATTTACTACACCCCGGTCTTTTTCAAAGTCGAATGCATGACCTGCCATTCGCCACGGGGGTCCGGGAAATTCGTGATCAATCCCGATTTGGATGCTCGGCTGCAAGCTGAACAGTATCCGTTTCGAGTCGTCAAAGTCACGATGCCTTACAAGCAAACACACGACCAAACCACTGCCATTCGCGCCATTGTCGTTGCCTTGGGCATGCTGATCGTCGCGGTGACACTCTTCGTTTTGCACGCCATCGTTCGCTACTTGGTGCTGTACCCGATGTATCACTTGCGCGACGTAAGCGATGCGATTACTCACGGTGATACCAACCAAAGAGCGACCATCGAAACGGAGGATGAGTTTCGTGAACTCGCCGATGCTTTCAACCGAATGCTTCGTCACCTGACCGAAACGCAGGATCAGATCCAAGAGGTCAATAAGGAACTTGATGCCCGCGTTGACCAACTTGCTCAACTCAACCTGCAACTGTACGAAGCCAACCGCTTGAAAAGTGATTTCCTGGCCAATATGAGCCACGAACTACGAACTCCCCTGAATAGCATCATTGGATTCTCTGAAGTCCTGCAAGGGATCGATTCGCTGAATGATAAACAACGACGCTACGCATCGAACATTCAAAAAAGTGGTCGGCTGCTACTCGAAATGATCAATGACATTCTCGACCTGGCAAAAGTCGAAGCCGGGAAAATGGATGTCCACTGCATCGAAATTGATCTCGGGCTCATCGTTGCAGCCCAAGCCGACATGATTCAATCTCTGTCAGAGGACAAGAACATTTCGTTGTCAGTGGAGGTCCCTGAAAATCTGCCCAAGGCCTATCAAGATCCAAATAAGCTTGGACAAATACTCAACAACTTGCTTAGCAATGCGATCAAATTCACCCCTGAAGGGGGAATGATCACGGTGCAGGTTTCTGACATGGAAAATGGCCGATTCAGGTTATTGGTTCATGACACAGGAGTGGGAATCGCCGAAGAAGATCAACCAATCATCTTTCAAAAATTCCGGCAGAGCCGAAAGGTACTCGATGGCGAAGGTTTGACACGAGAATTTGCGGGAACTGGATTGGGGCTTTCGATCGTCAAAGAATTAGCGAAACTCCTCGGTGGTGAAGTCGACTTCGAAAGCGAACTGGGACGCGGCAGCTCGTTCTGGGTGGTGTTGCCCTGGAGACTCCAAGAACAAAAGCCGATGCAGTTGGGCATCCCTGCCAGCACAGAAAGTGAACCCCAACCAACGACCACTTGATCTTGGTAATCGTTGGCACCGGTGATCACCACTTCTGGATCGCCATGCGAACCCAAGATTTGCGATCGCGTCCGTGTCTTGAGCGGATATTTCCCGAAGTCAACCTCTGCCGAATCTGGTTACGTCAGCCACCAAATAGAGCAAGTCAATCTGCTCATGAGGTGAGATTGCCTACCAAGCCCCATCGCTTGGAGAGTCTCATCACGTTGGCGGGTTACCTCCGCCGACGGTGTCACCCTCGCGTCGCGACCGTGTCACGCTCCCATCTCGACCATGTCACGCTCCCATCTCGACCATGTCACGCTCCCATCTCGACCGGGCCCCGTGAAATCGATGACCAGATTCTGGAAGCGTGCATCGATTCGGGCAGCTATAATCCGCGGGCGTGATGTTCCCATCCCTGATAGTCGGATTCCACTTATGATTCTGCGTTCTTTGCTTCCGCTGTTTTCTTTGTTCCTGCCGTTTGTTTGGGTCGTCGCAGCTGACACTCAACCCAACGTGATCGTCATCATGGCCGATGATTTGGGTTACGGTGATGTTTCCTGTTACGGCGCGACCGAGCTCAGCACGCCCCACATCGACCGTCTAGCGGCTGAGGGAATGCGTTTCACCAGTGGATACTGCAGTGCATCAACTTGCACACCGACTCGCTACTCTTTTTTGACCGGTACATACGCCTTCCGCCAGGATGGGACAGGCATCGCACCGCCCAACAGCCCCGCACTCATTCCCGCTGGCACGACCACCATTGCTTCCTTGCTGAAACAAGCTGGATATCGCACCGCAGTCATTGGAAAATGGCATCTAGGGTTGGGCGTTGACGAACCGGACTGGAACGGTTTGTTGAAACCAGGCCCGCTGGAAATCGGGTTCGACCACTGCTTCTTGCTGCCAACAACCAACGATCGCGTCCCGCAAGTTTACGTTCAAGATCACCGGGTCTTGGATCTCGACCCTGCCGATCCGCTCTGGGTTGGCAAAAAGAAGCCAAGCGAGGATCACCCAACAGGCCTCACTCATCGAGAGACGCTCAAGATGGATTGGTCGCACGGCCATAACTCTACGATCCATAACGGAATCAGCCGGATTGGGTTTTACACCGGCGGAAATGCCGCCCGGTTTCGTGACGAAGACTTGTCGGACAAATGGGTTGAGAAATCGATTAAATGGATCGAAGAAGATGGCGACCAGCCGTTCTTTTTATTCTTCTCCTCCCACGATCTTCATGTTCCGCGGATGGTCCACGAACGTTTTCAGGGGGCGACCAAACTGGGACCGCGCGGCGATGCTATCGTTGAACTTGACTGGTGCGTTGGACAGTTGCTCGATGCATTGGATCGCCTGAAGTTAGCCGAAAACACACTTGTGGTATTTTGCAGCGATAACGGCCCTGTGCTCGATGATGGCTACAAAGACGACGCCATCGAAAAGATCGGGAAGCACCAAGCGGCCGGACCTTTCCAGGGCGGCAAGTACAACGTCTTCGAAGGCGGGACGCGAACCCCGTTCATCACCCGATGGACCGGGCATATCAGCCCCGGTGTCTCTGACGAAATCGTCTGCACAATCGACTTGGCCGCGAGCTGTGCAGCTCTAGCCGGCGTTGATCTTCCCAGCGATGGCTGTTTGGATAGCATGAACGTCTCCGCCGCACTGCTAGGCAAAGACAATGCAAAAGGGCGGGATCACCTAATCCAACAAGACAACGGCCGTGGTGGAAACTATGGTTTTCGAGTAGGAGATTGGAAATTAGTGCGACATGATTCCAAGAAGACTCGGAACACGGGACTCCGATTGCAAGGCCGCCCAGTGAATCGGTTCGAGCTCTACAATCTCGCCGAAGATCCGAGCGAGAGCCGTACCGTGATGAAAGAGCATCCGGGGATTGCCGAAAAAATGAAGCAACGTTTAGCGGAGTTGATCGAAAATGGAAAAAGTCGAAATTGATCCGCTAAACAGGCTCGCAAATTGGGCACGCGTCAGCTGAATTTGGTTCCGACGTTTATTCCCCAGCGCTGTCATCCAGGACGCGCTGAGGTACGGCAATCCGCCGGTAATCAAATTCGCGAAACAAGAAAGCAAGATTCAGCAATGCGATGACGCCGCCCACCAGCAGGATCAGCACCGCGAGATTAGGTGAAAAACGCCGGTCCATTGCCTCAGAAATCGTCCACGCCCAATTGAACGTATCAATTGCGGCGTAAGAGCCGCCGGTGGATCCAGTGGTCGCGACGGAAATGACGCTTGGCAGCAGCAAGGAGAGCAGCAAGACACTCGCAAGAATACTGACAGGCAGCGTGAAAGCCCGTCCCAAGCGACGGGACAGCGGGATCATGAGCAATCGAACAATCCCCAAGTAGCCTGTCAGGTAGCCAACCATGACCATCGCAAACAACAGCGACTGACCTGAACTGCTTCGACCTCCAGCTGTCATCCCAAGCAACGCCATCACAGTGATTCCCGCTGTGCCCGTCGCCACCGCATATACAAATCCAGTTCCTGGCCCGGGATTGAACCACGTTAAAATTGCCCGCCCAGCGAAGGTGCTAGGCAATCCTCGCTGCACACGGGGACTTAACTCAGGTGATTCTGCCAACATAAAGGTACCCATCAACAGCCAATAAGTACCGATGACCAAATTGCCAATACTCACCAAGTCCTCGTCGCCATCAAGAAAAAGAAAGATCAAACCAATCGAACCAGCCCAAATCAATTGCTGAAGAAACATGAGGTAGCGGAGGCCCGTTGACCGATTCTCTGTCACTGGTGCGATTCGAGAGGCCGCAACTTTCACGAATAAGGCGACACAGGACAGGCCGACGATGACAAATAACCCCGTCAACACTAATTCTTCGCTGTCGACACCCCGCCGCAAGATCGCATCCAAGCAAAAGGCAGCGCACCAAATCTCGGCAATGAAAACCACGAAGATCGTCGCAAGCAGGGCCAACGTTTGCCCTGCACGTTTTTCGGTCAAAGTCGCCATCATCAAAGCTGCAGCCGTCACCACCAAAGCGGTGAAAAAAATGACGACGATCAAGGTGGTGATGGTTAGCAGATCAATCCCACGGAGCAAATACGTAAAAGCGAGGCAAGGCACGATAGCGGCAAAATAGATCAACATCTGCAGCATCGCGCTGTTGAGTTTGCCCATCACGATTCGCATCGAACTCAGTTTTGTGATGACCAACATTTCAAAAGTTTGCTCATCAATTTCAGCTGCTAAAGAACGTTGTGCCGCCAGAGGCACCATACCGATGAGGGGAATCGCCAAGACAAAATAATATCCATAGATCATCGCATCACCGGTCGGTACGTAATACACATTCGGTGCATTCACGATGACCCCAAACACCGTCCAAAAACAAGAGGCGATGAGCAACAGAAAAAATGTAATGATGAACTGACGACTCTTCAGTGACTGGCGAGCCTCCTTCACCAAAATGGGATTGAACCACTCCGCAACCCGTCGACTCGCGTGATCGACCTTCCCCCAAAATCCGTCCCGCTCAACATCAAGCGCCAGCCAATGATAGGGAAACTCAGCCTCAGCATCCCCGCAGACATCGCCGTTCTGATCCGACTTACTCAAACCATTCTTGTCTATCGCCAACGCTTTCTCGGGGTGGTCACTCACTGCACGCGTCCCTCGGTAATCTGCAGGAAAACGTCTTCCAGTGAGTCATCTCTCGATGAGTACTCAAGCAATTCAATACCCGCCCCGATCAAGCTCCGCAACAAATCCATCTGACGCTGGTCTCCACCATGGATTGTGAAATGAATTTTGTGTCCCTCCGAAGACAAAACTTCAACATCCTCGAATGATTGCAAACTTCGCATTGCATCATCGGTCTCGCCTGCCACCCGGATCACAATCTCACGATTCTGCTTGAGTGTCCCGCGAATCTCCTCGAACGTTCCCGTGGCAAGCAATTTGCCTTGTTCAATGATCCCAACGCGGTCACACATCTCAGACAATTCCGTCAGGATGTGACTGCTAATCAGAATTGTCTTGTTTTCCGCTGCCAAGGACCGAATGATCCGCCGCAAATCGATGCGGGCGCGAGGGTCCAAACCGGCAGCTGGTTCGTCCAAGATCAACACAGCGGGATCGTGCACCAGGGCACGGCCTAAGCAAAGTCGCTGCCGCATTCCCTTGCTCAATCCACGAATCGGCTTGTTCGCTAATCCCCTCAACCCGGTAAAGTCCATCACCCAACGCAATCGACGCGTCCGCTCACGTCCAATCAGCCCCTGAGCGCGGGCGAAAAAATCTAAGTACTCCGCACAGTTGGTGTCAGCATAGGTTCCAAAACTGTCTGGCATAAAACCGAGGCGACTCCGCACACGTTCCGGATCATTGATGGCTGACAGACCCTCCACCAAAGCCTCACCGGACGTCGGTAAACCGAGAGTCGCCAGAATCCGCATACTCGTTGTTTTGCCGGCGCCATTGGGACCGATATACCCAAACACACTCCCACGTGGCACAGTGAAAGAAACATGATCGACGGCACGCGTCTCACCAAAATTGCGACACAAGTTCTGCAATTCAATGACCGGACCATCCCAAGATAAAGCGGGGCTCTCAGGAATCATGGTAGTCGCCCCATGATTACATGACTGCTATCGAGGATTCGCACATCTTCCACCCCCAGCCTTCCTTGCTCCACTTCAGCGATCCCCAAAAAAGAACTGGTGGGCATTCTCGCTGCCCAAAGCTCTAGTCGTGATTCCAACAAGCTCAACTCATCGCCCGGCACTTGCCCTCCCATCCCAATGCCAAAATAACTCCTTCGTTGAAGCTTAGGCACCTCAACCTCTGATGGGAGCACCGTTGGACCCAGAAGCTCAGTCAACGCTGTCTGATCGGTAGCCCGCATGACCTGGCTCTCGCCAGCCGCCAAATTGCTGACGATCCAATACTTGCCACTGAAATCTCGAACCAACAACTTCTCGAAATTCAGCTCAAGTTCGTTCGTCGCCGCCGAATCCTGCTCAGAAAAACGAACGCACCCCATCGCTTCGTTCACCGCTAACGTGAGGTATTGAACCTGTCGGCGAGAAGGAAAAAAATCGCCACGGTGTACTCGATCGTCATTCACCTCAACGACCTCAGCTTCAACCTCACGCATTCCTCGATTGTAGTAACCGTCGCGATAAATTGATGAATACTGAACAGGATAGAGAGCAACGTCATCAGGCAAGCGAATCCCTTCTTCGCGACCGGATGCCGCAAAATAGGTTTGCCGGTTTTGCTGCAATTGGTATCCACTCGCAGAATCGACCCAAGTTATTTGCCTTGTACGGACCTGAGTTTGCACACCATCGGAAATCAAGGCATACCCAAAGATCCCGAGAGTAATCAGTAACGCCAGCAGCGGCGCGATGAAGTACAAGAGATACAACCGCCCGCGCCGACGAAAATAAAAGTAGCACACTGGACCGACTATCAGCGCAAAGACCGTGTTCAAGAAAACGAACGCGTTGACTGGTGGCTGGCCGACTGACGGAATCAACCACATCCAGTATTTGTCAGCCCCCGTCGGAACATCAATCCCCACACGATCTGTCCACGCCAACTGTTTCGGCCCATGCATTCCAATCAAGGTTCGCCAAAACTGAAACGAGCCGGGAAAAGGGTCTTCGTCAGAAATCGTAATCACGGTACCCAATCCGTAAGTCGCGCTTCGCAGTTGCCCCGTGATTTCCGCTGGTTTCTTAATCTTCGCGAAGGGATGCTTCGCTTTTTTCAACTCATCAAATACCGCACCACGTTGTTGAAATTTCTCTTCTTTTCGTGCATAGCTGTAGACTTGGGATTCCTTCGCTACCATCAGCCCATTCAGAACCAACGGTGAGGTGTCATTCGGCGATTTCAAATCCAACTGGGCCCGCAATCCCGTTTCTCCCGGAACAAGGCTTCTTGCAGGGATCTGAAACGCGTCTGCCTCTAGCCAATCAAACGGTGCCAGGGAATTCGCATAGACCCAAAGATTCCCACCAGCAGCAACCCACTGTTGAATCGCCTTTGCCGCAGCAGGCTGTTCCTCTTGAATCCGCTTAAGAATTGGTGCTGCGATTACAAGGATGTCCAACTGTGAATGGGCGAGCCAACGATGATCTAACTTATTTTCTTCCAACACACGAAATTGCACCTTGGCAGGTTGCAACTGCTTCGCAAAATCCTGGGATGCCTGATGCGAGAGTCGGCCGGGGAGTTTGGCCTCGCCCTTCAAAATCGGTCCATCTCCCAAGAGTGTCATCAAAACTCGGGCATCTGGAAATCGCTTCCAAGCCGCATCCTGCACATTTGCGTCGGCAGCCAGCACAATTCCCACGGATTCAACTTGACTAGCGCCTCGAATGCGCAAGTCCTTGACCCGCAAAATCCGTTCCCCTGACTTAACCGGGACACCATCTTCCGACAATCGAACGCCTAGCCTGTCCCATGCACAATATTGCGGTACTAATACCGTCGTCTGGTAAGTCGTCGCTCCCTGCGGAACGACAATCTCTGTTCGAAAACTAAAATCCAGATCTGTTAAGTAGTCATTTCGCGGCGTGATCGTGACATCCAAGCGACGATCACGAACAAACTGGCTTCCCTGGGGGCTCACCGTTAAGTGAATCGGGTGATAGCCGTTTCCACCAACCGTTTCAATTGCCACGTCGACGACATACCCAGCGATTCCCGGCCGCGGTGGCAAAATCCCAAGAGAAATAGACTCAGCAAGCAACGTCGCAACCATGAACAACGACGCTATTGGCCCGAAATAGCGAATACTGCTGACCCAAGAAACCACTTAGCTTTCGCCCCCCGCACCAAATTGCGTATCACTCGGGTTTTGCGAATCTGAATTTTTTGCGAGTGCTGAACGCACCGGTTTGGTGGAAGCTGAAAAGAGCCCCGCGAAGAAAAACAAAATCACATAAAAAGAAAAACTTGTCGTCGCCATCACGAACAACAGGGCGACGACTTTCGCCCACAACACTTCGGAAACCAAGGCCAAGCGAAAAACAACCATGATCGCCGCGCTGATCCCGATCAATCCCAGAAAGAATCGCAACGATGTTTGCGGGAGAACCTTCTCCCGCAATGGTAGCGACTGCGAATCAGGATTTTTCGTCATCAAAACTAACCCCAGCAATCTTAGTGCTTACATGAATTGAACTTATGGCTCATCAATCCAGGCTGCGAACTCGAACATTCTTGAACTCGGCCCACATTGGCTTACCAGCATGCAGTTGCAGAGCCAGTACACCCTCGGTCAAAGCGTTATCAGGATGATCCGTAAAATCCAAAATGAGCTTTCCGTTTAGGTAATGTCGAATCTGGCGGCCCTTGGCAATGATCACGACATCGTTCCATTCATCGACCTTCATCAAATCTTGAAAACCCTTTTGGTCAATCAAGTCGTTGCGAAGAATTTTCTTCGCGCCGTTTTCCCAGATGGCCTCTTCACCGACCATGCAAATCCGACCACGCTTTCCGGTATAACCGCCTTCGTCATAGATGAATCCAGGGACATTTGGAAAGTTCTCTTCGTTTCGAATTTCGTGTTGATAGCCACGAACGATCCACTTGTTGCGCGGATTCCCTTCCGTGATGTGCTTCGACCGATACTGGATTCCCGAGTTGTTACTTGCGGTGCAACGAAACGACAATCGAAGTTCAAAATCTTTAAGGGTTCCTCCCTGCCAGATTAGAAACGTGTTGCCATTCGCTTTTTCGGCGGGGGTAGTTTCCCCGTGGATGACTCCGCCCCGAACCGACCACAACCGAGAATCCCCGCTCCAACCATCCAAATTTTTGCCATTGAAAATCACCTCCATGTCATCCGACTCTGGTGGTGCTTTGTGGTGGTCGGCAAAACAAACCGTGGAGGTCAACAATAGCGCAAAGCAAGTGATCAGACGAACCATCAATCAAAACTCCAAAATTCCCAGTCATTCAGCGGGTCGAACATAGAGCGTCTGAGTATGACTCACCCGCCCCGGCAAAACAACGCGTACCGATACCGAAACCGAAGGGCGGAACGCCCAGGCCGACCACCGGTCGCGACCGTTTGATCGCCGCGTAAACTCCCAATAATGCTGACTTTTATAACCCAAGCACTTCGGTCCCTTGCTCGAAGACAACATCCACAGGGATGCCGAGATCACTGAGACGATCTAGTTCAGCTTGCAATTGCGGCCCGATCACTCCCTGTGTTCGCACCAATTCAGTCGCACCTGCGTAGTCGCCCTCTCCCTGCAGTGTCAATAATTTCGCAGAAAGCTTCGCAGTTGCTTCGCGAAACCGCTCCACGTTAACGCGATATTTACCCTCGTCTGTTCGCACAAAAGCTCCCGCTTGGCGAAAGAAATTGAAACGAATCATGTTTGCCTTGCCATGAGCACTCGAAGCACCGAACCGGACGCTTCGGAAAATCCCAGCCATGAAGGTCACGTAGAAATCCTCCAAATCAGCGTCAATGTCGCCTCGGGCCTGCAGTTGATTGATCATGTGCAGTCCCAATATATCGGCCTTACCTTCCTCGATCGCGCCCGCATGTTCTTTCAGTGAAGTTCTCACCGGCCCGCGTCCATTGATCGTGTTCTTGATCCCCAAACCGTGGGCAACCTCATGAAACATCGTGTTACTAAAAAATGCATCAAAGGTAACTCGATCACGCTGATCGTTGACGATCAATTCATCCGCAATCGGCATCAAAATCTTATCGAACTTCGCCCGCATGGCATTCTTCAATTGCAACCGCCGAGTTCCCTTTTGCAATTGGACCTGCTCATCATTGGGTAGATTGATCGCGATTGTTTTGGAGCCTGCGTTGCAGTCACCCGCATAGTAGATGACATCGTATGCGTTCAGTTCCGTATCAGTTCCCGGCTTTTCTTGTTTGTAACGCTCCGGCACAGGCAATGAAGCTTGCAATTGCGGCAAGAACTGCGAGTAGCGAGCCAGTCGCTCGCTCCACTCCTTATCCTTCACCAGGATGTAACATTCGTGCGCCGTCTTGTAACCGAACAATTGATCTTCATAGTTTTCAATCGGACCGATCACTACATCGATCGTATTGGTTCGCATATCCAACCAAGCGAGGTCACTCGGCTGGTAATCATCAGTCAACAAAGCATCTGCACGAAGCAGCAAGTATCGCCGGAGCCCGGCATTGTCGGCCAAAGCTGCCGCTTGCCGAAGTAGTTCCGAAGCCCGTTCAACTTCGGTGGAAAATTGCGTGTGATAGGGGACAACCTTCAAGCGGCCGTCTTCGTCACGTCTTAGAAAACTATACAAACCGTCTTTGCCGGGCAGTGACGCAGCCTCAAACTCTTCCTTGGTCATATCAGCCGGATAGAAATTCGCGCCCAGCGGCTTCGAACCAACGCCTGGCACAAATGGCTCATTCCCGTTCAGACGATCCCATGGTCCATAGTTCGTCGAAGCAAAGCTTCGCTGCGCTGGATCGGATAATTGCTGCATCAATTTTTCACGATCACCGTAAGCTTCAAACCAGAAGCAATCATTCATGATCTTGGCGGCCTCGATTAGGATCGGGATCATCTTCTTTTGCCGTTCCGACAACACACTCAGATCCGTTGTCAATCGAACGGGAACATATTGCTTTAACCGTTGTTGAACATCAACGGTTTCGGACCGCACAGAGCAAGCCGTCAAACAAAGCAAGGCAATCAATAACAAACGATATCGCATCATCTTGGTCGTCAATTTGTTGGGTCGTTGTTGGATCAAATAGAGTTACCAAACAGTAAAACGCGGGCTAGGTTGTTGGACCGAACTCGAGAGCACATGCGGGTGAACTGTGTTTCATTGTTTCATTGTTTCATTGTTTCATTGTTTCATTCAACACGGAACTCAGTTGAACTCACGAGAACTTAATCACCGTTTCCCGAGAATCCACTCGCCCAATGCAAACGCGGCATTCTTCTTCGTTACGAACTCGCCCGCAGCACCGCCCCGGATGATTGTAGCAATCCAACACCATTTCTTCGGCCTTGACCGGCCCGAATAACGCCAACAGTGAAGGCCAATCTGCGAATCCCACCGACTGCCTCCTAGCTTTCGACCCTGCAAAACCATAATCCCTCCGGGTTTCACCCCATCAGCCAAAGATCACAAAACGATCGACTTGAATGAATGAGAAGTGCTGATATTGAGTGCGTGACTCAAGCAAAAAAACGCTTGACGCCATAAACTTGACGCCATAAATCAGCGAGGCAGTTCGACAACGAAAAAGCATGGATCACTTCTATTCTCGGATGATTAGCGAACGTTAAGTGGTTACTATGGTCGCTGCTATAAATTGACTCTCCCCACCCCCCAGCAATGACTACAATGCGAACATTTCTTGCGGTACTGGCATGTCTGACGCTCATGACTTCGCTTCGAGCGAGCGAAAAGCCGAACATTCTCTGGTTATTCGCGGAAGACACCTCACCGTGGATGGGATGCTATGGCCACGAAGTCAACGTCGGTCAAACACCCAACATTGACGGCTTGGCGAATCGGGGAGTGCGGTTCTCTCGCGCTTTCGTCCCTGCTCCAGTTTGCTCGCCATGCAGATCCGCAATGATGGGCGGCCAAAACCAGATTCGCTTCAACGCCCATGAACACAGATCGTCCCGCGGCCCAGCCAAGATTTACCTACCCAAAGGTATGAAACTACTGCCACAGTTGATGAAGGAAAGCGGCTACTTCACCTTCAATCTCGGCAAGACCGACTACAACTTCATCTGGGACGAAAAAGCGACCTACTCACTGCAGAAGAAATCACGCTTCCCGGTTCCTTGGGACGAATTGAAAGCCAGCCAACCGTTCTTCGGTCAGATCCAGACAGCGGGAGGAAAGAATAATACATCCAAGTTTCCCGCTGCCCGAAAGACCGATCCCGCCACAGTCACGATTCCCGCTGATTACCCGCAGAACGATCTCTACCGCGAAGTGGTGGCCCAACACTACGATGCCATTCGCAAAGACGATGACTTTATCGGTAGTGTTCTGCAGGGATTGCAGGAAGCTGGCTTGGCCGACAACACCATCGTTGTCTATTTCGGTGATCACGGTGCCAATAATTTAGTCCGCCATAAGCAGATGCCAACTGAAGGTGGATTGCACGTCCCCTTCATCATCGCTGGTCCAGATCCCTATGTTCCGGCACCATCGGTGCGCGACGACCTGGTGAACTTGCTTGACTTATCTGCGACCACCTTGGCATGGGCTGGTGTTGAGATCCCTGACTACTTCGAAGGACAAGACCTATTCGGCCAAAAAATCGTGCCCCGCAGTTTTGTCGCCGCTGCGAAGGATCGACTGGACCACACGATCGACCGAGCTCGAACCGTTCGCACCGACCGATTCCGATACACACGCAACTACAAGACCGATCGGATCTTGCTGCAACCTCAATACCGAGACAACCGCGACTTCGTCGTCAATCTGCATGAACTCTACGCCAGTGGAAAATTGTCACCCAAGCTAACTGACATCTACTTTGGCGAACGCCCTGCAGAAGAACTGTACGATGTTCGTGTTGATCCCAGTCAAGTCAACAACTTGATTAACGACCCCAGATTTGCCGCAGAGCTAGCGAGACATCGTCAACTGCTCGATCAGTGGCTCGCAAAAGGCGACAAAGGTGCCGGCGAAGAATCGCTGGAAGAATTGGCCTACCAAGCGCAAGATCACAAATGGGGTAACGGGGTCAACCCGGAATACGAACTCGTCCGTGAGGACTCGGACGGTGACGGACTATCCGACCGCTGGGAAGCCATCAATGATCGGGATCCAGCGGACGGCAAACTACTTTTCAATTTCGATTGTGGCGGATGGCAAACCGAGGGCTGGGTCGGCAGTGAAGGGATCGGCAATATTGCCGGCTACCAAGGCTTCCTTGACTTCAAATTGCACGAAGGCGAAGCAAGCCTGTTGCGACATGGACTCAAACTCGATGCGCGGCGAAATCAGGGCAACTTCACCCTCACCGCCCGATGCCCCTCTGCCTGCAAAGTTGACTTGCTGGCAAAGCAGGCCGGCAATGATTCCTTCGATCAGGTCATCACGCTCCGCATTCCAGCCGGGGACTCGGAAATGGTGACGGTCAGCCAGCCATTGCCGAAAGGTGAATCATGGAGCGGAACGATTGAATCACTGCAGCTCCGGCTTTCCGGCCAGCCTGATGCAACCGTCGTCATCGATTCCATTTCCATTGAATGAGGTCGATTTTCCTGCGGCAGTCGCGAGATCTGGCTTCCAGCCGCAGCCGCGAATTCTGGCGATTCGAGAGCAAAACAAGAAAATTTCTGGTTCCCGATAAAACGGGACCGGGGGGGTGCTCAAATGGAAAATCACTCGTCGATTTCGCCTCCAAAAACCGCTCGCACCCACCCGGAAAGAGCACAACCAAACCACCCGAGGAATGCAGATCGGCCTTTAATAAGCCCTGGTGGGTTTTCAGATCCTTGCGACTCTGAATAATCTGGGGTGGAGAATTCGATTACGTTATCGAATCGGCTAGCTCATTTTTAAAGGTTTCCTCCGAATGCTTCGTGCCTTCGCCTGCTGCCTTGTCTTTGTCGCCGCCGCGTGCCCAGCCAAGTCGGGCCGCGCCGATGAAGATCGATTGCAGACAGGCGACCCAGTCGGAGTCTTTTACGTCACCAAGGCGGGTGGAGCGATTGATGACGGCGTCGAACCTGGACAGGACCTCTGCTACCGCTGTCGCTACGGTTCGAGCCCGATGGTCATGGTTTTCCTGCGTGAGACAGATGGCAAAGTGCAACAATTGGTTCAGCGATTGGATGCTACCGTGCGGCGAAATGAGCGTTCGCGTCTGAAAGGACTCGTGACTGTACTCGGCAAAGGCTTCGGAGGTTTACGAGAAACCGCATCACGAGTCGCGCATCGAGGCAAGGTGACCAACGTTCCTGTCGTGGTAGCCAAGGAAGCAGAAACCGGGCCGCTGAATTACAAACTTCCCGCAGATGCACCGGTCACCATTGTCGTCGCAAAAGATAGCCAAGTTGTCCGCGTCTACACTTCGACGACTGCTGACATCCCAGTCGATTCGGTGATCAAAGAGGCTGAGTCGATATTAGAGTGATCGCTCGGAATGGGCAGACAAATACCGCTGCGAAAATGAGCCCGAGCAAGCCATCTACCAATCGCAATCAACAACGCGTTGAACAGCCCGATTGGCAACCGCCAAATCCTCTTTTCCCTGGTTCGGTCAATTCACGCGTCAAGACTCGCCGCCCAGTTCCGCAGCGGCACTTCCAACCCCACCGCAAAAGATCATCCGCTCGGTAGATCGCACAAGTGAATGGCATCTCGCTGCGACCAAATCGATGAGACGACAGCTGGAAAGTCTTCACTCAACCACGTCAATAACGCGGACTGATACGCTTGGCCGTCATCTCCGTTCCGGCCGCGAGCAAAAAGGAATGAGCCGCCACTGGACACATTCATTCCGAGACCAGATCGCTATAAGTAGCCGCCATTTACCGCTGAGCTGTTCCCATAAAGCGAGCGGTGTAAGGGCAAATCGAAGCTAAACAGCTGGGTGATGATGCAAAAACCTGTGGGAGAGAGTCGGCAACAGGCCGAGTTTCCCTTAAATGGATAGACTAGAGGGGTGGGGAGTTTGTATCTGGACGCGGTGCGGTGCATACTAGATTTTCTCCTCTTCAAGGCTTTCCACGTCGGTTTTCGCTGTGCATACCCTGGTTCGCTGCACTCTCGGTCCTTGCCTCGCCTGCCTGGCACTTGCCACGTTTGCCTGTTCACTTTTTGCGCAAGAGACAAGGTCTACGTCTGTCGAAATCAGCGAAGAAAATGTGGTCCAACAGGGCGAAAGTGCTGAGCAACCCGATGCCAAGGCTCCCCAAGCAGGCCAACCCCAAGCAGACCAGAAGAATGAAAAGCCAAATTCAAAAACGAACGCGGCAGAGAATTCGACCGAGCCAAAAGTCATTCGGCGAGGCCAAGAATCTTCAATCGAAGGGAATCCCGATGAGTTGACCGAAACGGTTGGCGAAGACGGGCGAGTTGCCTTCCAGTTCCGCAACCAAGGCTGGGTTGAATTGGTGCAATGGCTCGCTGACATTTCCGATCAACCGTTGGATTGGCTTGAATTACCGGCTGACCGCGTCAATATGCGTTCTCCCGGACGATACACGGTTGAGCAAACACGGGACCTCTTCAATCGTCACTTGCTGGCCCGCGGTTACACACTGTTGGAAATCGACGGTGGACTGACAGTCGCAAAAACCGAAACGATCAATCCAGCCATGGTTCCGCGTGTCGAAGGGGATCAACTCGCAGACCTTCAGCCCCACACCTTCGTGCGCACGTCACTGGATGTCGGCTGGTTATCCGCCGAAAAACTGGCTGCTGAATTGGCACCCATGATCAGTGCCAATGGAAAATTAACAGCACTGACAACCACAAACCGCATCGAAGCGATGGATGCGGCGATAAATCTTCGGCAGGTTGCCAAATTACTCGAACAAGAGCTCGATGTAGACAGCATGGAAGCGTTAGCACCGGAATTCAAATTGCGTTTCATGCCAGCGGAAGAAGCGAAGAGGCTTCTGGAGCAATTCCTTGGGGTTGAGAAAAAATCCAACACGCCCCTAACGCCGCAGCAAATGCAAATGATGCAGCAGATGCAAAACCAGAACCCCAACGCGATGGCAGCGGCCAAGCCAAAAATTGAAATCGCAATCGTGGCGAACACGCGGCAGAACTCTGTCATCATCCGCGCTCCGACCGACCGCGTTGCCGCAGCAATGCAGTTTCTAAAACGCATCGACATGCCGAGTGACGCGATCGTGTCCTTGGCCGACATACAAACACGCGTTCAAGTCTTCCGCTTGACCTCGCTCGATCCAGAAAAATTGATCGAGATCGTGAGCGACATGAATATTCTGGAACCCACCACAAGAGTCAGCATCGACGCCGAAAACAACGCATTGATTGTTTCCGGATCGGCCGCCGATCGATTCGTCATTGATTCCCTGATCAAACGACTCGATGGAAGTGGGCGTCAATTCGAAGTGCTCCAACTGCGGCGATTGAATCCGGTCGAGGTTGCCGAATCAATCGCCTTCCTGATGGGTCAAAAAGAGGATAACGACAAGAACGAACAACTTCGAAACTACATGTATGGCTACTACGGAAATCGACAAGAGAAAAAACGCGAGAAGGACAAATTTCGTGTTGCCGCGAACTCCCGCTATCGACAAATCTTACTGTGGGCAAATGAATGGGAATTAGAAGAAGTCCAGTCGTTGTTGGTCAAGCTTGGTGAGTTTCCGCCATCCGGTGGCGATCAACGTACCATGCGGGTCATCGATGCCTCGGCAACTCCCGAAACTTACGATTATTTGCAGCGATTAAAAGAACAATGGAATCGGCTCTCGCCGAACCAACTTGAATTGCCCGCCCAAGAGAGTTTTAAGGATCCAAACGAGAGGCCGTCTCAATCCAATCAACCAGATGCTGATGCGGCACGCACCGAGAACAAAGAAACAGATCAGCGAGACGATAAAACAGACGGTAGCGATAAGAAAGAGCAGGGTGCACCCGATGACGCAACCTTGGCTCAAATCGCTACTGATCCCGCTGTTCATTTTACCGTGACCCAACAGGATGACGCTCCAACGATAGAAGATCGAATCCTTGGGTCAGATCCCCAACGTGCACGCCCCAACCCATTGCCACCCATTCGTTCCTCTCGCGATTTTGAGCGTGCGTTTGGTCCGGCCCAGCCCCAAGAAAACCAGCAACGCAATGAGGGGAACGCTGCGCCCGCCGCGATTCGGATCGAGATCGACAGCGACGGCAACTTGGTACTCGTCAGTCCCGATGTGGCCGCGTTGGACCGCTTGGAGAATCTGATGCTGCAGATCACTCCTCCCAAACGACCATACCAGGTCTTTCATATCGAACATGCTACAGCCGCTTGGATGCGTTTAAACCTTAAAGATTACTTCGAAGATGATGAAGACTCAGAAGGATTAGATCCATTCGAAATGATGTTCTGGGGCTTCGACATTCCGACCAAGGAAACACCCACCCCCGCCGGTCTTGGCAAGAACACAAAGCTGCGTTTCATTGACGACCCCGATACCAATACCTTGGTCGTCAGTGGTGCAACGAATGAACAGCTTCGTACCATTTCGGAATTGATCAAATTGTGGGACGTGCCAGAACCAGTCAACAAGCGAAAGACGCGGTTTACCAAACTGGTGAGTATCGCGTACGGCAAAGCAGATCAAATTGCAGAAACAATCAAAGATGCCTACCGGGATCTGTTGAGCAGCAATGACAGAGCTTTTGCAAAAGGTGGCCAAAACCCGGGCGGTCGTGGTGGTGGCGATAACGACCAAGCGAACAAGAGTCGTGACGGTAACGGCAGTGGCTTGCAATCCGAGACTGGACAAGATGGAGGCGGGGCTAACTTTTCTTTTAAGGGCAAGCTTTCAATCGGTGTTGATCATGTCGGCAACACTCTCTTAATCAGCGCGGAAGGAGAACCGTTGCTCAATTTAGTTGTAGACATCGTCAAACAGCTTGATGAAGCAGCACGCCCTCAAGGAGAAGTCCAGGTCATTGAACTGCCTGGTGGGATCAGCGCTCGCGGTCTGCAAAATGCCCTACGCCCTCTTGGGATCGAGGCCGAGGTAACTCCGTTAAGTCGGCCCGCCGCCGGGTCGACAAACCCTCAAAAACAACGCTCCGAAGTGGGTGGGAACGCACAACCGAGCCCCTGATGGAGCTGCGAATCTACGGCCGTTGCCCGAATTGCTGCTGAAATCGGCCGACATTGCCACGAGATCCCCGAAATAGTGCGGGATTGGCAAGGCATGCCCGAAATGGGACGGGATTGTTACATTGGATGACTGCAACCTGTTCATCTCCCTAACTCCCCAAAAATGCGACTGATGCATCGCTCTTCTTCGCATCGATGGTCGCAATGGACTCTGAACCGAGCGCCCTGGGTTCTTTGCGGTTGGATACTGCTGACCGTCGTCATACGTATCGCGGCACCTAGCTGGTCCGACGTCGCTTACGACGGTGACTTTGAGTACCTACCCGACGAGATGAGTAGCGTTGCCGGAGGGCACCTACTGGATGACGCTTTCCCCGGTGATCGATCACGCAGCCAAATCGTGCTCGTTTTGGCTCGTGACAATGCGAAGTTCACCAAGAACGACGAAATTGTCGGACTCGACTTACTAAGGCGGCTCTATCACCGTCTAGCAGAAGTCAGCTGGCAGCGAGCGTTCGAAAACGGATACCGGGGTGGACCGCCGGTCGAGGGAGCAGCTTGGGCCAGCTGGATTCAACTGACACGCGATGCGTTAGACCAAAGCATCGCCGCTGACGAACTGTTTTATGACTTGCTCGACGAGCGAGTGCCCGACGATGCGCCGACAATCTACGAACCAAGGATGGCAATCGCCCACTGGGATCGTGGCAAATTACTGGAAGCTTGGGGAGAATCCGAGGAATCTGTTGGCGAAGATTTTGAAGCGGCGTTGGTGTTGATGCCTGAACTCCCGACCATCGCCACTGACATCAAAAATCGTTCACTCGATCCCTGGAAACCGCTACTCGATGTGCTGTCATGGAACGATCCCGTCATTGGCAGCAGAATGCGAAAAGAGCAATCGCGTTTAGCAATTCTTAAATTATCCAGCGAGTTAGCGGCAACCGGAAATATTGCCACCGTTGAAGCGATTCACGAACTGACCGCCGAGGTACTCGATTACAGCACACAATTTACAGAACCAGGACTGGAATTACTGACAACTGGTTCAGCGGCCATCGGGGGCGAAACTCTGACTGCGGCTCGCGACGCAATCCGCTACACCGAGTGGATCACCGTCGCAATGATTTTGTTGATTCTGGCAGCAGTCTATCGAGCTCCACTGCTGGTTCTGATCCCAATGGTCTCGATCGGCGTTGCGGTTTTGGTGTCGACGTCCTTGGTTTTGCTGCTGACCGATTGGTCAATTACCGGCATCGTTCCTTTCCTTGATATTCGAATCTTCACCACAAGTCGCATCTTCATCGTCGTGATCTTGTTCGGAGCGGGAACCGATTATTGTTTGTTCCTGATCTCGCGTTTGCGTGAAGAGGCGGCAAAAGCAGATTGGCCCGAGGCGTGCGAGAATGCACTTACAGGGGTCATGGGTGCTTTACTGGGAAGTGCGTTAACGACGGTGGTTGGATTAGCGATGTTGTGGATTGCCGACTTCGGAAAATTCCATCACACCGGCCCCATCGTTGCAATTTGCCTGCTGGTGGGTCTACTGGTTTGCACTACACTCACACCAGCAATGCTGCGACTTGCGGGTCCTGCCGTTTTTTGGCCGACGAAGGTCAAACTGGTTGGACCGCAGCCACCTTCACTTCTTCCGCTCGATCGAGTCAACCGCCGCTGGATCCCTGCTGAGCTCTGGAACTGGATCGCCTTGATGCTGACTCGGCGGCCCGCTGCCACACTTGGGATGGGTCTACTCCTACTCTTGATCCCAGCGGGATTTGGTTTCCAGCACGAGGACTCGGTGACTTACGACCTAAGCAGTCAGCTCAATCACTCCGCTCCGAGTCGCCGCGGCTTGCGTTTGATGCAGCGTCACTTTGACATCGGCGAGATCACCCCGGTAACAGTCCTCTTGTTGCGCAAGGAAGATACGCCGCGCAAAGAGTTTGAGAAACAGATTCAATCGCTGTCGGAAAAGATTTACACAGTCCAAGGGGTTTCGACTGTCCGCACAGCGGCTGATCCGCTGGGTGATTTCCCGCCTGACCGGGATATGGGATTGCTCAGCAAGGATGCATGGCGGAGAAGGGCACTGCGGAACCATCGAGTCGCCCAGCAATACTTCTTTTCATCACTACCCAAATTTGAAAATCGGCTTGCCCGACTGGATGTCACGATTGACGGCGATCCTTTTTCAATTGACACGGCAAACATCGTCACCAAGGTCGGGCAGTTCGTTGAGTATCAAACGGGGGTTGAGGGATCGAAATGGAAAGACGCGACAGTTCTTTTGACCGGAACCACACCCTCCATCATCGACTTGCGAAGCGTCACATTACGAGACAACCGGAAAATTAAGATCGCGGTCGTGCTTGCCGTTTTTGCGGTTCTCGTCCTGGTCATTCGACGCGTCTGGCTCTGCATCTATTTAATCATCACAGTATTGATCAGCTACTACGCAACACTCGGTTTGACCCTACTATTTTTTCAGCGTGCTTATGGAGATGACTTTGTCGGGTTGGACTGGAAACTCCCATTGTTTCTCTTCGTCATCTTGGTAGCCGTCGGCCAAGACTACAACGTCTACCTCGTCACTCGAATTGTCGAGGAACAGCGCAAGATGGGCTGGCTGGCCGCAATTCGTAAAGCGGTCGCCAAAACTGGCGGCATTATCACTGCCTGCGGTTTGGTGATGGCCGCCACATTCTTCAGCATGACAGCGTCGGCTTGGTTTCCCCCGATCGCAGCTTGGCTGGGACTGCCCGCCACCAATAGCGGACCAGCTTTGCGAGGCATTATCGAACTCGGGTTTGCTCTTGGCTTGGGCGTCTTGATCGACACCTTCTATGTTCGCACGATCTTAGTACCAAGTGCTGTAGCCCTGTTTGGACGAATCGCTACCAACGAGCGTCAAACAACGGACCAACCGAGTGCCGAATCACCAGAAGTTTGATTCTCGCCGCAACCTCTGGAGTTCGTACGACTGGCATCAACAGCTTACAATCAGCACGTAAAATAGATCGTGCGGAAAGTTTGGCCCGGGTGTCACCGTCCCTCAATCGCCAACGCCAAGGTCATCATCCATCGCATCGAGAATCAGCTTCAATTCGGCTTCTTCATGTGCAGCGAATTGTTGCTGAAAACTCTGGTAGCCATTCAGAAATTTTTGGACGTGTTCGATGTTATCGGTATTCACTTCCAATACTTTGTCAGCCAATCCACGAATTGTTTTGAACAAACTAGGATGTTGACCTCGCAGGCACTCGGCATTGACCGACAATTGCGGCGCGTGGTTGACCGCATCGTCAAAGTAGCCATATGCCTCTTCAAGCGAGAAATGCAGCGCTAGTTGATCACATAGCTGCTCAAGCAATCCCACCAATTCAGGCCAATGGTTGATTGCAGTTTGATAGTGTTCAGAAAGGGGCGCGATCTGATCCACGATCGCTTTCAAATCATGGTTATCGTCCTTGATGTCTTTTAAGAACGCGGCATTGACCGCTAAGTGTCGCGTTCTACTGTCAATGTTTGTCATCTTTACCTCCGATCGAGCCATGCTTTATTTTAGCCGGCGTTTGGCCCCGAGGCGAATTGCAACCTCATGCCAATTCAATCGGAAACGGCAAAACTTTTTCGATCTCAGCTCTGCCTGTTCGCACCATCAATAGCCGATCGACCCCCATTGCGACACCAGAACAGGGCGGTAAACCAGCTTGCATCGCCTTCAAAAAACGTTCGGGAAGTGGCAATTTTTTTTTCCCGACCTGCATTCGTTCGCGATTAAATTTTTCGAATCTTTCCTGCAATACAACCGGATCGCCCAGTTCGTGGTAGCCATTGGCCAATTCGACACCATCGGCAAATAGCTCAAAACGCGCCGCACAATCAGGATCATCCTCAGCAATCTTCGCTAACGCTGCTTGACTTAGTGGATAATTTCGCACGATCACAGGACGCTCTGTTCCCAGACTTGGCTGAACCGCCAACGACCAAATTGCTTCCAACAAGCCGTCACGATCACCAGCCAAAGACTTGGCTAAATCAGCAGTTGCCGAACTGCGGTCGAGATCCAAAATACAATCCTGCAAGATATCCAACTCCACCTCGATGGGATCAAACGAAAACTGATCCTGGAACAAATTGCGATAGCAGAGCACATCGAAACCATCATGAGCCAGCAGTTGTTCAGCGAGGCTACCAAGCATCCGAACTCCCTCCTCGTAGCCAGCGTCCAATTGGTACCATTCCAGCATGGTGAATTCGAGGTTGTGCTCTGCACCCCGTTCACCGCTGCGAAAAGCCGGCCCAATGCTGTAAATCGACGGGGCGCCTGCTGCCAGCATCCGCTTCATGGCAGCTTCAGGTGAGGTCTGCAAGAAATAGCGATCCGGCACATCAACTGCCAATCCGAATTGGTCACTCCAAACGGTGATCGGATCAATGTGCAAATCGACGATGCACTCACAAGACAAACAAGGCGGCTGTACCTCCCAAAAGTCTCGTTCATCAAACCAGGCCCGAATTTCACGCATCAAATTCGCCCGGTCACGGATCGCAGCCGGTAAGCTTTCCTTTGGATCATTCATAGCTGAATTAGAATTGATGCCAGCAGAATTGCGGAGGGGTGTCACGCAGGGAATCGACGAACCGTTGCCAACCGGTTTCCGAATCGCGACGCCCAGCTTAAAACCGTTGAGATTTCGAAAGCTGGTGCGTTGGTAAAACCGGCAGGAGACTAGCAAGCGGTAACAGGTTATACCGGGCGACTGCCGCCAGTCCGCTGTCGTCGCTAAAATCAGGGGACGCTCTAACTCTGGATCATTATGGATTCCGCTTCCGATCGATACGCACGCCAAGTTCAATACGCCCCCATCGGCGCTGAGGGGCAGGCAAAAATCGGCAACGCAACCGTTGCCGTGCTGGGTTGCGGTGCGCTGGGCACTGTCGCTGCAGAACTACTCGCACGTGCGGGTGTTGGCCATTTACGGGTGATCGACCGCGATGTCGTGGAATGGAGCAACTTGCAACGGCAGTCCCTGTTCGGAGAGCAAGATGCGAGTGCGGGAAGATCGAAAGCGGATGCCGCTTGCCAGCAATTAACCGCCATCAATTCAGGAATCGAACTAACGCCAATCGTCACCGATGTAAATTCGGGAAATATGGAATCGATCCTGAACGGATGCGACCTGATCATCGATGCAGCCGATAACTTTCTGATTCGATTTCTACTGAATGATTGGTCCTTGCGCAGTCAGACACCATGGGTTCACGGTGGCTGCATCGGAGCAACCGGGCAAGTTCGCCTATTTGATGGTGAAGGCTCGCCTTGCTTTCGCTGCTTGGTTCCAGAACCACCCCCCGCTGCGGCGGTTGACACTTGCGATACGGCGGGTGTCGTCGGAGCGGCAACGCACTTGATCGCCAGCCTGCAAGCCATCGAAGCGATCAAGTGGCTTTCTGGAAACCGATCCGCTGTGGATAGGAACTTAAAATCAGTTGACCTTTGGAACAATCGTATTCGCTCGCTGACACTGGCCCCAGGGATTTCGCAAACATGCCCGGCCTGTAAGGAAAAACGATTCGATTTCTTGGAAGGTGACCGAGCGGTACACAGTGAATCAGCTGCCGCTCTGTGCGGGCGCGATGCCGTGCAAATCAGCCGACCGCACGAACACAATGTCGATTTAGCGTTTTATGTTCAGCGATGGAATACCGTCGGCCGTGTCCAATCAACACCCTTCTTTGTCAGACTGTTTCCGGATGCAGAACATAGCGTGACACTTTTTCGTGATGGTCGCGTGGTGATTACCGGCACCTCCGAGATCACTGAGGCCAGGACGCTGTGTGACCGATTCGTTGGTGGATAAGCAACTGAATTTCGACGCATTACTTGCCGGTCCCGCCAGCGAACATCGCTAGCTCAATATCGCTTTTTTAGTGGCGATATTCATTGCAGAACACGATCTTCACCGAGGCACACTATGCCGTTGACAGAACAGGCCGAAAATTTTCTCCGAGCACGGGCAAATACAAATCTGCCGCAATGGCATGAAGTGGCACCACCGCAAGCGCGGCAACTGTTCGAGAGCTTGACCGATCACCTAGGAGAGGCGCCAGCAATTCGTCGTGTCGAGGATCACACGATAGACGAAATGATCCCGATACGTCTCTTTTCTGATTGTGACTCACCCGCGCCAGCTGTAATGTACTTTCATGGTGGCGGATGGGTATTGGGAAATGTCCGTACACACGATGCGGTCTGCCGACGAATCGCGAAGACCTCTGGCTGCGTCGTGATCGCAGTCGATTACAGACTGTCACCCGAGCACCCGTTTCCGACGCCTCTACAAGATTGCATCCGAGCAACCCGATACGTTTCCGACCATCCCGAACAGCTAGGTGTGCTGCCAGAAAAATTAGCATTGGCGGGAGATAGTGCTGGCGGCAATTTGGCAGCAGCCGTCGCTTTACATTGCCGGGACGAGGGCGGGCCAACCGTGGACCTGCAAGTTCTTCTCTATCCCGTGATAGAACCGAATTTCGATACCCCTTCCTACCTTCAATTTTCTGATGGCTTTGGGCTGACTCGTGCGACGATGCAATGGTTCTGGCAGCAATACCTCGGAGATCAGATCGCATCAGAAATGGCCGCGCCCAGCCAAGCCAAATCCCTTGCCGGATTACCCACCACGCACATCATTACAGCCGAATACGATGTCCTGCGAGACGAAGGGGAGACATTCGCCGCCAAGCTGCAACGGGCAGGTGTTCCGACCACCCTGCAACGCTACAAGGGCAATTTGCATGGCTTTGTCCACCTCGCTGGAGCCTTCGACGATGGCCTGCGAGCGACGCAGGAAATTGCCCAAGCCATCAATGCTCACCTGGCGCCAAAAATCACCTAGCCCCATGAGCTCACTTCCCGCACCAGCCCGCACCAGCCCGTCGCAGCCCGTTACGACAGGGAATAAAATCGGCCACAACGTTTCGTACAGAACCAGAGAGCGAAAACATTTGCGATTTCGGGCCAAACCCCGATACCGTTCACCGACCCTTGCCGAGTGCACCAGTCTTTCCAACTTAATTCAGTCGCCCAACGAACGATTGACTGGGATATGATAAAACCGTTCGCCCGCTCCCTCCATGTTTTCGATTTGCAATGAATCGCCTGATCAGCATTGGGTTCCTTCTGGTCTTCGCGACTAACTCGATTTCCGCACAAACACCTTGGCAAGCAGGTTTTTCACGGGTCGATGTGACACCGACTGAACCGGTCCGCATGTCCGGCTACGGTAGTCGCGATCACGCCAGCGAAGGAATTGACACGCCGCTCTATGTTCGCGCGATTGCGCTGAAACATCAAACCGATCGCGGAACGAAGGTTCTTCTCGCGGTCGACAACATTGGACTACCGGGGGCGATGACTCGTGAGCTTGCGAGCCAACTTCAACGATCCCATGGACTATCACGCGAACAAATTGTCTTTTGCAGTACTCACACGCATTGTGGTCCTGATCTTGTTTCTGAACTGAGCAACATTTTTTCCACACCATTAAGTCCACAAGAGGAGGATGCCGGCGTTCGCTATCGCCAACAACTGGTCAAGGGGATCCTGCAAGCAGTCGATGAGTCGATCAAAAAGCTGGAAGCCGTGCACCTGCATTATGCCGTGGGCGAAGCAAATTTCGCTGCCAACCGTCGGGTTCTGAAAAACGGTCGCTGGAGCGGGTTTGGAGTACAAGCCGATGGTTCCGTCGATCATTCCGTCCCCACGCTACGGGTTACCGGAATCGATGGCAAAGTCAGAGGGATGGTTTTCAACTATGCCTGTCACTGCACCACCTTGGGCGGAAATCATTACCACATCAACGGTGACTGGGCGGGATACGCAACGCTGCAGTTGGAATCGAAATACCCCGATGCTGTTGCCTTGTGCACCATTGGTTGTGGAGCAGATGCGAATCCAAACCCTCGCGGCACTTTGGATGCGACCAAAATCCATGGCCGAACCTTAGCGACCGAGGTCATCCGCATCGTGGAAAGTGAAATGGAAGCCATCGACCAGCCCGTCGATACGAGGTTCGACTATGCGGCCGCGTCATTCGACTTACCAACCCAAGAAGAACTGAAGAACCGCCTTGATGGCGGCGACGTGCAGACACGACGACACGCCCAACAAATGCTCGACGTGTTGAAACAGCACGGGCGGCTACCCGCCACTTACCCCATTCCCATTCAAACCTGGCAGTTTGGCGACCAGATGACCATGGTCTTTCTGGGCGGTGAGGTTGTCGTCGATTATGCACTTAGGCTGAAGAAAGAACTCGATGACCCGAATTTGTGGGTCACCGCTTATGCAAACGACGTACTGGGATACGTACCAAGCGAAAAGATGCGACTCGAGGGTGGTTATGAATATGACCGCAGCGGCATCTATTACAGCCTGCCCGGGCCATGGGCTGGTGGGACAGAAGATCTGTTGGTTTCACGGATTCATGAGGTTCTGAAATCACGCGGACGAAGCCAGCCAATATCCGCTGAACAATCGCTCGACACGTTTCAACTGACCGATGGTTATCGGATCGAGTTGATTGCGGCTGAGCCGTTAGTCGAGGACCCCATCAACATGGCATTCGACCAACGTGGCCGTTTGTGGGTTGTCGAAATGGGCGACTATCCCGAAGGTGAAAATGGTGGACGAATCAAAGTCCTCGTGGATCAAAATCAGGATGGTCGATTTGACACCGCAACGACGTACCTGGACGATCTGTCGTTTCCAACAGGTGTGTTTCCGTGGCGAGATGGCGTCCTCATCAGTTCCGCGCCCGACATCCTCTTTGCTCGCGACCTCGACGGAGATGATCGAGCCGATGAGGTCAAAAAACTGTACACCGGTTTTCGTTTGGCAAATCCCCAACATCGGATCGGTGGATTCAGCTACGGACTGGATCACTCGCTGCACCTCTCCAGCGGAGACAACTTAGGCGAGCTCACCAGCAGTAAAACGGGCGAGGTCATCAACGCCTCCGGCCATGACGTGCAGCTCTGGCCCGATACCGGCCGATTCGCGGTGACAAGTGGTAGGACCCAATTCATCCGCAGCCGAAACGATTGGGGCCAGTGGTTCGGCAATGACAACTCACGGCCGATGTATCACTTCCCCATCGACGATGCTTATCTGGGCCGCAACGAGGCACTGAAGGTATCGGGTGGATCCCAGCAATTATTTGATCCACCCGTGGCACCACCTGTATTCCCCAGGACAGCCGCGACCGAAAGATTCAATGATCTGTTTGCTGCGAACCGATTTACATCAGCTTGCAGCGCAATCGTCGCTCGTTCCCCCGAATTCGCAGTCGACAGCAAGCATGACGTCGCATTCATTTGCGAACCAGTTCACAACCTCGTTCATCGGACCATGTTGATTCCCGCTGGGTCAAGCTATCGAGCCGCACGTTCAACATCCGAACAACGGAATGAATTCCTTACCTCTACCGATCCTTGGTTTCGCCCGGCGCGGGTTTTGATCGGCCCTGATGGGCATCTCTACATCGCCGACATGTACCGCGAAACAATTGAACACCCCGAGTGGATCCCCGACGCATGGCAAGCACAACTCGATTTAAGGGCTGGTGCAGATCGAGGGCGACTCTATCGCGTTTCAAAGATCGATGGACAGTCCGTTACCAAGAACGTCCGCGGCGATGCAACGACTAATCAACTTGTAGATGCGTTGCGTTCACAGATAGGTCCCACCCGCGATCTCACTCAGCAGTGGCTGCTTGAACGCGATGACCCCATCACTTGGCCACTGTTGAAATCACTTGCCAAAGATTCAACTGTTCCGCATGCGCAGGTGCATGCGTTGTCGATTTTAGATTTGAAAAACGAGTTAGACAAATCGCTATTGATTTCCACTTTACAATCAAATCATCCCGGCGTGCTGATCACGGCGATTCGCCTAGCGGAAAAACGATTCAATTCGGCTGCTGCCGAGCAAATCTTGCAGCAACTCCCCCCTCTCGCGTCCCATACGAATCCCCAGGTCCGACTGCAGCTTGCACTCACACTCGGTCAATCAAACGCCCCCCAGGCTGCCAAGATGTTGGCCAACCTTGTGCGCAACGGCAACATGGACCGATGGTTAGTTCAAGCTATCAGTTCATCAGCAGGACTCCATGCAACAGCCATCCTAGATGATTTATTTTCCGAAACTCATGTCGACAAATTAGCATCAGTTCCTGCAGCACTACTGACCAATTTATTAATCACAGCAGAATCTCGGGGAGTCAACGTGGCAACACGCTACGGCAAGTTGTTTGCGACAACCAAAATTGATGAACCGCAGCAATTACAACTAGCAGCCTGCTTCACCAACGCACTCAAGGAACATCCTGCGTCACAACATCCTCTACGTGAGCAACTGGAACCACTCTACGAACAGGCAAAACGCTGGATCAATGATATCGACCGCGCCGAATCGCACCGCAAAGCTGCTCTAAATTTGCTGGGGATCGGAATCGGCTCGAAAGAAGAGGAAAAACAACTGCTGCTAGACTTGGTATCGCCTCAAACACCATTAGCTCTACAACAAGATGCGATTGAACGATTATCCCGATTGGGTGACGCCAGCACCTGTGTGGCTTTTGTCGATCGGTGGGCATCCATGTCTGACGCTGTTCGCAGTCAATGCGTCGGACAGATCTTGCAGAGAAGAAATTGGATCGAAATCTTATTGGACGCCTTGGAGCAGGGAACCATTCAAGCAGCCGATCTATCACCCGCTGCGAGACAGCAGCTAACGCAAACTGGATCACGGTCGATGCGAGTGAGAGCAAATCGCCTGGTCGCCACCAAAGAATCACTCGGAAAACGTGAACTCATCAATCATTACCGCGACCAGATGGGAAACCGCGGTGACAGAGCGCGGGGAGCCAAATTGTTCCAACAACACTGCGCCGTATGCCATGTCGCAAAAGACCAAACGACTGCGGTCGGTGCCAGTCTTCAGAACCTTACCGACCGAAGCGAGACCACCTTGTTAACCGCCATCTTGGACCCTAACCGAGCGATTGACCCACAGTATCAAAGTTACCTTGTACGCACCCAAGACGATCGAATCCTGATGGGCATCATCGAACAGGAAGCGGGCCAAAGCATCACGCTTGCTCATGCTGACGGCAGACGAACCACCCTGCGACGTGATCAGATCACTGAACTAAAAAATTCTGGCACTTCGTTAATGCCCGAAGGTTTCCAGGACACCCTGCCACCACAGGCCATGCGAGATCTGATTGAATATTTACAGAATCAGTAAACGTTTTTTTACAAACTCCTTGACCACTCGCTGTACCAGACTCCAAACCGATCGACCGCGGCCTCACGTTTCTCAGCACAGACAATGCTTGTTCATTAAAATTCGAACAGCCGCTTCTGCGCTGCTGAACCTCAAGAGATGTTCGCCGCTGTATGTACTCAATTGATTTCTCACTATCTACCTCACGAAGCCTGCCATGAAACCACAATCAGCTCTTCGCCGTCGAGAACTTTTAACCTACGCTGCATTTGGAAGTGCCGCTCTGGCCGCCACCGGCAATCGATCCACTTCGGCAGCTGATCAGCCTGTGACGAAACAGCCAAAGTACGCGATGAAAAAGTCCATCAACCTGTGGGCGTTTCCCTATCCAGACAAAATGTCGCTGGAGCAGTGTTTACAAACAGCCAAGGACGCTGGGTTTGACGGCATCGAACTGAACTACGATTTAGAAAGTGATCTGTCCCCCAACTCAGGCACGAAGGAATTCACCAAGATCCGGCAGATGGCTGACAAGATTGGGATCGAAATCAGTGGAGTCTGTTCGTTTCTGTTTTGGCCCTATCCACTGACCAGCAATGATCCTGCCGAACGGGCCCGTGGAATGGAACTTGCTGCTCAAATGACTCAAGCAGCTCACGATCTCGGCACCAAAAATCTGCTCGTCGTTCCCGGTGCCGTCCACATGCCTTGGCGCGAGGATCATGACCCAACTCCCAATGATGTTTGTGAACGTAGAGCAAAAGAGGCGATTGGTAAACTACTCCCCTTAGCCGAGAAATTAAAAGTCTCGCTGAACATGGAAAACATCTTCTTCAACGGGTTCCTGCTTTCTCCGATGGAAATGAACGATTTTGTTGACAGCTTTCAAAGCGAGAACGTGAACGTTCACTTCGATACCGGCAACATCATGGAATACCAGTTCCCCGAACATTGGATTCCGATCCTGGGCAAACGCATCAGAAATGTCCACCTCAAAGAATTCACCAAGAAGGGAACCGATCATTCACTTGAAGCATTTCGACCGCTACTCGATGGAACCACCAACTGGCCGGCTGTCCTGGAAGCCTTTGATGGGATCAACTACGACGGCTACCTGACATTCGAGTATTTTCACCCCTACGCGCATTTCCCTGAAGCACTGATCTATCAAACCGCCGATTCCTTGGATCGCATGCTCGGCGTCAAACCATCCAAGGTTTTGTAAAACCCGATCTTCGAAAAACCAGTGCCAGCGAAATGCATTCACCTTGACACGGCACTGTATTTCTGTACAGTATTAACCACTCATTGAATCGACCGGTGGAAAAGTCGGCAGCGGACAACAACTCCTTGGGAACCTAAAAACAATCAGCCATAATCTCAAACAGAATCGCTGCTTGGGGAAACAAGGATCACATCGCAATCCGCTCGGAAAACCACACCAAGCCTGTCACGAGTAAACGGCTCACCAAACAGCGTCTAGAGTGCGGCACCCAGAGATCAACACAAGTCATCCAAAGGAGCAAGCCGCCTGTTGCTTGCATTCACTGAACCGCTCTCATTGAAGCGGTCACGAAATAAAGGAGTTCAAGGATGGCGAAATCACCGACCATGGAAGGTGTACTGGGCGATCCGAAAGAGGTATTGAAGAATCAATTTGGACTCGATCATTTTTTGGATGGACAGCACGCAGTTGTTGAACGCTTATTGTCTGGGAAAAACGTTGCGGCAGTCTTTCCAACCGGTGGTGGCAAGAGCCTCTGTTACCAATTGCCCAGTCAGATGCTGCCGGGCACCACGGTGGTCGTTTCGCCATTGATCGCGTTGATGAAAGATCAATGCGACTCACTAAAACACCGTGGCATCGCAGCGGCGAGACTCGACTCAACACTGACCGGGCAAGCTTTTTCGGAAACGATGGCGGGTATTCGCAATGGCGAAACCAAGCTGCTCTACGTCGCGCCCGAACGTTTTTTTAATGAGCGATTCTTAGCTTCATTGGGGAAACTCCGGATCTCGCTGTTTGCGATCGATGAAGCTCATTGCATTAGCCAATGGGGTCACAATTTCCGACCGGATTACTTGAAACTAGCCGAACTCTGTAAACGACTCGAAGTTGAACGTGTCTTAGCGCTGACCGCTACCGCCACGCCACAGGTCCTCAGTGACATTCGGGACGCATTTCAAATCGCGCCCGAAGATGCGATTCGCACACGATTTCATCGACCGAATCTGAGAATTCGCAGCACACTCATCACGGATGATGCCCCCTACCCAACGCTGCTGCAACGATTACGCGACCGCCCGGCCGGTTCGACACTTGTCTATGTCACTTTGCAACGCACGGCAGAAGAGATTGCCGAGCAATTGTCGGCGGATGGCATCGATGCGACCGCTTATCACGCCGGAATGAAGCCGGAAGATCGTGAACAGATCCAACAAGATTTCCTCTCCTCTGATTCATCAGTGGTCGTTGCAACGATCGCTTTCGGTATGGGAATCGACAAACCCAACATCCGCTATGTGTATCACTTTAACCCTCCGAAGTCGCTTGAATCTTACGCTCAAGAAATCGGGCGAGCCGGGCGTGATGGCCAAGAGTCGACCTGTGAAATGCTGCTGGTTCCTAATGATCGAATTGTGCTCGAAAACTTTGTCTATGGCGACACACCATCGCGACATGCGGTTGCGCGAATGATCGAAGTGGTAGCGGGACAGAGTGACCCATTTCATATTTCACATTACCGGTTGTCCAACGAAACCGATATTCGTGTGCTGGTCTTGCGAACCTTGTTGACTTATCTGGAACTTGATGGATACCTCAAAGCGACCTCACCTCGTTACGACACTTATCGGGTGAAACCGTTTGTCACCTCGGAACATATCCTGAATCACTTTGATGGTGAACGACGCGAATTCATCGCCGGCCTATTAGCAACACTGACCAAATCTCGCACATGGTTCCATTTGAATATGGTTTTGGCCGCGCAAAAATTGGGAGTCGAACGAGAACGAATCGTTCGCGCCATCGAATATATGAGTGAACAAAATTGGATCGAAGTACAAGTTTCTGACCTGGTTCACGGCTACCGGTGGCAGCGCCGCATCGAAGATTCTAAGATCCTTGCGGATGAACTATACGACCGGCTGACAAAGCGAGAACAGTCAGAGGTTCATCGAATCGATGAGGTCTTGGATCTGGCAACAGGTCAGCATTGCCAATCAGCCACACTCGCTCAGCACTTTGGTGAGTCGCTCGATGCCGACTGCGGCCATTGCAGTTACTGTGTCGGGGAGGGCCGCTGGGAAATCGAGGAACTGGCCAATCGACCGATTGGTTCTTCGGCTCGTAAGATGATGGATGAGGTCGCACGGGAGTATCCCGATCGCTTTACAACGGCTCGCGACAAAGCAAGATTCCTTTGCGGATTATCCTCTCCTGGCATGGTTCGCGCCCGCCTGACCAGACATGCAAGCTTTGGGGTCTGTGAGCGAGTCCCTTTTGCATCCGTCCTCGAGCAACTGCAGGCGTAACGGCCCAACCTCCGAGCCACATCGCAACAGACCCTCAGATCTTTGGTAAAGACGAGGGAAGCTTACGACGAGCTTCGCAACTGGCCGCATGTGAGCGGGGACAGATCACATCAGACTGGAGACTTGTCCGGCTTTTAACCCCGAATCTATTGCAAACAACTCAAAAAGCGGGCCTTTTCCCAATCAAATGCTGGCCCCTTGACGCACCCGAAAGTATCCTGCTACTTTCTTAATGTGCTGTATAAAATCGGCACCTCCAAGGGGGATTAGCTCAGTTGGGAGAGCGCTACAATGGCATTGTAGAGGTCATCGGTTCAAGTCCGTTATCCTCCACCTTTCAAGACGAAGCCGCTGATCGGTTCTGATCAGCGGCTTCTTTCTTTTCTGCTTGCTTGAAGAACCAGACTTTCGCGAATCGTGAGCAATTCCGCTCACTAACCTTTGACTTTCGTTTTCCACCCATTCAGTGATCATTCTCCACTGCCGGTTGGAACAGATTCGTCGAGGACAACCTGGCGAAATCAAACAAGAGGAGGGCGATGCTTACTCTGCATTCGGCCGCGAATTCCCTGGGTGATTGGCATGCCTAATTCTGTTCATTCAACCCAATCAGCTGCTGCATCGTCTCGGCAAAAGCCTTCCCGACCAAGATAAAGAAGCGACCCTCACCACTGTAGTGAAACCCTTTATTCGATGTGGCTCGATTGAGCATCGCCCGCTCCTCGGTGGTGATGGGATTCACCTTGAAGTCGCGATCATACTCCGGTAGCCAGCTACCCGCGGTCAGTGCGACAACCCTTGGGTCCAGTAGCGGCGCCGTCTCGATGGCCTTCGCGTTACCTTGAAACTCTGGCAACGTGTTGATGAAACGCTGACCATTTCGCACGTCTTTTTGTTTGGGATTGTGTTCATTGTGCGGGCCGTTTACCCCCATCACGCCAACGACCACCGGCATCTTCGGCACATCGAATTCTGCACGCACATCATGGATTAGATGAACAAGATTGGCGCCGTACTGCTTGCGGCCAGTTTCATCGAATAGATCATTAAAACCCTGAAACCAAACAAAGCCAGCGATTTCATATCCAGCTTTCTCATCGTAGTCGGGAAAGTTCGCCTTGAGATTCTTAAGCGTCTGATGAACAAATCTCACCATTTTACGATACTGCAGCCCAACGACCGGCTCGATCTGCCCCTCGTTCCATTGATCAGCCGCTTCCTGGGTCAACAGCTGATTGTCCAATTTTTCGTTGCCTGTATTGCCCGCACTTGGAGGTCGGAAGTTGACATACAGGCTCTGGCCACCAGGAGCATATTTGATCAGTAGCACCTGCTCATCGAATGCTTCACCCAGGTAATAACCAAACGAATACTCCGGTCCGATGTTATTTCCAAGCTTGCTGTAATCTCTACGTCCGCCAAAGCCTGGCTGGAGATTGCCGTTTGCATTGTTGGCGACCCAAACATCGTCTCGCGTCATCAAGGTCTTTCCATCCGGCTTGAAAATCTTCAACAAAGCAGAACGGGTTGGATCCTTATCCTCACCAAGAAAGTCAATCGTTCGAATGTGTGCCTGCCCATCCATGTTCGACTGACCGGCCAAGATAAAAACTCTGAGCGGTTTGGCATCGGCAACGACAGACAAGACTTCAACCAGAACGAAAACGCAAAGGATTCTTAACTTCGGATTCATGACGGGTTATCCCTCAACGGGTCACGCGACGGTTGGCGATCGAGTGCAGAGAAGCACTCAAAATCGATCAAGGAAGCAACTTCGATCACTCTTCCTGACTACGCAATCGTCTCATGCACGACGCGACCGTGCACATCGGTTAAGCGAAAGTCGCGACCTGCATGACGATACGTCAGTCGCTCATGGTCGATCCCCAGCAAATGCAGCATGGTGGCGTGCAGATCGTGCGTGTGCACGGCATCTTCAGCTGTCTGAATCCCATACTCATCTGACTCACCGTACACGATGCCACCCTTCACACCTCCCCCAGCCATCCATGACGAAAAACAGGGGCTGTGGTGTTCCCGACCAGCGTGGTCCGCTTTTTGGTTGAACGGAGTGCGACCAAATTCCGTTGTCCAAACAACAAGCGTACTCTCCAGCATGCCACGTTGTTTCAGGTCAGTCAGCAGACCCGCAATCGGCTTATCAATCGCCCTGGCAAGGCGTTCATGATCAGCCATGTTTCCGTGTGAGTCCCAATTCGCACTTGAACCGACATCAATCAATTCCAGAAACCGCACTCCTCGTTCGGCAAGCCTTCGAGCGACAAGACACTGCCATCCAAAGCCACTGGTTGCCCCACGATCGAGGCCATAAAGCTTCAACGTCTCCTCGGTTTCGCCAGCGAGATCGAATGCCTCAGGCGCTTCGCGCTGCATACCAAACGCAGTCTCGAACGATCGAATGCGGGCATCAAGTGCGTGATCGGCCGCCCGTTGCTCAAGATGTGATTGATTCAAACGCCCGAGTAGAGCGAGCTCCATTTGCTGCATTTCACCATCAGCAACCAACGGTTGCACGTACGGCAGCGGTTGCTTACCCGGAACAACGTGCGTTCCCTGATGGCAGGCGGGCAAAAAATCACTGCCCCAAGTTTGCGCACCGGCGTACGGTGCAGCGGGAGCCAGAACCATAAACGACGGCAGATTTTGATTGACCGTCCCAAGACCGTAGCTCACCCAAGAACCCGCACTCGGTCGTGCGAACTGTGCTGATCCCGTATGAGCCGCGAGCGTCGCTTTGTCGTGCCCATCACTCTCACAGTGCATGGCATTCAGAACACAAACATCGTCGATGACCGACCCGAGATGCGGAAACAGGTTACTGACCCAAGTTCCACTCTGACCGTATTGTTGGAAAGCCCAACGTGGCTTAATCAGAAACCGTTTGAATTCGCCACCTTTGTTAAGCCATCGTGACGCGGTGATGGACTTGCCGTGATCGGTGGTTAACTGTGGCCGATGATTGAAGGTATCAACGTGCGACGCACCCCCAGTCGAATAGAGGAAGATCACTCGGTCAGCTTTTGCCGCATGATGACCTTTTCGTGCCGCCAATGGATTGGCTGGAGTCGCTCCCAACTCATCGCACATGCCAGCCAATGCGATGGCCCCAAAACCGCCAGAGGCGCGGCCTAGGAACTGACGACGCGATGTGGAGAACATGTTCATGGATCAAAATTTCCGTTTATGCGAAGACTGCTACCCGTCACGCAAGTGTGAGAAAGGTATTGTGATTGGAGCCGCTTGCCAATCTGTCCGGCGATTGCCACCTTCATACTTTCATCAATCAACAAATAGAAACGCGTTGCTTGTTACAAGGACTCGCGCAAACGCCGACCAGACGGCCCTATCACCGGGATTGATACCCTTCTCGCCAATGACTTTCTTGCCATCAATTTTCTCTCGATACTCCGACACGAAAGCAATGGCATCCTCAATGATCCTATCCTCTGGGATTCGGCCTTGCACCGTTTCGAATGCCCATAACACTTTCGCTCGATCGTCGCCTGCCACGGCCACGATTCGATCTGCGAAACCGCTTGCCTGCTCATGCACGAAGGGAGAGTTCATCAAAAACAAAGCCTGCGTGGGAGTCGTCGTCGGCTGACGCGACGCAACGCTCTGATTCGGATCAGCCGCATCAAACAGCGCTAAATAGGAATGCCTTCGATTGCGTTGCACCATCAAGTAAACGCTGCGGTGGTTCGATTCATACACAGCATGGAAAGGATTATGAATCGTGAAGCCCCATGTGTTCACATTAGGAAAAGGATGTGACTGGGGAACATTCCGATCAAGCCGACCACTGAAAGCAAGCATTGCATCTCGGATTGATTCAGCATCAAGCGCACGCCGCGAGTATCGCCAATGCCAACGATTTGTTGGATCGGCTGCGAAATTTGAATCGTTGTCGACACTGGCCAATTGGTAGGTGCGAGATTGCATGATTAGTCGATGCAGAGATTTGATCGACCAACCTGAACGAATGAACTCCGATGCCAGCCAATCCAGGAGCTTTGGATGACTTGGCGGTGTTCCCCGTGAGCCAAAATCGCTGGGCGTATCGACCAATCCTCTGCCAAAATGCCACTGCCAAACTCGATTGACGAACACTCGCGCGGTGAGTGGATTCGAAGGTCGCGTGATCCACTCCGCCAGCTCAAGTCGCCCACTTCCCGCTGAGTCGGGCTGGACAGGATCACCTCCCAGCACTTCGAGGAACCGCCGCGGCACCTCATCGCTTGTTCGATGTGGTTCGCCTCGAAGCTGGATACGAGCGTTGACCGGTTCGGCTTCACTGACTCCGTAAGCAACTTCGTAGGCTGGTTCGGCAGCTTTGCTTTGACGCCGCTTGCCAATCGCGGCAATTTCCTTTTCCAGTGCAGCGAGTTGCGTTTCTTCATCACCGGACGCCTTTTTTGGCGAGACCGATTGACTGCCCGGATCAGGGAACGGTTGCGTTTGGAGCCCAAGATTATCGAGGTCGCGTGAGCAGGCTGCCCCCGTGACATGTCCGAACCCGTCGCAAATAAAGCAGTCAGCGACTCCGTCCCAATTAGGACCAACCGACATGTCTGAGAATTCGGTTCGGTCGCCAGGTGTCCCCACGATACCAGAGAATGTCTTTGTCGCTGGATCAATCGTGATTCGTAAGGTGTACCAAGTTCCGGGGGTGATCTTCCGGATTACCTTCCACTTGCCACCATCAGATATCGCAAACTCGTTGGCGGTCGCGCTGCACTGAATCGCCAGTGACTGAACGACACCTCGGCCTAGATAGAATCGGAAAGCGCCTTCTTCTTTCGACGTTACGGAGCGAAAATCGAGCGTGAAATGCATCGATTGACCGGGGGTAGCGTGTAAGCCTTCTTTGAAAACATATCGCAAGCCATCGGTCGGTTCGCCGCTGCCGATGCGAACTCCAAGCCCACCTTTTGGGTGAACATGATCGAAAGGACTTTGCGCTTCTGACGCAATCTCAATCGGCCCTGAACAGACCCAGGGCTCACCGGGACGTTCGCCCGGATTCTGCATTTCAAAGTCCAGGTCCTTTCCACCCGCTCTCCAGCTTGGATCGAATTCGTTTTGTCGCCGTTGCAGCTCCGCCAGCTTCGCGTCTATCAACGCGAGTTCAGCCGTCTTGGCCTCCTCAAGCGTAGAAACCTGCGCCGGAGGAACGAGTGGCGGAAAATGGGCAGGACGCTTCTGCTCTTCGCCACCAGGAAATGCCCATTTTGTGCTTTGCAGAATGCCGTACAGAGAATAGTAGTCAGCCGCCGAAATCGGATCGTATTTGTGATCATGACATCGCGCGCACCCAAGCGAGAGCCCTTGGAGCGACCGCCCAACGGAATCAATTACATCGGCAAAATCAAGATACTGAAAAGCAGGCGAAGCCTTGTAGCCGTAGCGTTTTCCGATTGCGAGAAATCCTGTCGCAATGACCTGACTGGCGTATCGCTCGGGATCATCGATTGAATCGCGCCGAGCCAGAATATCACCGGCAATTTGTTCACGCACGAACTGATCAAACGGTAGATCACGATTGAATGCCTGGATCACCCAATTGCGATATTTGTACGCTTCCCGTACTGGGTAATCAGCCCCGTCGCCGGCCGTATCCGCATATCTTGCGACGTCTAACCAATGCCGCCCCCATCGTTCGCCGTAGGCGCTGGAATCAAGCAGTCGTTCGACGAGTGACTCGAATGCGCCTGTCGACTCATCCCGCAAAAACGCGTCGATCTCACTCTTAGTTGGTGGAAGTCCGGTCAAATCGAATGTCGCGCGACGGATCAAAGTGCGACGGTCCGCATCTGCCACTGGCGTTAAGCCATGCTCCTTCATTTGCTCCATCACAAATGAGTCGATCGGATTCCGTGACCAATGCTCCCCCACTTCACTCGGCACTATCGGCGTTTTCAACGGCTGGAAAGACCAAAACGCGTGAGCCTCTTCTACACCCATCCTGACAGAGCTTGACGTAGCCGCTTCGCGGCGAGGATCGGTTGCCCCCCTTTGAACCCATGCTTCTAGATCCGCAATCTCGTTGACGGCAAGCTTCTTGGCGGGTGGCATTTGCAAATCAGGATCATCATATTGAACCGCTTGGATCAGCAAGCTCTTGCCAGGTGAATCCACTATGACAGCTGCACCGCGATCCCCCCCCCGCATCCAACCGTCGCGTGAGTCAAGCCGCAGTCCACCTTCCTGTTTCTTATCACCGTGACACGCGACACAATGCTTGACCAACAGAGGCCGTATCCGTGCCTCAAAAAAATCCTCGTCGCTCTCCGCATAACAAGTGGCCCCAACTTGTATCAAACACACCGATACCACCGTGATAACAAAGCGGTAAATTGACACTGCAGTCTGATTCATGCAACGACAGTCGCTCATGATGCAAGCACCTCTTTGATGACGCTGCCATGCACATCTGTCAGTCGTCTTTCAAAACCGTTGTGGTAGTAGGTCAGCCGTTCATGATCCAAACCCAGCAGATGCAGAATGGTTGCATGAAAGTCATAGACAGTCGCCACGTTCTCAACAGCCTTGTAACCGAATTCATCTGTCGCCCCATACGTGAATGGTGCCTTCACTCCAGCACCCATCATCCAAGCGGTAAATCCAGACGGATTGTGATCTCGACCACTCGCCCCTTTTTGGAATGTCGGCATACGCCCAAATTCAGTCATCCAGACAACCAAAGTGTTCTTCAATAGCCCACGGCGTTTCATATCCCTCAACATCGCCGCACACGGCTGGTCAAGAACGGGTCCGTGTTTGCTGTACTGCTGTTCAATTTGCTTGTGGCCATCCCAATTACTGACACCTTCGCCACCGGTTTGATAGGCGCCGTTGAACAGCTGCACAAACCGAACACCCTTCTCGAGCAGACGCCGGGCCAAAATACAATTACGGGCGAATTGTGCCTTCAAGGGATTTTCGGAATCGTCAGCACCATATTCTTGGAGAATACTTTTCGACTCGCTCGATAAGTCAGTGACATCGGGAACACTCAGCTGCATTCTTGCTGCCAGTTCATAGCTCGATATTCTCGCCGCGAGTTCGGTATCGCCGGGAAATCGATCCAGATGTTCCTGATTTAGTCGCTTCAAAAAACTTCGCGTAGCTTGGTCGGTTTTGGAACTCACACCGTCCGGGATGCTGAGGTTGCCCAATGGTTTTGTGGCATTGAATTCGGTCCCCTGAAACGCGGCTGGCAAAAATCCAGGGCCCCAGTTGTTGACACTGGATTGAGGGGTTCCGCGTGGATCGGAAATGGCGACGTAGGCAGGCAAGTTTTCGTTTTCAGTTCCAAGAGCCCAGGTCATCCAAGCGCCCATACTTGGAAAACCATCCAGCGTATAGCCGGTCGACATAAAATTCTCACCAGGACCGTGGGTGTTTGTCTTTCCTGTCAGCGAATGCAAGAAACACATGTCATCAGCGAGTTCACCTAGTTGTGGAACCAGGTCAGAAATCATCTTGCCCGATTCGCCCCGCGGCATGAATTCCCAAGGGCTCTTGGTGAGCATGCCCTGCTGTCCCTGAAACGTTAGCAGATCTTCTGCGCCGGGCATTGGCCTACCGTGCTGTTTGATCAGCTCAGGCTTGTAGTCAAATGTATCGATCTGACTGCAGGCACCAGCACAGAAAATCACCAATACATTTTTTGCAGCTGGTTCGTGGTGAGCCTCTCGAGCGGCGAACGGCCGACTGGGATTGATCTGAGGACGACTCGGAATGATTTTGTCAGCCAGCAAACGTTGTTCTTGCAGCAAACTCGCGAGCGCGATGCCACCAAGTCCGGAAGAGGTGTTCGACAAAAACTGTCGTCGGTTGAAGAATGAATTCATAAGACTGCCGATCGAATTGCAAATGGTCGATTCAGTGGCTGATGGTTGTAAGTCGTCTTGCACCGGCAAGTAATCGAGTGTCTGAGCGAAAAACCCAGGTTCTGCCTGAGATCATGCCTCGCTTAGGATCGATATTCTGCATCATTAAGGAATGAATACAAATTCGTTTGTATTGAGTAAGGCGCGAGTGAACTGCCGCAGTCCCTCTTGTTCGATGAATTTTAGGCTGTCGGCCGATTCAGTTACGGTCGGAACGCGTTGGAAACAAAGCTGCCAGGCTCGCTGAATCTGTGCGGGAACAGTCGCTTCTTCGTTCTCCAGACGTGCCGCTAACAGATCTGCTTGTTGCATGACGAAGTGGCTATTGAGCAGATTCAACGCCTGCAATGGAGTCGTTGATCGACTTCGCTTCGATACGACCATACTGGAATCTGGACAGTCAAACGCCCCGAAAACATGTTCACGCTCTTGCCGCACCTTGGTCATGTAGATCATGCGACGCCAATCTTCAGGGCCATATGAGGTCTTGGCGTGATAATGCCGGACGTTTTCCATTTCGACCTGGAATGGACTAAATCCCGGACCACCAATCCGGTCAAGATCAAGCGCGCCGGTCACCGCAAGAATTGAATCGCGTATCGCTTCCGCTTCCAAGCGTCGAGGCGGGAAACGCCACAACAATCGGGAATCCGCATCGACTCGCAGTGCATTCTGATCTGGACGATTACTTTGCTGCCACGTCGCCGAGTTCAAAATCAGGCGGTGGATATGCTTGAGCGACCAATCATGATCCATGAGTTCGGCTGCAAGATAATCGAGCAACTCGGGGTGACTGGGTGGAGCGCCATTTCGGCCAAAATCGCTCGGTGTATCCACGATGCCGGTGCCAAAATGAAATTGCCAAAGTCGATTGACGATCACTCGAGCGGTCAATGGATTCTCTTGGTCCACGATCCAATCCGCGAGCGCCTTTCGACGCGTTTGTTCTGGAGCATCGACCGGCAGGCTAAGAGATGCAAATGCTTCGATGGCATTCGGACCAACCTGCTCGCGTTTAGCACCGGGCTCCCCACGATACAGACGATGAGTCGGTCCCGGCTGAATGAACTTCCCGGCATAGACAGTCGTTGTTTTTTCTAGATCAGCCTTTTGCTTTTGAAATCGTTTCAGCTCATCCAACCAGCGTTGCCCAGCTGCCGCTTCAGAATCTGAAAAATGCGTGAACTGGTACATGTCGGTGGGCGTGCCGCCCATCAGGCTGCGATCCCCCGACGACGCCAAACATTCCCAATCACCGGGTTCGGTAGCCCCATCAATGTGATAACGCACCGGCAACCGATCATTGTATTTTCCTGTGCGATCGCGGCCCCAAACAATACGGTCAACTACAACCGGATCGGCAAATTCGATCTGCACCCAACCGCCATCTTTGGAATCAACGATCCAGCTCCGATCATTACCGTGCTGCCCATCGTTAATATGCTGCAGCTTGTGCTTTGGATGAACGAAATCACCTGAGGATGTCGCCTTCGCACCATCACTGGCAAGCGCGACATTTCGATCACCGGAATAAATCTCCAGCTCGTCAATGCAACCTTCTGCGCCCAAGCTTTCCTCAATGGTAAAGCGAACGAACCGTACTGAGCGTGGCGGAAACCGTTCCTCGTTTCGTTTCGCGTTGACAGCGGATCGCTTCGTTGGCGCAGCCACGTCCGACTCACCGGCAACAGTGGCTGTTTCCGACTCGCGTGCTTGATCCACCGGTTGCAGCACAACCGCGTCAGCGGTGACAGCAGTTCCTTGACTACCCCCAATCAGCACGATGGAATCAGATGGCGTGAGTGCATGAACTCCGGCGTCATGGAAACCGCTCCAACGGAGGACACCATCGTTCTTTGACCGATCTGCCCGCAACTGCTGATTTACGACCGCAATGGTTTTATCTTCCGCAGCTGTTCGGATGACATAACGCGCATTGGTGCTGTGCGATTCGAATCCGCTACCCCAACTTAGCCAAACGCGATAAGTTCCTTTCACTCTGGGCCGATAGCTGACAACGTCTTTGTCAGGTTCGTTCTGCCACCACGTGTACTTGGCATCACCAAAACTGGTCTTGGCTTGACCTTCTTTGGCAGCAGTTCCGCTTGGTGCATAAGCATGCGTCGCCTCTGACTCATCCAGAACAATGGAGGCTTGCACGGGTTGGGGGATAAACTTCTTAAGTAGTGCGGTTCGTTCCTCAATCTGTTCGGCAAGCTTTGCTATCTGTTCCTTCGTTTCCTTTGAAAATGGCAGTGCACGATCGCCATGCTGCACACCGGCAAAAACGGCCTGCATCGCGTAATAGTCCCGCTGACTAATCGGGTCAAACTTATGACTGTGACATCTTGCGCAGCCCGTGGTCAGTCCCAAGAACGCGGTGCCCGTTGTGTTGATCATGTCATCCAATTCATTCATCCGCTGCTGCAACTGCAACAATGGATCCTGACCTTTGACCAAATCATAAGGCCCAGCGACCAGAAACCCTGTTCCGACCGCGGCTCCGATCGCATCGCCAACGATCTGCTCCTGCACAAACTGGTCATACGGTTTATCGGCGTTCAATGAACCAATCACCCAGTCACGGTACTGCCAAGCATTGGGGCGTTCTCGATTCGTTTCAAATCCGTGCGTCTCACCAAACCGAACGAGGTCCAACCAATAACTCGCCCATCGCTCGCCGTAATGCGGGCTTTCGAGCACATCATTCACCAATTCACTCCAAGCCGATTCGCGATCATCAGCCAGAAATTGATCGACCTGCTGCGGAGTTGGCGGCAAGCCAAGCATCACCAAGTAAAGTCGTCGTATCAAAACGCGTCGGTCGGCAGTGGGTGACAGCTGGAAACCGTTGTCTATCAATTTGCCGCGAATGAAGTGATCCGGACTAGCCGCATCCGTCGGCTCAAGCGGCTGAAATGCCCAATGCGAGAGATCTGCCTCGGCGGTGGCCGGGCCGTAACTCGCCGGAGTCTCCGCACCCGAGGCGATCCACTTTTCGATCAGGCCAATCTGATCTTCAGAGAGCGACTCATCGGGCGGCATTTCTTTACCCGGTTCCTGATGTCGAATCAGTTTCACCAAATAGCTTGACTTTGGCTTCGTCGGTACAACCGCCGGTTCGCCGGAATCTCCGCCGGCAAGCATGCTGGCCAGCCGATCGAGGCGGAACCTACTTTCCTGCTCGTTCGGACCATGACAATCAAAGCAATGTTGCCTCAAAATCGGCTCGATCTCTGTTTCGAACTGCACGACAGCGCTACCGGCTTCAGCGCTACCGGCTTCAGCGCTACCGGCTTCAGCGCTACCGACTTCAGCGCTACCGACTTTAGTGTTACCAACTTGGGCGTTCACAGCAGGCAGGTAACCTACGGTCAAGGCAAACCAACATGCTAAAACATGAAGACGCTTTTTTGAGGGTCGTTTCATTGCTTGCTTTCCCAGCTATTTTGCCACGGCTGCCACGGTCGAACGTGAAGACCCCAAAAAGATCTCCGCGAGGTCAGCTTCGATTTCTTTTTGTGCAAACAGATCGTGCTGCAGGGCTGTGGCTGCTTTTGCAATGTGCTCGGCCATTGCATCCGATGCTCGCTCCGCATCTCCCGCCGCAAGCGCCCGCACAACCCTCAGGTGTTCTGAATTCTCTTCCATCTGCGAGTAGTTTGCTCTCGCCGTTCGGCGTCGATGCCGGGCGTCTCGCAAACTACGATACAACACACTGTAGCGACGAATCTCGTAGGCAAGTCGTTCGTTGCCACATCGCTCAGCAATTAACTCGTGAAGCGTCGAATCAAGCCGTTTGGTTTCCGCCGACCACTGTCGACTACGTGGTGCATCAATCAGCTTTTGCAATTCGTCTTCCAGAGCCGCCAATTCGAATGGTGCAATTCGACCGCACGCGTTTCGAGTCGCTTCGCATTCAAGCACGCGCCGGAGATGGCAGATATCGAGCACCTGCCGAGGCCCAAACGGTCGAACAACCGCCCCACGGTTTGGTTTTAATTCAACCAACCCCAGCCCCGACAATTCGACCAAAGCCTCACGAATCGGAGTCACGCTGACACCGTATCGCTGCGCGAGAAACTCCACACGCAAACGTTGGCCAGCTTGAAAATCACCCTTAAAAAGGTCACCAACCACTTCCGCGACAACGCTATGCCGCTTCTTACCGTGATCCATGAATCCCTCGCCTAACCGCCTAAAAAACACAACCAGACCAGATTATATACAAAACATAAACGCCATGAGATGGACCAAGTTAACTCTCCGAATCATGCCGACTGCACAGCAACCCAATCACCACACATCCATCGGCTCTGGATTTGAACGAAACGCATTCGCGAAGAAAGTTGGTTGGTCGAATATACCGCGAGGCAAAACCATTGCTGCGGCTGGCAATCGCAGACGCCAGCTACCCACTCTCCGGCGAGCAAAGCTGGTGCATTGGAGCCATCGAAACCAATGCACCGACAAAGAACATCACTCTTCGCCAAACGCCAAAATGATTGCTCAAAGCGACACGACCTTCCATGATCCTCGCTCCGAATTTCGCATGACCTAGTGAAACACATGACGTTTCCAAATCCATCAAATTGCATGCTCGCCCGCCTGCCTGATCGCCTGATCGCTTCGCGGCGTCAGTCGCTTTGATGGCACGAGAGATCATCTCAGCGCACTGGGAATAGCTCCAACGGCTCACCCCCACAAAATCTTCTTCATCAACGGCAGCATTACGGAGATCACCAGATCCGGCCGAATAACCGACGAGCAAACATTGAATCAGGCATCGAAGATTCTGAAGAAAACGTGTGGCTTCACCTCGTCTTTCAACCGCAAGCACAGCCGCGTGTCGGTGCTCACCGGTACGACTCTGCCCATCGGCTTGCTACGAATCGCCAGGACAACTGCGAGTCGTCAAGAGGCGATTGAAAAAAACTTGTGAATTTTGCAACGTGCGCCGAACGCGTGTGCAACGCACGCTCGCGCACACACGCATAGGTGCGATCGCGTGTCCGCGAAAATGGTGTTGTCGACGCGGCCTCAACAACCGCTTCTGTTCACGAACATTCAAACCAAGGATCGAAACCAATCGATCCACCTCAGGGAACACCCATGCGCCAACCTGCTCTCAACACCACCCTTATCAGCAACCCCGTCACGAACGCCGGCGAGCGCAACACCAGGGCTCGTGAGCGAAACACGGATACTGCTCTGACCTTGACACCCGATCGGGCCAAACGGGCCCTCTACATCGATTTCGAGGGCGAAGGAATACGAGGCGACGGCGAGATTCCCCCACCCGTAATGCTCGGCATCTATTGCCGCGACGGATGCCCGTCGCACCGTGTGCAGATTCTTGAATCAACACTCAAGCCACTCGTCCACGCTGGCTTCTCTTCCGAGTGCTTCGACCACATCGAAGCGGCGATTAACTCACTTCTCGACCAAGCCCGAAGTGAAGATCGCGATATCCTCTATTTCAGCCAGCATGAGCAGGACATGGTAAATAGGTTCTGTAGTCATCAGACCGCAAACGAATTCACCGCCCGGTCAGGCAACGCAAAATTGCTGCTCAAACGATGGGTACGGCGGACGGGCAAAACAAGGTGCCACACGCTGGAAGACTATTGCCAAGTCATTGATCGAACACCTTATGAGGCTCCCAAGCCGAGTGTCGCCGAGGCGATTCGCCGACTCCGCAAGGCATGTGGTACCGCCCGACGATGGCGATACATGGAATCAAACAAGAAAAAGTTAGCGAAACAACTTTTTGCCTACAACAAGCAAGATTGCCTGGCTCTCTTCAAGCTCACCAAAAAGGCGGCGAACTGTCTCAACCGCTCTCGGCTGAGATAAACGCTCACTTTCTGACCTTTCACAAAATCCAACAGAGTGTGATCCCTATCGCTGTACTTACATCTGGATCCGCTCGTTCAATCACATTCCGCTCGACTTATCAGAAGAAACCAACCATGTCTTGTTTTGAATTACGCATCGCTCAAGCACTGATCACCGATGGCGACACGAACGTTTTGAACAAACGTCTTGTTTTTGCTGTTCCTGATGCCGCGGAGCGTTTATTACGACCGATTCTTCTACCCTATGACCAAGACCCATTTTGGTACTTTGACAAATTGAAGACTGGACACGCACCAGCACCCTGGGCAATCGCCTGCTTGGACGGTGAATACGAATTGGCAGGACATGTCGTGGCAACACGACCGGCTGAAGCGGGCATTCGCTTTGCCGCGTACCAGCCATCCCCGAAGCGACCGGCTAGCGACTTTATTCCCAGCCTCGGTACCCTCGTATTCTTTAGCAAGCGCGGTCTACAGTTAGCAGCAAAGAGCTCTCCACTCTTTGCAACCGCCTGGGAAACCCTGCAGGAGTGCGCCGAACACAAAAACTGGCTTACTCTCCTTCCTCCACTGAGCGGCCCATGGCTTAGCGAGGCGTTGAAAGTTGATCGCAAACTGTGGAAAGAGAACCAATCTCCACAGGTCGATTGAACTCTCGGTCGCTGTACTTTCCGATTCAGGCACTTCAACTAGATGCTGTAACGTTGGACGCCTAGACGTTAGGCCGCTGCGATTCATATCGAGCGCCTGGTGAAATATTTCGCCGAAACAGCAATACCTCCGTGGCCCACAAGTTCAACCGCTCATGCTTCACCAAACCAACATCTTGAAACATGGAGCGGTGCACAACAAAATGCAGGCCAGCGAGGACATGGGTCATGCACGATTGCGTCACCGAGACAGGATAGTCGAACTTTCGCGTAAAACGATTTCTGATAATTATTCCCAACGCATCGCCTCAACACACAACGACACGCACGAACTCCAGGCACAGGCAACAGGTCAACTTTATATTGGCCTACGGACACCGCATGTGCTGTTACTCACAACGCTCGATATTTTCTCTCCCTCGTCGCACATTGAATGAACCATTTGACCAGAGTTCTATATCTGCTTGTGATGTACACCGGCTTGCGTGCCTTATTCAACCAAGTCCGCTGTCACTCACTCCCAAAACCTATTGCATCGGCCATCGATGGGAAGATCCTGCAATTTGATGAGAATCGCTCAATCAAAGTCCGGGTACACGCGAGAATACCCTCAACGCCACTCGCGTCAGAACAAATCGCTGGAATGGTCTCGCTCTACTCGGTCGAACCGGGCATCGCAAGACTTCCTTATGCAATGCTGCGGCTCACAAGCCATTTTGGATGCGGCGAACTCGAAATCGCTTTCTTTGAAGAGAAGGGTAGCGTCACCCTCTTCGCAGTAAGAAATATCCTGAAATCAAATCTGGATCGCTGTGGAACGAATCGACTGTGCTCGCAACTCAAGCTTAGCGATAGGCAAGATGAAATCTATGCAATCCGGGCAATCATACAATCTCTTTGCAAGCAAGGAATCAATGCATCATTTGCATCCCCTGAAGAATGCGTTTCGCTGGCGGTAAACGAGTCGCTGCTGAATCCCAAAACTCGCAATCGAACCCTCGCAGCACTGACACAAAAATACCGACGAATCGAAAATCAACTTGCAACAAATCACCCGTGAGAATTGACGTCGCACTGCAAATGTTTAGCAAAACCCTGGGTTAGTCGTCGGAGGTCAGCCGACCTCTCTCCAGTCAATCAGGCAGGCACGCAGGCATATGAAGAACAGAACACATCATGCAGAGGATCGATTCATGGCCCAGATACAGCTTGCAGACTTGAGTGATTGAATCTCACAAGCTCTTGCTGTGAACGAATATAAAACGCTTCGTTGTCAACTCCTGCAGAACCGAAGGTCCAAGCACTCGCCGCGGCATTCATCGCAAGCCACTGAATCGCATCAGGGCCAAATGTCTTTTTTATGTCGATGATGTACAACACGCCGGCACCGTTCATCCAGTACAGTTTCCCGCCATACAGCTTCGGCCATGCAGGGTTTGTATGGCCAAAGCCGCCTCGCTGGATACCCCGAACAGATCCAATTCGCATATTCACGGGATGACCCAAAGAATTCTGGATCCCCTCGGTGAACTTGAAATCCTCCGAGTACCAGACCGTCGCATCCTGACGAACCTGTAAGGGAACCTGAAGCAGTATTGACTCCCCCGTGGAAACATCGATGCAACCGATTGCTGATGTATCATAACGCCAAAAGTAAAGTTTCCTGCCGACCACATGCACGGTAGATGGGGTTGGCATCCCTTTGCCACGAAGCGTCCGATCTTTGGTAAATAGAGATTTGAAATCTGCCAGCTCGTACATTGAACCATTCCAGCGATAATATTGATCTGGTTGGTCGATACGAAATTCTCGCTGTACCGTTCCCTCACTGGGATCGATCAATTGGAACACGGTCGCCGCTCCACCATTGGCCGAGGTGACCAGGAAGTCACCATCGCACAGCTGGTTTTTTTGATGCGGGATCGCGGGCGGGAGCTCAAACTTCTTGAGCGTCGTTCCGTCCGATAGCGAAAGCAGGTATCCAAAACGTCCCTTACCAAATTTCCAATGCGAGAGATCGATCATCGATGCGACGATGACTTGCTTACCTCTCCACTGATCGATGCTGTACTGCGTCGCATGATGGAGCAGCACGTCTGAGACCCAGAGTTCCTCGCCTGAGGATAAATCAATGCAATGCAGAGAATAAAAAGGAAGCTCAGGGTGCTTCTCATTGGCCGCAACCGCGATCGTGTTAATTGGCAGCGAAACAATGACGGCACCTTCATGCAGCAGCATCCGACAGTTTTTGATATCGGGGTCGGGTGCCTGCCACGACCGTTCCCACACAAGCTTGCCATCAAGTGTGAAGCAGCCAAGTGCTCCATTCAGATTATGAAAAACCACATACTCATCATTCGCAATCGGTGTGAGGCTGGTACCATCGTGCCACGATTCCAGAACCCGCCCCGCGTAACTTCCCGGCAGTTCGACTTGCCACAGCAATTTGCCGGAATGCCTATCGAAACACTGACCAACAATATCACGATTGAAATAAAAGCCTCCTTTTAGTGGACCCTCGAGTTTTTTATGGAGGGTTAGGAACAACCGATCACCCGACACGCAAATACCTGATTGCCCAACTTCATCCAACGGCGTGCGAAACACCGCCTCCGCCACCATGCGTTGTTTCGGCGCCCTTTCATCCTGAGCAGATACTTTCCCTTGCAGCAAAAGAAGATTCACCAACAGATGAAGGTTCAGAGCCATCAAAGCAACAGCGATACGAATGGTTGGTCTCATGTCTGTATTTTGTTCCGATTCGATCAGCGAAAACCAATGACAACTCGTTGAAAGTGAACAGCGCCCACCTCGACTGGCTGGGTCGTGCCGCCCATGCCCGCCGTAGCATCAAGGCCGTCGATGCCAGATTCAAACAGCGTGAACGATGGATCAAACTGGCACGAAGGATCGCACATTTTTAAGCAACGATTTCTTCAATGACCTTGGTACTGTCTGAAAAAGACGGCACCGGCACATCAAGATGATTGAGCATTGTCAGTAATAGGTCACTCATCCGAGCATCGTGAGTCGAAAGATCGTGAAAGTTGCCCTGCTTGATTCCCAAATTCCTACCACCAACGAGCATCAGCGGGTAGTTTCGGTTAACGTGAGTCTTGCTATTACTGCAGCCGAACAACACCAACGTGTTGTCCAACATTGACCCCCCAGGTTCCCTCGTATCCTTCATTTGCTGCAACAGCACGGCAATCAAGTCAGCGTGAAATTTGTCGTAAGTCCCGAGCTTCTCCATCGCTTTCAACCCAGTGCCGGCGGCCTGATGAGCCAACAGATGGTGGTTGGCCCCCAACCCCAAAGCATTCTTGGGCATGTCATTCCAAACACCGCTACCCATTGTCTGTAACAGATAGGTGATGTACCGAGTCGAATCAGTTTTGAAGGCAAGATAGATCAGCTTGTACATCGTCTCGATGAATAACGCGGGCTCATTCACCGTCGCTTTCAACGCTAGATCCGCCGAGTCGATTTCCGGCTTGGGCGTCTCTGACCATTTCTCCATCCGCTGAATGTTCTTCTCAACCGACCGAATCGAATCTAAATACGATTCGATCTGTTCGTTATCCGCAGCGCTCGTGCGACGCTTCAAATCCTTCGCGGACTGTAGCACCCGATCAACGAGGTTACGATTTTTCTGATAGAGCTGACGCTCGGACCGCATCATGTCCGGTGATGAATTGAAAAGCTGATCATAAAGTGTCTGCAGACTGTTGATAGATGGAATCGCTCGTCCAGACCGGTTGTAAGACAGTGTGTGTGACCCTCCACGAATACCCAACCCACCTTCGTTTCCCAACGCAAGACTGGCAAACCGCGTCCGTTTTCCATGGGTCATCGCAGCCACTTGGTCAATCGACGGATGGATGATGGAACTTTGAGGATTGCTGCCCGTTAAAAACGCGTCCGCCGACGAATGCCCGTTGGTGGCAACCACTTGAGGATGATCAAGCCCGTAAAAGATTGATATCTCTGCAGCAAGGGACTGATAAGCCGCGGTCGATTTGCCAAACACCATTTGATCGTCAATCACTCGCGGATACCAACTCCAGTCACGTGCAGGATGATCCTCTTTCCGAGTGATCGCCAAGCCATGCCCCACGTAAAGAACGAGTAGACGCTTCGGTTGATCCACGGCCACGGCAGCACTGAGCGACTCGAGTCGCGGTAGCAGCATTGCAACTCCGGAACCGTACAAAAACTGGCGGCGACTCGAAGGCGATCCGGGCAGCTTAGATTTTCTCATGATGATGGACGCATGTGGTATTTGCTTCACCGTAGACGAAGCAGTGCGGGGCAGGGAACTCGCCTTCCGTTCAACGGGATTTTTCCTCAACTGACATGTCACTCAGACAGTGTTCGCGGACAATTACCTTAACGAGTTCATCCATTCGATGGCCATGATTGCAAAAATGGGCGGTCACACGACGAAGTCGTTCTTCATCGCGATAATCAAGCGGGCGTCCCCAAGCGAATGACATCAGCGATTTACTGAAACTGCGAGCAAAATCATTCGCATGTTTTTCTCTCAAGAAATCCTTTAGATCACTCATCCCTGCTATATCAACACGATCGATCGTAGTATTGGAAACAACAGGCAATTGGAGTCTCGCCTTGGGGTCTTCAATGATCTTCAGAATTCGCTTGCGAGGCTTGCCCGTTGCGTCAAATTCCTCCATTGCCACACCCCAAAGATCGATATCCTTGTGGCAGTCATAACATATCCCCGTTCGATGCGCGGCCAACCGATCTTGGATAGAGAGCTTATGAGCATCAGGAACCTCTAGCTCAATGAGGGCCGGCACGGCGGGAGGTGGATCTCTCGGCGGATCGCCCAGCAAACGTTCCCTCAGCCAAACACCGCGAGAAACCGCGTGTGCATCTTCACCGTCGGAATGTGCGGTCAAAAACGCGGATAACGTTAGAACGCCGCCTGCTCCCTCGGCAACCGAAACCTTTGAAAAACGGTGTCCGCTGGCTGGCTTGGGAAGCCCGTAGTACTTCGCCATGAAATCATTGACGACCACAAAATCAGCGGAAAGACAATTCAAGCAACTCAGTTTTTCACGCAACAGAACATCAAAGAACTCAATGGATTCCAGCTTCATGTAATGTTTGAAATTGGGAATCCACCAACCGTAATAATTCGGATTCACAGCGGTTTGATTCAATTTGCCGAAGTCGAGCCATTGGGAAGTAAAGTCCTGCACAAAACGCCGACTTCTCGGATCGGCCAGCATCCGTTCCGCTTGGACCTGCAGTTCTCGAACCGTGAGCAATTCATTTCGGTCGGCCAATTCTATTAACTTTTGGTCAGGGACCGACCGCCAAAGAAACGCCGCCAACCACGAGACACGTTCAAAATTCGTTTGTCGGGCTGCTGATCGAGTAGCTGTCAAATACAGAAATCTTGCATCTGCCAACACCGTCGCCAGGATGCTTCGCAAGGCGGTCGTACGATCGGCCGCAGAACTGAATTCCTCCGTGATTAGTCGATCTAACTCATTGATTTCATCGGTTGTCAGCGAATGTCTCCACGCCCGCTCAGCGAGCGAACGAACGCCGGCAACGATGCGATCATCAGTCAATTGCCCGTCGGCCGAAAATTGACGCTTCGATGCCGGCGGCCACTGCCATGGCATCTCAAATTCAATTCGCTCAACAACCAGATAACTGGTGTCTTTCATGACAGCCTTGTAAACCGCCGGTTTACCAAGCGAGTGATGCTGTGCGCCAGCATGAGACCTTTTTAACCAGTTCTTTTTTGCGAAATCCTCGCCCCATTCATCAATCCATTGATCGTCCGCGCGAACATAATGCCCGTCGCCCTGAATAATCCAATCCTGATTATTTATCGGGGTGTCAGATGGTGATGAGAGCGGCGAACAATTTTGCAGAGTGATGAAACGGTACTTGAAGTGGGTCTCAATGCCGTAGGGATCTTCATCGTCACGAACAGGCGCTGGATCGACACCCGGAAAATCGCGTACGTTACCAAAGACGTCAAAGATCTGCGTACCAGGAACCGCTTTCACGGTAAAGCTATCGACCGCATGCATCGGCGACTTAAAACCCTTGTCCATGAAGAGCGTCATCTCGTGTGACTGCCGTTGACCTCCGTCCTCGGGAGGCTCGTTTCGTAGATAAACTCGCACCCGAAATTGACCGTGGTCACGGTTATCGTGCAAATAGATGCGAAAGAAATGATTGGGTGGTAATGGGATCTGAAACCTTTCTTCCAGCCACATCGGGCCACGATAAGGCCTGTGCTTTCGCCGCGGACCATGAGCCAAATCATTGCGACTCAAATAATGCATCTGCTCCCAATCGTTCCCAAGAATCCGATAAGAAGTTGGAACATCCGTCGGATCAGGAATCGCCTCAGCAACGGCTTTTTGCAGAGCACTGAGATACACCTCCAGGTGCCCACCAGTGAAGGTAAGCGATGACTGGTACGATTGACCGTGCTTACCAGGCGGATCCTCAATCAAATCACTGGAGTAGTCACAATCAATCTTCAGTAAATCTTTCCATGACCAAGCAATCTGCTGATTGGTCAAACGCATAAAGCGAAAATCACGACTACCGACATCGGTGGCTAGACGATCTAAACGGCCACTGAGAGCTTCAAGAAAAGTTTGCCGATCATCATCACCGATGAAACTTGCTTCCTTCGGCGGCATCTCGCCACGCTGAACTTGATCCAGAACATCGCGCCAGTGTTCCGCTGTTTCAGCAGCAAACACAACGGGCTTCGTGAGATCGATCCCACTGGTAGCATCCTTCGGACTGTGGCACGCTGCACATCGGTTCGTCAGAAACGCCGCAATTTGTTGTTCCTGTTCTGCAACCTGTTCCGCACTGGCAACCAGTTCCGCACGCAGCGCAACCGCCCCGCCCAACAGAGCAACAAACAGCACGGTGACACAGAGAGCAACTCGTCGAATCGACATCACTTGAAACTCTTTCAAAACCAACCAAACGCCAACAATCCCGGAAAATCCAACACCAAACAGTCTACAAGCGTTCGCACCCAGATCCACGAATGATCGCAATTTGAAGTCTTATTCGGCGGTTCTCGCACGCTTCAGCCCCCATGATGTGGTGACCATCCGAACCTTGCCCTTTTTACCAAACTCCGAGCAAATCGACCAAACTACATCTTCACCTAGGCAAAAGACTTGACGTGTCCATGACGAAACACGAGACTCGTTTTGAAGCGTGGGCGATCGCAAAACATTCCTCACGGGCAACCATGAAAAAATGGGGGTGGCACCCGATGCGGGCGGTATCAAAACAGCGTCACGGCTTTACGCTGGTCGAACTTCTGGTCGTGCTCACGATCATCGCAATCTTGATCGGCCTGCTTCTTCCCGCGGTCCAGGCAGCCAGAGAGGCGGCACGGATCGTTCAATGCCAGAACAACATGAAACAGGTTGCTTTGGCATGCCTCAATTACGAGGTGTCGTTCAAGGAACTGCCTGGCTATGCGGGTGAAAGATCACCGATCCGTGTCACTTTCGAACTCAATCGAAAACGCGATCCACTTCTGTTTGGCACACCTTGGCCAGCGCAAATCCTTGGATATCTTGAACAACGAGAAGTCGCATCTGGCTTATCGCGTATCGGTGAGATGCGAACTGTGTTGCCCGATCCATCGGTGCAAAACATGGTTCGAGCGACGGTTCCCGCCTATCACTGCCCAACTCGCCGTGACGCCGAAGCCTATCCGCTAGTAAAAACCTATCGAGAGCGATATGGCGACAAAGGTGCCCGAATCGACTTTGCAATGAATGGTGGATCAGCTGAACCCGAGAACGACAACCTGATCGGGATTACCCACAAGAAAGATGGTGTTTGGGTTTTTGGAAGCCGTGTCAAAACGAACCGCATCGAAGATGGACTCGCCAATACCTATCTGCTTGGTGAGAAAGCAATGGATTTATTGAGGTACACGACGGGTGATTGCTTTGGGGATCGTTCACCGATTGCTGGTGATCCAAATCGTAAAGCGTCCACGCATTCCTACGTCCGCTACGCCGCCAGACCACCCCATGTTGATATTGCGAACAATTGCTTGGTCTGCCATGACTTTGGCAGTGCTCATCACGCGGGCTGGAATGCCGCCAATGTGGATGGTTCAGTCAAGATGATTACTTACACCATTGACATGGAAGTTCATCGTGCTTCGGCATCCATCGATGGCAGCGAATCGATTGAGTATTCACACTGACTGGACAGGGCGAACTGAAAAATACTCACCTAGAAAGCCAAAGTAGCGCAAGCAGCTAGCTCCCATCGATTCTTTCACCGCACCAGTTGTTCTTGCGTTTTCTCATGATCCGCTCTGCCTGTCGCTGATGGCGATCGAGCGGGATCAGCAATGGTGATTATGGTTCATCCTCACCATAACCACCATTGAGCATTAACTCCGACCACGCTTCGTTCTGCGTTTGCATTTGCTGTTGGTTCGCGGCCAAACGGCCATAATCAACAGCAACACAGGAACCTCCCACCAAAAGCATTGATACAGCGGCCGTGGCGATCAGCTTCCGGTCAGCGTTTCGGTAGGGATCGAACCAGATGACTGCTGCACCAACCAACAACAACACTCCACCCAAGACAAAATATACCCATCCGATCATTTGCTGGTCTTGAACAAAAAACTCCCTCCACACAACGGTTGTAACAAGCCATTTGCTCAAGAAAAATCCGCTTGCACCAAACGCGACCACCAACATGATCACTTTGACAATCGGATTCTCAGAGCGATTCGCATCCGCTCCTTGAATTCGCTTCTTGTGCTTTGCCAGCTCCGCATCCTGCTTTTTTTTCTTTGCCGCGCATGCTAAGCAAAGCAGGGTTTTTTCTTGGTGTTCTTGATTACAGGAGACACAAGCCCGTGTTTTGATAGACTGCCTTTTACGATCACGAGCCACTGAAAATCGCTGATCACAATTTCCTGCATCACCACCCGACTGCGACTCCTGATTCGCAGCGGCCGTCAATTGTTCGACGGGCTTTCCTTGTTCGACGGGCTCAGCACCAAGTTTCTGCTTCAAGTTGCGTGACTGCCGCTCGAAACTTCGCTTCGCAGTTTTGAATCGCACCCATTCACCATCCGGTCCTTGCCGCACACGAATGGCATCTGCTTCAAAGAACTGCGTCCTCACCAGGGTTAAAAACTTGTCTCCAACAAATGGGCCGTAAGTCGCACCTCCACTGCGTACATACCAGCCCTGATTTCGTAGTGCCGCAAACAACGCACGCACTTCTGAAACAGGAAAAAAACCACTCTCCCCCTGCTTGATTTTAACATCGTCTGTAAGCGGTTCTTGAAAGACAAACTTGCAGACTTGCGCCTCCGACATTGGCTGCGATAGCTCACCGTCGCGAAGCACGTACCAGTCCTTTGGCTGGAATTTTTCCCATTCAGCAAACGTATCAGTCATCATGGCGAACCGCGATTCCCAGAATGGAGAGGGATTGTTCCTTGCAAATCAGAGCTTCGCAGCATAGCTGATCCTGACGAGCACTGCCGCGAAAATGGGATGGCCGCATTATCGAGCACGCTGCCCAACCGAATGGCGAGTTCATTCACCGATTCGACGGCGACCATTTGGATCACACGGTTGGGATCGCGAGCACCTGAACGATGTGATTCAAAGCGATGCAATCACCGGCTGATTCAAGCGAATTCCGTCCGCGCTTCAGCCCCGATCCGCCGCCTCGGGCAACGTACTCGGCTCCTAACTCAGCAACTTGCTTTTATTGAGACCCAAGCAAATTGCCTCGATCACGACTCGAGATTGGGACACACCGACTCAACCGGACACGAGCCACATCGGCACAATCCAACACGATTCAAGTCTTCAGCTAGAAATCTCACGACAACTTTGAGTCAGGCGATAATATCATGGATCGGCTCGACAGATTCGACGCCGACCAACTTCTGGTCTAAACCACTATAGAAGTACGCGAGGTGATTCGGGTCGAGTCCAAGCTGTTGCAGGATCGTCGCATGCAGGTGTTTGACTTCGAGCGGATTCTCAACAGCCTGCGAGCCGAGTTCATCGGTTGTTCCATGACTGACACCACCTTTGATGCCGCCGCCGGCCATCCACATTGTGAAGCCATAGGAATTGTGATCGCGTCCTGAGCCTTTCGCATATTCAGCAGTCGGCTGTCGCCCGAATTCACCACCCCAGACCACTAAGGTTTCGTCCAGCATTCCTCGCTGCTTTAGATCCTTCAACAAAGCGGCGATCGGCTGATCAGTGTTACCGGCGTGCTTATTGTGATTGACTTCCAAGTCTCCGTGAGCATCCCAGTTGGCATCATTATGGGCACCACCGCTATAAAGTTGAATGAAGCGAACACCACGCTGCACCAACCTGCGGGCCATCAGGCATCGAGTCCCAAAGTCACGGGTTCGATCTTGGTTGACGCCGTACATCTCCAAGGTGCGTTCGTCCTCGGTCGACAGATCAACCGCTTCGGGCGCGGTGGTTTGCATCTTGTAGGCCAACTCGTAACTGGCAATCCGAGAGGCAAGATCATCGTTCGATTCTCGCGAAACGAGGTGTCGACGATTCGCATTCTGAATGGAATCGATCAGCTGTCGCTGCACCCCTTCGGGTAAATCACCAGGCGGATCCAGATTCAAGATCGGCGCACCTTCGCTTCGAAACACGGTTCCCTGGTAGGTCGCCGGCATGTAACCGCTACTCCAATTTTTTGCTCCACTAATCGGACCACCACTTGGGTCGAGCATGACGACAAAGCCGGGCAGGTTTTCGTTTTCGCTTCCCAATCCATAGGTAACCCAAGATCCAAGAGCAGGGCTACCTGACAAAATTCGTCCGCTATTCATCATCAACATCGCGGATCCGTGGATCGGCGAGTCAGCGGTCATCGAGTGCAGGAACGCGATATCATCGACGTGCTCCGCGACGTTAGGAAAGAGATCGCTGACGTACTTTCCGCATTCACCATACTGCTTGAAATTCCATCGTGGTTCAACGATTCGGCCACGGCTTCGATGACCGCCCCGTCCAAAAGTTTTGACATCAACAGTCTTGCCATCCATCCCCTTCATGGCAGGCTTGCGATCAAAGGTGTCAATGTGGCTCGGCCCACCATACATGAACAGAAAAATCACTGACTTTGCTTTTGGAGCAAAGTGCGGAGGTTTGGCGGCCAACGGATTTTTATAAGTATTCTCTGCCGCGTTCGCCGGATCAAAAAACCCATCACCGGACAGCATCGATGCGAGCGCAGCTCCGCCGAAACCAGCACCTGCCTGCCAGATGAATTCTCTCCGAGTTCGCCCGCAAAAGTTGGATTGTCGTTTCACCATCTCATCTCTTCCTATCACATCTTTCAGGGACCGCCCTGCCTTACACGGACTTGGCGATCGGATTGATTCAGTCCACGAACAGAAATTCATTCCAGTTCAGCACGGTCAAACAGTACAACTCCGCCGCGCGTTGCCGTGATAAATTGCGGCGATTTACCAGATCCTCGATTAACTGTTTCCCATCAGCGATCTCATCTGAGGTTGCTTCACGACCTAGCACAGCAGCAATACATCGCGTCACAATCTCATTCGGTTCCAAATCATCCTTGTCCGTCACACCAATCAAAGCAGCCACTCGTTTCGCTTGTTCGTGAATGAACTCACTATTCAGCAATGACAACGCTTGGCCTGGTTGCAGGGTGTCAAATCGATCTTCACAAGTCAGATCGGGATCGGGAAAATCAAAAGCAGTTAACAAGGGAGTCAACAGGGATCGCTTCACGTGAATGTAAACACTGCGACGATTGCGATCCTGCTCTGAAGAATTTCCCCATCCACTGCCTGGCCGTGATTGCCCAGCCAATACCTCGCGGGACAACTTTGGATAGATACTCGGGCCGTACGCTTTGCGGTTCAGCGAGCCATTGATTGCAAGCAGCGAATCACGGACTTCCTCAGCACTCAACCGGCGTGGATCGAACCGCCAGAAGGTCTCGTTGTTCGGATCCTGTGATAGTCCTTTCTGTTGACCAGCCGACGACATTTGGTAAGCACGACTCGTCATGATCAATCGATGGAGTGACTTGAGTTTCCAACCATCCTCGATCAGTCGCTGTGCTAACCAATCGAGCAACTCTGGGTGCGTTGGAGGCGTACCGAGCAAGCCGAAGTTATTACTACTGCGGACGATCCCTCGCCCAAAGTGAAATTGCCAAACACGGTTAGCGATCACTCTTGCTGTCAATCGATTGTCGGAACTGGTCATCCACTCAGCCAAGACGCGACGTCTTCCAGCGGAACCTTCCATTTCTGGGAAAGACGTCGGTGCTTCGGTTTCGAAGATTGTCGGAAAACGAGGCTCAACCGGATCCGCAGGGGAGTGCGGGTTTCCGCGAAACAACACAAACGTTTGCTTCGGCTGGGCAATTGTTTTCGCCAATCCCATCACGGTTTCTCGCGGCGGCAGTTCCTTTCCTTGCTGTACCACCTCAGCAAGCTCTTTTTGCACTGCTTGGTACTGCTCCCACATTTCGTCATCCAGATTGTCTTTCAGCTTTTTCTTAAGGACCCGCTCTCGTTCGCGTTTGGGCCCCTCCGTCGCACGTTGATCGGGAGCTGACATTTTGGCGATGCCGGTCTGCTCGATTTCACGCATGTCAGCTTCTAGTTTGCGACGCTGCTCATCATTGGCTTGATACTTTTGACGGAGTTCGTCCGATGTAACATCGATCTGATTATTCGATCGTTGGTCGCCGCGTGTGCCCCAACTGGTTACATCAGCCATCATCGCCAGCAGACTGTAGTAATCTGACTGGGGAATTGGATCGATCTTGTGGTCGTGACAGCGAGCACAATTGATCGTCAAGCCAAGCATCGCTTGGCCGGTCGTCATGATGATGTCGTCCAACTCGTCATACCGTGCCAACAAAGGATCCGCTGGCTCGTCATCCCAGATTCCAAGTCTGTAGTATCCGGTGGCAGTGAGTGTTTCCGGTGTGACTTCATCCAACTCATCACCGGCAAGTTGCTCTTGCAAGAACTGATCGTACGGTTTGTCATCATTGAAGGAGCGAATGACATAGTCTCGATATTTCCACGCATTTGGCTTGGGGCCATCTCGTTCGTACGAATTTGTCTCTGCATAGCGAACGAGGTCAAGCCAATGCCGCCCCCAACGTTCGCCATAGTGATGCGATTCTAATTGTTCATTAATTAATTTTTCGAATGACAATGGGTCTGAATCGTTGACGAATCGGTCGACTTGCTCTGCGGTCGGAGGTAACCCTGTAAGGTCATAAAAAGCACGTCGAATCAGCTCTCTTCGATCAGCCGGCGGGTTTGGCTGAAGCCCGACACGCTGCAGGCCATCGTAGATGAACGCATCGATAGGATTCTGGCCCCACGCCGGATCATCGACCTCAGGAGGCTCGGCAGCCTGCATCGGCTTGAAGGCCCAGTGAATGTCCCACTCTGCCCCTTGTTCGATCCAGTTGCTTAGAACTTCGATTTCTTCCGGGGTCACCGGATCGCCTTCCGGCGGCATCCGTTCGAACTCATCAACACTCTTGATCCGAGCGACCAATTCACTCGCATCAATATCGCCCGCGACAACCGGATGCTCTCCGGATTCCGCTTCACCAAAAACCGATGCCTGTTGATCAAAACGAAGCCCACTTTCCGCTTCATCTGGTCCGTGACAGGCGTAACAACGTTTCGCCAGGATTGGTTGAACCTGCTTGATGAAGTCAACTTTCGTTGAAGCGGATTGAGCAATCGCGGTGGAACAGGCCAAGGAAGCCGACCCGGCTAAGCAAATAGCCAGGAAAACACGTGAGTAGAACTTCATAGGTGCGACAGGTGGGGCAGGAATCAAGACGCCGCAGGGAGGGATGCGAATGGCGTCGGCTTATTCATCTTACTAGGTATACATTGTTACCTCTGTCGCCCGAATCGCCAAACAGGATTTTTAAACGGCCGAGATGGCTAGGTTGGCACAATTTGGAAGACCGCCACCCGTCAGGCTCAACAGACACACCATGGGAGGGGCAATTCACCCACAACAGGAACCCAAGAAAACAAAAACAAGCGGGGAGACGAAACACGCGGGTGAGGTGAATACTGGCAATAACGGCCAGTGAGAAGGGATATCAGGAGGCAGCACCAGGGATCTTTTGGTGTTCCATCAGGACCTAACAGTCCGTATACGAGTAGGGATGAAAAGATGGCTATCAAAATTCGCTGGCTGGCTGCTTGCCTTCCTCGTCATCGCCTTGCGGTGGACGTGCCGGGTGCGATTCGCGACCGATTATCGTCCCGAACTGTCGAAGCAGGGAATTCCCCACGTATTCGCGGTGCTGCACGCTCACCAGGTTTCCGGGCTGGTGGTTAGCGATCCGGGCATGGTTTCGATCGTTTCGCGATCGGCAGATGGTGAAATCATCGTGCCACTCATTCGAATGCTCGGTCATGAACCGATTCGCGGTAGCAGCGGTCCTCAGCGAAAAGGCGGTAGCTCGGCTCTCAAAGGCATGGCCGACCGAATTCGCGATGGCCAGAACGGAATCTTGACGATTGATGGACCGCGAGGGCCACGTGGCCATGTTCAACCGGGTATCAGTCTGCTGGCAAAAAACACCGGCTCGGCCATCCTTTGCGGGGTCGCGATTCCAGAACGGCGCTGGATTCTGACCCGAGCGTGGGACCGTCTGCAGATTCCTCGTCCCTTCACGCGACTAAACGTCGCGATGTCAGCACCGATTTATTTCGATCGTGACGAAAGCCTGGAAGACTTTGCAGACCGAATCGCTAAATGTCTTCATGAGCTTGAACGTCAGTACGATCCGACTGAAGCAGCCACAACCATCGCACCAACCGCCGCTCGATCATCGGCCAAGCGTCGCCGCGCGGCGTAGGAACGCGGCGTAGGAACGCGGCGTAGG
>JARGNK010000005.1:46494-51193 GCA_029213145.1 Rubripirellula sp. | reverse complement strand
ATCGGCCAAGCGTCGCCGCGCGGCGTAGGAACGCGGCGTAGGAACGCGGCGTAGGGACGCAACGTAGTAACGCGGCGTAGGGAGAAGCTGACCGTCGAATTCTGGCGGAAATCTCGGCGTCTGCTATGATCCCGGTCATGAATGCAGACGCCCCCGAATCGATCCCTGATGTATCAACCGCAGCCGCCATGCTGGAGGCTGCGATTGGCCAAATCCGATTTGCCCGCGATTACACACGTTCACTGCTCGACACCGCTCCTCCTGAGTGCTGGTTCGAAATTCCGCCAGGACTACCCTCCAACCTCGCTTGGCAAATTGGTCATCTAACGGTGAGCCAGTACGGCTTATTGATGTTCCGCATTCGAGGTCGCCAGCCGGACGATCTCGAGTTGATCCCCGGCAAATTTCGCAAAGCGTACTCTCGTGGATCGACTCCATCGGATAATCCTGCTAATCAACCGAGCGTGGACGAATTCATCGAACGGCTCGATCGTGTGAACGAGATTTCGATGCGGGAATTGGCTGAATTGGATCCGGCGGTTCTACTCGAACCAGTCGGCATGCCCTACGCGGTGTTCCCAATCAAACTCGGGGCGATTCTGTTCTGTCCGCTGCATGAACACATTCACGCAGGACAGATCGGTATGATCCGTCGATCGTTGGGAATGGCACCGATTCGCTAGACCGGCCCGCTCGAGCGATTACGGTTTTCGATTGACAGCAATCGCCCCGATCAAAACCAGCCGACGATCAAAACCAGCTGACGAATCCCCAACCGCAATCCCCAAATCAACGGAACGACGTTGCCCTTGGAAACGATTAACGAGTCGATCTACGACCACCCCAAATATTACGACCTCGTGTTCGGTGCCGACTGCGCCGCCGAACTTGCCTTTATTGTCGGATGCGGCGATCGCTATCTGGATGGCAAATACGAGCGGATGTTCGAGCCAGCCTGCGGGACAGGACGGTTATTGTTTTGGCTAGCCAAACGAGGCTTTACCGCCTCAGGACTCGATCTAAACCCAAAAGCGGTCGACTTTTGCAATGCCAGGCTGAAACGCCATGGGCACCCGGAATCGGCTTTTGTTGCCGACATGTCCGAGTTCAAGATTCGCCAGCGGCAAGACATCGCGTTCAACACGATCAACAGCTTTCGCCATCTGCCATCCGAAGCGACTGCCCGCGGCCACCTTGCATGCATGGCCGACGCGGTCCGCCCCGGTGGGCTTTACCTGCTAGGTGTTCACCTGACACCAACTCGGGCAGAGCCTAGCGAAACAGAATCTTGGTCGGCTCGTCGTGGCCATTTGTCGATCAATACTCACATGTGGTTCAAACATCGTGACACGCGAAAGCGAATCGAGCGGTTCGGGATTCGCTTTGACATCCACAGTCCGTCCCGTAGTTTCCGGATCAATGACGAGCTACGGCTGAGAAGCTATACACGGCCACAAATGGATCGTCTGATCCAATCCAACCAATCGTGGCAAATTCTCGAGACGTTCGATTTTGCCTATGACTTAGACGAACCGATCGAGGTTGATTCGACTTCCGAAGATGTCGTTTACGTGCTGCAGCGGCAGTAGTCAGCCCACCGCTTTCCGGCGAACTCAACTCGGGAACTCAACTTGGGAACTAGGTGTGGAGCAGCGAAAGCCTGATGGCTTACGTTACTTCCTAAGTGTCCCTTGAGATGGGTGGAGAACCGAGCAAACCGAACCAGTGAACAATCGATCAGGCAGTTTGCTTTCGACGCCCTGTCATCACTAGCAATAACGAGGCCAGGACGGACAAGCCGCCGACCGAAGCGGCAACGGTCGCATTCTGCCCCCATTCACGACGCCGATTTTCTTTTGTCTTGTAGGTGTATGGGAGAGTAAGGTCCAGCGAAAGATTGTCCATATCCTCAAACTCCCGAATGAGCTGGGCTGCTGGGACCTTGGCATATTCGGTTCGAACCGACTCAAGGTGTTCCGCTGTTGACCCCGAAGTTTCACTTAAAAACCAGTTAATTCCGCAAAAAGCGGCGATTAGAAAGCTGGCCACGGCGATTAAACCGAACAATAAAAACCCACCCCGTCGCAGCGGAGAAAACTCACCGTCACCCGGTTTCCCCACTGACTCTGGCTGAGTGGGGGAATCGGCTGTGGGAAGTTGCCGTAGCTGTCCAAGTTTCGGGATCGCGACGCTCTGCCCACATTGGGAACAGGCCGTTTCATCACCCGCTTGATAGTTGGCGACGGGAATTTCGTGTTCGCAGTGGGGGCAGGGCAACAGATACATGGAGATATGTTTGCAAAGATTTGAAGAAGAGCCGACTAGACCCTAAAGGCCGTGTGACTAGAATCCAGGGTAAGTAAGCGAGGCTACCCGCCCAACTGCCGCTCTGCCAAACCGGTCTTTTGCGGCAAACCAACAACGAACTGTTTCGTTCGTCCCAGTGACCAAAAGGATTTGAGTCACATTCTGCGTGGTCGAGTTTACTGAATTCCAGGAGGGTAAGGCAGAAGATGATTGAAATCGGGGGGGAGTTTCTCGATACGCTAAGTGGCACGTGTTTGTTCACGTCGCTCTCTGAGCGTTCGATTGGAACCGCAATCGCGGAGATCCATCATCACCCCATTCGGTCTGAATTTATCTTTTATGTCTAACTTGCTCGGGTGAGCAAGCGGATCGAGAGTGGATGACTTCGTTTACCGACAAAGTCATTCGCAATTCGGTTGATTCACCCAACCCTAAAGTTTTTCCATTTGAAGCTGAGGCAACAGGTTGAGGCCCGCTGGGTGGTAGAGTTTGTCATTGTTTAGGACTTATTCCAAACCACGCGTCGAACACCTTTATTTTGGGTGAGCGACGACATTATTCGGGCGAGCATTCCTTCCCTAGAGGTCATCAACTTGACGTTTTACGTCCACGCTTTCAATGGCAAACTTCACCCGCGTAAGACATGCAAACTGAAAGTTTGTTTCCCATTGACCATCCCCTACTGACCCGCTGCTTGGCCATTTAGCTGGCCCACATTGATACCCGAATAGAAATTACCTTTGATATTGAACTGGCACTTTTGCCGCTGCTGTCGATCTGACATTCCGTTGCAACGTTTCGAATTGCCCTGCCGCAACACGGCCGGCCAATGGCGTTAACAAAACTTTGAATCACTTGACCGCGCTGGCCCCGTTCAACATCGATATTCACCAGACTTAAAAAACGTATCCGCAGGAGTTTCTGTCTTGTTTGACACTCTACTGGACGACTTTGACGCCGATGCAGATCAAAGCACCGACGTGATGACCGGCGGCTTTCGCAAGTTACCCGTTGATGACAACGAGGACAACAACGTCGCTGTGGCGATCGCTGAACAAGCCGAGGGCGAAGTTCAACTCGATAGTCCCGATGAACTGCTAGCCGTTGATGAAAGCGAATCGTGGTCCGATGACCCCGTACGCATGTACCTGACTCAGATGGGCGAGATTCCTCTACTGACCCGCCGCGAGGAAATCGAACTCGCCAAGCGGATCGAAGAAACCCGCCGACGCTTCCGTACCAAGTTACTGGAAAATCACTTCGTGCTGGTCGAAGCGTACAAAACACTAAAGAAGGTCTACCGAGGACAACTACCATTTGATCGCACAGTTCAAGTTTCGGTTACCGATCGCCTAGAGAAAGAGCAGATCGTCGGCCGTTTGCCGCACAATTTGCGAACCCTTCAGACCTTGTTGCGACGCAATCGCCACGACTGGAAAGTATCGCTCAGCAAGAGCGCTTCACAGCGTCGCCGTGCGGAAGCGTGGCGTTCTCTGGCGCGTCGTCGACGACGTGCTGTTCGATTGATCGAAGAACTTGGCCTGAGAACTCAACGAATCGAAACTCGCATCGAATTGCTGGAGAAGTTCTCCGATCGCTTGATCGAAATTGATTGTGAGATTTCCGAACAAAAACGAACTAAGCACGGCCGTGAAGTTCGCGAGGAACTTGTTCGCGAGCGTCGACAAATCCTGACCGCATGCCAGGAAACTCCAACGTCGCTTCGCAATCGCGTCCAGATGCTTAATCGGGTCTACGATGATTATCAGCAGGCCAAGCGAGAGCTCAGCGAAGGTAACTTGCGTTTGGTCGTCTCCATCGCAAAGAAGTACCGCAACCGTGGCTTGTCATTCCTGGATCTGATCCAGGAAGGCAATGCGGGCCTGATGCGGGCAGTCGACAAATTTGAATACCGCCGTGGATTCAAGTTTTGCACGTACGCCACTTGGTGGATTCGCCAAGCGATCACGCGTGCGGTCGCCGACCAAAGTCGAACCATTCGAATTCCGGTCCACATGGTCGAAACCATGAGCCGCGTTCGTAATGTTGCACGTCAGCTACTGCAAGAACTCGGGCGTGAGCCGACGATTGAAGAAACCGCACGTCGCGCTGACGTCACGGTCGAAGAGGCTCGTCGCGTGCTTACCATGAGCCGTTTCCCGATCTCATTGGATCGCCCAGTCGGCAACAGTGAGGACAGCCAATTTGGTGACTTACTGCCTGATGGAACCGCCGAAAGCCCTCAAATCGGGGCCACTCAGGAAATGCTGCGTGACCGCATTGGTAACGTGCTGAAGTCCCTTTCCTACCGCGAACGAGAAATTATCAAACTGCGTTACGGCCTGGGGGACGGATACAGCTATACGCTCGAGGAAGTCGGTCACATCTTTAA
>JARGNK010000005.1:33380-46484 GCA_029213145.1 Rubripirellula sp. | reverse complement strand
GATCCGCCAAATCGAAGCAAAAGCGGTCCGCAAGCTGCAACAGCCGAGTCGCAGCCAAGATCTCGTTGGCTTCCTAGACTAGCACCGATCGACGGTAAAACGCTTGATCGCAAAACGATTCAACTCATTCCAATACCCTCTCGGTAATTCACCGGGAGGGTTTTTTTATGCGGATCAGTCGCCACCGCCGGCATAGGAACGGAGCATCGCGCTAAGCGGGACAACCGCCTGCACAGCGATCAAGCCTTCCCCACCACAAAACACCTTCAAGCAGCATAAACATTTTTCATCAGCCGTGTACTGCAAGCCGAAATTCTAATGAGCGTAACTCAATCACTCAAAACTGCTGCAACCTCGCCAACGACGTCTCTCCAATCTCCCAGCGTCTTTTGCCGATGAAGCCTCATTGCGGGGTACCAGGGCGTGCGGGTTCCAGTGGTGCCCCAACGCCAATCAGGAACCTTACCGAGTAGTACATGCACATTGGCACCAACGGCACCAGCCAGGTGCGCAATCGACGTATCGGTGGTGACCACTGCATCTAATTGCTGCACGATCGCAGCTGTATCGGTAAAGGCGTCCTGAGAATCGAAGTGTTCAGGTAGTCGAACGATCTCGCTAGCCCATTCACAACGCCCCAACTGCTCCGCGCCGTCGCCCAACTGCAAACTGATCAGCTCAACATCCTTCAATTCGGAAAGCGGACGCAGTTGTTCTAGAGAGATGCTGCGATAAACATCGGCGTGATGCTCACGATTACCTTGCCACACAATCCCAATCCGACGCCCCGGCTTCAATTCGTGCAACCAGTTTTTCCAGTATGCAACGAGCTCCTGGGAAACAGCCAAGTAGCTGGCCTTATCATCAAATGCCTCCGCACCCCATTCCATCTCGCCAGTCGTTGCCCAAAGCACGTCAACCACATCAATCAACGATGCGTGATAATCGACGGCAGGAAGAGGCGCCTGATCCAGCAATAACTGGTCGACTCCTGACACGGAAGTGAACAGCGACAACAAACGTGCCGAGCACTGCAACAGAACGCGGGCTCCCAATGATTTCAGAACGGCAGCCATCCGTACAAAATGGATCGCGTCGCCGAGGCCCTGCTCTGGATAAAGCAGAATCGTCTTGCCCTGCAACGACTGACCTTGCCAAATCGGCGCTGTGACAATCGGGCGAACATTGCCCGACATTCGCCAGCGCCATCGGTACTCGGGCCACCCACGAGCGTAATCTTGTTGCAGTAGATGAATCACTCCCAAGTTACGATGCAATTCCACATCGTCGCTCGCGACCTTCAATCCACGTTCATACCAGGACAACCCGCGTTCAACTTCGCCACTCCAGACCCAAAGCGTCCCCCGGTTTTTCAACGCGGAAAGGTAGTTGGGCTTCTGCTGCAACGCCCGCTCAAAACACTGATCCGCCTCCTCCACGAGCCCCTGCATCCGCAGCGAGTTGCCAAGATTATTCCAGGCAATCGGGTTGCGATCACTTAACGTTAAAGCTTCGCGATAAGCTTGCGATGATTCGACGAACTCACGTCGATCAAAGAGTGCGATGCCCAGATACACCCAAGCATCCGCGTGTTTGGGATCCTGATTGAGCACTTGGCGGTAGTATTCTTCCGCCTGCTCAATTTGCCCAGCTTGATGAAGACGCCAGGCATTCTCGAGTGTTTGCTGAAAGCTCATGAAACGAGCTTACTCCATCTCGGCCATATCACGAGCGTGGTAGCTACTCCGCACAAACGGACCACTGGCGACCTTTTTGAATCCCATCTCTTGGGCGAGTTCGCCAAGCTCCTCAAATTCCTCGGGAGGGACGTAGCGGACCACCGGGAGATACTTTTCACCAGGCTGCAAGTACTGACCAAGCGTCAAAAAATCGACATCAGCATCACGGAGATCAGCCAGGGCTTCGAGTAACTCGCCACGCTGCTCCCCTAAACCGAGCATCAACCCGCTCTTGGTGCGAACCTCCGGGTTGTACTCCTTGACCTCTCTCATCATGCCAAGTGTCCAGCGATAATCACTCTTGGGCCCCCGAACGCGTCGATAGAGGCGAGGGACCGTTTCCATATTGTGATTGAATACATCCGGCTTGGCCTCAATCACCCGGCTGAGGGCCGACTTGCAATGAACAAAATCGGGGGTCAAGACCTCGGTCGTGGCACCTGTTTTTTCTCGAACGGCGACGACGCAGCGATAAAAGTGATCGGCACCACCGTCCGGCAGATCGTCACGGGTGACACTGGTGATCACAACGTGCTTGAGCCCCAGACGCAGCGCGGCCTCGGCCACACGATCGGGCTCATCGCCTTCTGGCAACTGAGGGGGTCGCCCCCGATGAACCGCGCAAAACCCACAGGGCCGGGTGCAAACGTTGCCCAAGATCATGAAAGTCGCCGTCTGCTGGCTGTAGCACTCCATCCGATTGGGACATTTTGCATTATCACAAACGGTTTCTAGCTTCAGCTCATCGAGCAAGCCCTGAGTGAGATGGTTGGCGTTGCTTTGCGGGATCGGACGCTTCAACCAACGGGGTAAGCGTCCCGACCCACTCACCTCAGCATCAGCGGGGATTTCAGGTTCAGCAACAACAGGGAGTCGAAAAGCCATCTAGTCAGCACGTAAAAAAGTGAACCAAAACCGACGAACTAATGCATTGTAGTGCGGCGGGCGAACGTGACCATGGCGGCAGACGCCGATTTCGGTCGCACCAGACCGATCGCAGCCACCAACTGTACCGACAACCCACCATCAACAACCGAGCAATAACGAAGCGAGATAAGGCGAAAACCCTTAAAAATGCACGCCTTGCCACACTAGCAATCGCCTCCAACGCGTGTCATTTTTAACGTCATCGCTTACTCCCCCCCCACAACGAATCCTCTGAACCGGATCTCCCGTTCCCAACGGCTATCGGTTCATCCGCAATCGAGCGTACAATCGCTTCGTCATGGCAAGAAAGAAGAAATCAGGTCGATCGAAGAAACCGAGTGGGAAAAAGGGGCCGGAGATCGTGATGGTCTCCGAAAACCGAAAAGCCCGCCACCGCTACGAAATACTCGACTCGATCGAATGCGGCCTCATGCTGATGGGCAGCGAGGTCAAATCGATGCGTGAGGGAAAACTATCGCTCGATGAAGCCTACATCCGAGTCCAAAAACAAGAACTGTGGTTGATCGGTTCGGACATTGCCCACTACAAGAACGCAGGGATGTGGAACCATGATCCACGACGACCTCGCAAACTGTTGATTCATGCCCGCGAGTACGACAAGTTCGCCGGGCGAGCTCACGAACGAGGCCTGACTCTGGTCCCGCTACGCGTTTACTTCAATGAACGCGGAATCGCGAAATGCGTGATGGGCTTGGCGAAGGGCAAGAAATTGCACGACAAACGACAAGCATTGAAGAAACGCGAGTCCGATCGGGGCCTGCAACGCGCGATGAGAAGACGATGACTGAAATCCTAGCGATCACCAATCTAGTTAAAACCTTTTCACAACCAGGTGGAGGGGCCCTCACGGTTCTCAACATCCCGTCACTGAAAGTGGCAGTGGGCGAACAAGTCGCTCTGATCGGAAAAAGTGGCGGCGGCAAAACAACCCTACTGCACTTGATTGCTGGGTTGCTTGTACCAGACGAAGGTTCGATTCGCATCGCCAAAACTGAAATCACACGACTTAGTGAGCAGGGTCGCGATCGCTTTCGAGCTGGTTCGATCGGATACGTCTTTCAAACATTCAACTTGATGCCCGCGTTCACGGCCCTTGAAAATGTAAAACTCGGTATGACTTTCGGCTCTGGCCGCCGTGATAGTTCCCGAGCGGGTGATCTACTCGAACGAGTCGGCTTGGCTGATCGAGCCCATTATCGACCGGCCCAGTTGTCTGTTGGACAGCAACAGCGAGTTGCGATTGCCAGAGCTCTGGCGGGCAGTCCGAAGATTTTGTTGGCCGATGAACCGACCGCCAACGTGGATCCGGTCAGCGCCGAGAACGTACTGGAACTGATCCGGAATACCTGTCGCGAGGAACAAGTTGCCATGCTGATGGTCACGCATGACATGGAAATTGCCTCACGATTTGATCGTGTTGAGGAACTCGACACGATCAATCTTGCCTTGACCGGAAGTCACCCTGATTGATTCGAACAACATCCTTCCTCTCACGAACGCATCATGTCTCTGCTTCAGATCGCTTGGCGAAATTTCTGTCATCGCTCGCTATCGAGCATCCTAACCACAATTTCTCTTGGCCTGGGTGTTGGACTGGTTGTTTTGGTGCTGGCGGTATACGGCGTCATCAGTGATGCGTTCACACGGACTGCTTCGGTCGGCTACAACCTCGTCGTCGGACCAAAGGGAAGTCCGTTGCAACTGACGCTCAACAGCGTTTTTTATCTCAGCCAGCCAATTGAGAATCTGCCGTACGACTATTACATGGAGTTCTTCTCTCAGCCGGAACGGGCTGAGATGGTCAAACGTTTTGGTGGCAATCCCGAACTGGGTGAGAGACCAGGAATCTTCGCTCCGTACGTAACTGGCGGGTATGTGATTCCCTTGGCACTGGGTGATTACTTCGGAGAATTCAGGGTGGTCGGTACGACGCCCGATTTCTTCGAGAAACTACGATACGGTCCAAATGTCGATCAACCGTTTTCCTTTTCCGCTGGCCGAGCGTTACAAGGATTTTCAGCTGAACACAGCTATTTTGAAGCAGTTGTTGGGTCTCGGGTTGCCGGGGAAATGAACGTTGGCGTGGGTGATGTCATTCACCCCACGCATGGAGCGCCAACCGGACACGACCACGAACTCGGCTTCACGATTGTTGGCGTGATGAACCCGACCGGAACGCCGAATGACCGTGCCGCCTTCGTCAATCTAGAGGGTTTCTATTTGATGGATGGCCACGCCAAGCCGATCGAAAATGACGAGGCAGACGCTACAGCCACCGCAAACTCCGAAACCGAAACAGAAGATCCTGCCGCCGACATCGACGCTGAATCGGAAGTGGAAGCAACCGATTACAAATTGATCTCGATCCCGCAGCGTGAAGTTACCTCAATTTTGGTTCGAAACGGAAACATGATGTTCGGCCCCGGAATGCAGGTAGCGATTAATGAAGGAATTCGCGCACAAGCCGTTGCCCCGATTGGTGAAATCAACAAACTGATGGACGCGATCGTCGGCCCCTTACTGACCGCTCTTCTGTTGATCACGCTGATCACCTGCTTCGTGGCGGCAGTCGGAATCCTCGTCGCCATTTACAATTCCATGAATGATCGCCGCCGGGATATCGCAGTCATGAGGGCGTTGGGAGCGCGGCGGGAAACCGTTACCACAATCATCGTGATCGAAAGCTTCTTGGTCGCCATCATCGGCGCCGCACTCGGCTGGGTTTTGGCCCACGGAGCGATTGCTCTGTATTCAGAACGCATCGAGCAACAAACAGGTGTCCGTGTGGGCTTTTTCAGTACTAGCAATTACGAATTGCTGATTTTGCCTTTGATCCTGACACTGTCGCTGATCGCCGCATTGCTACCGGCATTTTCCGCGTACCGAACTGACGTTGCCTCGAATCTCCAGAAGTAATTTCTCAGCGGAATCCTGTTCGATGCAACCCGTTTAGTCGCTGGAGAGACTCAAATTTGATGAGTCGTTCGCTTTGCGAAGTGTGGTGTTTACTCGCCCAAGAAATCGATCAACTCTTGTTCAAGCATCGGTTTCCCACAGGCAAATTGTTCGCAAACGTACAACGTCGGCTTACCCTCAATTGAAGTGCGATGCTGATTCAAGGCAACCACAGGCCCTGAATTGGGTGCATCCCCAATGACCCACGACAGCGTCGCATGTGGTCGTAACGTGCCGACCATAGCGGGGCGCAAAGATTTCATCATGGCATCATCGGCAACTGCCAAAACCAATTGTTGATGCCCATTCCAATAACGATCCAGCGCCGCCAACAATGCACCGCAAGCGGCAGACTGATGGGTCAACACCTCTGCTGCTGCACAAAAGGTTCGCTCTGCCGCGAGTTGAAAATCATCCCGGTCTGACAATCTCGCAAGCCGTAACAATCCGCTCGCTGCCGATGCGTTGCCACTTACTAAGCTACCATCATGCCAATCTTTGTTGCGAGTAATCAGCGATTCAGCATCATCTGGCGTGTAAAAGAAACCGCCCTGCTTAGCATCTTGAAAACGCGCGAGCATTTGGTTCGCCAACTTAGTTGCGTGGCCAATCCACCGCGCACGGCCGGTACTTTCGTACAAGTGAATGAATGCTTCGACACAATAGGCGTAATCATCCAAAAAGCCATTCAAGTGCGATTTCCCTTGCCGGAACGCGTGCAACAGGCGTCCATCCTCGCACAGCAAATTGGAGGTAATAAAGGTCGCTGCACGCTGTGCCGCGTCTAGATAATCCTCACGTTCGAAAACACCTCCGGCAACGGCCAAGGCTTTGATTGCCAGCGCATTCCAGGAAGCCAGCACCTTATCATCACGCCCCGGACGAACACGCGTTTCACGATGTTTACGCAGACGATCACGATCCTCGTGCAATTCACTCAGCAACTGTTCAGCATCTATGTCAATTCGCCTGGCACACTTATCAAGTGGCAACGGCAAATTTGGAATACTACTACCTTCGAAATTTCCCGCAGGCGTAATGTCGTAGATCTGACAGAATCGATCACCCCGTTCCTGACCAAGAACCTGAACGACTTCATCAGGACTCCAGACGTAGTATTTTCCTTCGACGCCCTCACTGTCCGCGTCCTCACTGCTGTGAAAGCCGCCCTTGTCATCGACCATCTCGCGAATCAAGTAGTCGGCAATGCCACACGCGACATCTCGATAAAGAGCATTCCCGGTGACCTGAAACGCGCGAACATAAACTTCACACAGCAAAGCATTGTCGTACAACATCTTTTCGAAGTGCGGAACAAGCCACTTTGCATCGACGCTGTAGCGGGCAAAACCGCCACCGAGATGATCGTAAATGCCGCCACACGCCATTCGATCAAGTGTGAGCGTCGCGGCTTCGACCAAAGAGGGTTCCTGATTCGCAAAACCGACTCTCAACAACAAATCGAGGTCGGTTGCGTGAGGGAACTTAGGCGCGTCCCCAAACCCACCATTCCGCCGATCGACCGCTTCTACCAGATGATCGGTTGCCCGCTGAACAAGGACTTGATCGGGCACAGCAGTGGATGACTCTGAAACACCAACCGCCATCTGCTGGAGTGCGGTGGTAATTTTGCTGGCATGCTCCTGAACATTCGCGCGGCGGTTCTGCCATGTTTCGGCAATCGACTCGAGCACTTGTGCGAATCCCGGCATTCCAAATTTTTGCGTCGGCGGCCAGTAGGTGCCCGCATAAAAAGGTTCTAGCCGATGATTTAAAAACACGCTCATCGGCCAGCCGCCATGATGCGTCATCAGCTGCACCGCATTCATATAGATTTGGTCAATATCCGGTCGTTCCTCACGATCAACTTTGATCGAGATAAAATGCCGATTCAGGAATTCCGCGATCGCTTTACTTTCAAAGCTTTCGTGCTCCATCACATGGCACCAATGGCACGCAGAATAACCGACGGACAGAAAGATCGGACGGTCGTGACGACGGGCGGCCTCAAACGCCTCTTCTCCCCAGGGAAACCAATCGACCGGATTGTCCTTGTGCTGCAACAGATAGGGGCTGAGTGAATCAGCGAGGCGATTCATGAGGATCCTTAGGAGCAATAAAGGCTGCCTGCGGCGACCGCGGCATTGCGGCGGTCACTAAGATTGGGATCAGGTTGTCGAATTTCGTGCCAGCGACTTCACGAGACGATGACTTTTTGCCGCGATCGATTCTTGCCGCGATGACTTCTTGCCGCGACTAAGTCACCGCTGATTCCGTGGCATTGATAAATGGACGCAAACAACTAGACATCTAGGTTTCGTGCATCCAACGCGTGCTTCTCGATAAACTCGCGGCGTGGTTCGACCTTGTCGCCCATCAACAGCCGGAACATTTCGTCTGCGGTGCCAGCATCCGTCAAGTTAACCTTCAACAGAGTTCGGTTTGCTGGATCAAGCGTTGTCTCCCGCAATTCCTCGGCATTCATTTCGCCCAAGCCTTTAAAGCGAGTGACCTGCAATCCTTTTTCACCAGCCGCACGGACCTCTGGCAACAGGTCACGCAGGTCAACCAGCGGGCGTCGAATATCTTCGCCACGAATCAGCTCAAATCTTGGGGTCGTCATTCCCGTGCGATCTGCCGGAATCAAATCATCAATTCCGAAGCCGATTTCCAGAAGTTCCTTTAGGCCACTATTGATTGTGCGAACTTCGTGAAGTTCGGCCATGTGAGCAATTTCAAAAACAGGTCCGGCTGCCTGCTCCTCGGTGGACGTTTCGGTGTCATCACCAGAAGCGGCCTCCCCGTTCGCGGTATTGGAGCCGTCTTGGTCCTCAGTCTCCTCTTCTTCCTCTTCAATATCCAACCGCAGATTATTCTCGTTTAGATAAAGTTCAACTTCGTCTTGCTTGTGGAACCAATGTTCATCATTGCCGTGTGTCAGCAACAAGGTGGGTAACTTGTTGGTGACGGGATCGAGCCGCAGAGCATGCGTCCTCAGGCTGAACCCGTGTTGCTCGAGTGCCAGAATCGACTCTTCCATCGACGCGAGTGTTTTGCACAGCGATCGCATCGTGTCACCCTCGACACGACGACCGTCTTCTGCCTCGAACACGGTGTCACTTAAACCGCGATCGAGCAATTGAGACTTCATTTCGCTATCGGACTGGATGTAGTATCTCTTTTTTCCGTGGACGACTCGGAACAGCGGTGGTTGGGCGACATAGACGTGACCACGAGCCACCAGCTCATACATTTGCCGATAAAAGAAGCAGAGCAAAAGCGTTCGGATGTGACTGCCGTCAACGTCGGCGTCAGTCATGATGATAATTTTTTCGTACCGTCGCTTGGTTAAATCTTGATCAGCACCAATGCCAGTCCCGATCGCCTGGATCATCGACTGCACTTCCTGATTCTCGAGCACTTTGGCTTCGCGACTCTTGTAGGCATTGATGATCTTTCCACGCAGCGGCAGGATCGCTTGGTATTGACGCATCCGGCCTCCTTCGGCCGATCCACCGGCCGAATCACCTTCCACCAGGTACAGTTCGCATTCATCGCGATTTTTGCTGATGCAATCTCTCAACTTGCCGGGCAGTCCGCCTCCGCCAAGTGCATCTTTCCGCTTTCGCAATAAGTCTTTAGCTTTCCGCGCGGCCTCCCGCGCTTCTGCTGCCAGCATCCCTTTGCGAACAATGATCTGGGCAACCCGCGGGTTTTCTTCGAAGTACTTACTTAACTGTTCACCAACACCCGTACTGACAATCCCATCCACTTCGCTATTGCCTAGCTTGGTTTTGGTTTGCCCTTCAAACTGTGGATGAGGGACTCGAACACTAATCACCGCGGTGATCCCTTCGCGGAAATCGTCACCCCCGGGAGCGGCTCCCCCTTTGAACAGATTCTCTTTTTTGCCGTAATTATTGAGCGTCCGCGTCAGCGCACTCCGGAAACCTGAGACGTGCGTACCACCTTCGATGGTGTGGATGTTGTTGACATAAGATTGCACGTTCTCAGTAAATTCCGTGCTGTACTGCAACGCAATCTCGTACTGCGTTCCATCTTTTTCACCTTCGATATGAATGACATCGTTGTGCAACGTGTCACTGGCTCGGTTGAGATGTTCGACAAATTCGGTCAAGCCGCGTTCATACTGAAAGTCACCACTTTCTCCGTTTCGTTCATCATGAAATTTGATGTGAACGCCGCTGTTTAGGAAAGCGAGCTCTTGGAGTCGTTTGTACAACGTGTCAAAGTTGTACTTAGTGACGCTGAAGATCTGGTTGTCAGCTTTGAATGTCGTTTTGGTACCAGTTTTTTTAGTGGCGCGTCCTTTGCGTACAGGCCCGGTCGGAACACCACGCTCGTATTCTTGGGTCCAGGTGAATCCATCACGACTCACCTCTGCTTCGGCCCATTGGCTCAGGAAGTTGACGACGGTCACGCCAACACCATGCAAACCACCAGAAGTTTGGTAGGCCCCTTTTTCGAACTTGCCGCCAAACTTCAAAACGGTCATCACACCTTCCAGCGTGCTGACATCGCGATCGAGTTCTTCGGAGAGCTGTTCATGGCGGGTCACGGGGATTCCCCGGCCATCGTCTTCGACCGTCACGCTGCCGTCGGTGTGCACTGTGACCGAGACGCTCTTGGCGAAATCCGCCATCGCTTCATCAATCGAGTTGTCGACGACCTCGTAGACCAAGTGATGCAAGCCACGGCTGGCCGTATCACCGATATACATGCCCGGTCGCTCCCGAACATGCTCAAGGTCGGAGAGATGCTGCAGGTCCTTCTCCGTGTACTCCGCATTGGCGGTGGGAAGTGTCGGCGTGGTCGGATCACCCTTGGGGGTTTCCGGGGTGGGAGCGTCGCTCATGGAGACCTGCGAGAAAAGACAGTGAATTGAGGCTTTTGTGCCGCCTGGCACAATCCCTAAATTCTAACGTCAAAAGCGATTCCTCGCGATTGGGGATCAGCCGATTCAGTGCCGTTTTCACCCCGTAAATGACGGCATTTTAAGACTTTTCCAGGTAACGCTGGTATGCCGCCACCGCCAACTCATCACAACGCTCATTCTCGACGTGCCCGGCGTGCCCTTTGACATGCTCTGGATGGACCCGATGGACCTGCAAAAGCTCATCCAATCGCTGCCACAATTCGATATTTTTGACGGGGACTAATTTCGACCCATCCTTTCGTTTCCACCCCCGCTTTTTCCAACCCGACATCCACTGGCTCATCCCCTGCAGGACGTAACTGCTGTCGGCATACAGCGTCACCTCGCAGGCCTCGCTCAACGCCTCCAGCCCCCGAATGACCGCCGTCAGCTCCATTTTATTGTTGGTCGAAGCTGGGTCGCCATCGCTCCGCTCCAACTCTTTGCCAGTCTGTCCGCACCGCAAAATGAACGCCCAGCCACCCGGCCCGGGGTTGCCGCTGCATGCGCCATCGGTATATAGATCCACTTTTTTCATAGGCAAATTCTGAATCATTCACCAACATTCCGAAAGGGCCGCTGGCAATCGCTGACACGAGCCCCCGATTGGAAACATTCAAAGCCTGTGGAAAACGAGACAATTCCACGGAACCCAGTCGACGCAAATTGCCTGAACCAGCAACTCCGGCCTTCACTCCCCGGCCTCCACTCACCGATTAGCATCGCGGCGACCTTCACTGATCGGCTGCCGAGGTGCCACCAAGCTCCTGATCAACGACGCCAAGGCTGATCGATCGACCGCTGGCATTTCACTTGGAGCTTGCCTTGGCCTAGAATCGAGCCATTCTGCGTGTGGAAACGACTGGAATACAGTTACCCAATTTTTCAAATGGTTACCCAGTTTTCTGGTTACCCAGCTTTCTGGATGCCCAGCTTTCTGGATGCCTGGGGGAGAGAAGACGAATGGTTCGCAACTCACTGCCGCTAATCGTCACGCTGGCATTTTATTTCGGACTGCCCTCGGACTCTTGGGGGCAGATGATCCACACTTCCGTTCCGTTCACGAATGCGAATTCAAGCTTTTTCGAAAGCAGCGGGTTCCACTGGTCCTTGCGTGGACGAAATTGGTTTGCCGACTCGGGTGGACGAGGCCCACTCCTGGCACCGTTTGGAAATCTTGACCCGAATGCCGGAATCCGTGCCGGAGCAGGCTTCTCCAGCGGCGGCGTTTCGGGATCCCTCGGATTTCACGCAGCCCAAGGAAACCGGCAATCGTTTACCAGCACAACGCCCTCCTTGACCACGATGGACGGATTCCCGGGCAGTATGGCATCTGGCGTCGTGCGACCATTTGTGATTGGTTACACGCCAATCGTGGGTAACTTTGAAGGCTCCCTTGAACCGCTAAACTCTTCCCGCCGTGCGGGAGCCGAAATCCAGTACCAGCAACTCTCTTCACTGCGTCAATCCCAAGCGGTGCTCCAAAACCGCAAACTTGACCAGTACCTCCGCCGAGCAGCCCGGGCAGAATCCGATGGGAACAAGCGAATGGCCAGAGCGAACTACCGCAGCGCGATCGCGATTGCTCCTGAGCCGTTAAGGTCACAGTTGCGTCAACGGTTAAACTGGGTGATGTCACAGCCCTAGGGTGACGTCACCGTTGTTCACCCGCCGCATGACTCCCCCCGCTGTCAATCAGTCGAATGCCTGAAGGCCACAAAACCCACCACCTCGCCAAGCTACACCACTCAATTCTGTGCGACCATCCGCTGCGAATCACCAGTCCCCAAGGTCGATTTCGCGGAGATGCCCGCAAGGTCAACGGCCAATGCCTGAGCACTGTCCGGGCGGCGGGAAAGCACATGTTTTATGAGTTCGACAGCGGTCGAATCATTCACGTCCACCTCGGTCGCTACGGAAAGTTTCGGCAGCACGATGCCCCCCCGCCACTGCCAGTCGGACAGGTGCGAATGCGAATGGTGGGTGCTGACCATGCGTTCGACCTGACCGGGCCCTCCACTTGTCGTGTCATCGATCAAGCGGTGCGAGATGAAGTGGTTGCCAAACTGGGGCCTGACCCGCTCGATGGAGGCCGCTCCTCAGTTGCCTGGGAAAACGTTCGGCACAGCAGCAAGCCAATTGGCGGGCTGCTGTTGGATCAAGCGGTGGTGGCTGGCGTCGGCAACATTTTTCGAGCGGAAGTGCTTTTCGAAACAAGGCTAGATCCTTACACGCCGGGAAACGAACTTTCCAAGGAGTCATTCGATCGCCTCTGGCGTTCACTTCGAAAGATGATGCGAACTGGCCTGAAATATGGTCGAATTATCAGCGTAACCTCCCGCGAAGCAGGTGTGCCATTGTCCGAAGTGCAAGCCAAAGATCGCTTTCGGATTTACGGTAAAACGGAATGCCCGTCCTGCGGCGGTCCGATTTGCACGCCTGAGATCGCGGCCCGAAAGCTCTATCTTTGCGAGAGCTGCCAAACACAGCATTAGTTTCAACACGGATCGCCGTTCTAAGTTCGCT